>JAJZWQ010000118.1 GCA_021846605.1 Bacillota bacterium | reverse complement strand
GGTACCTCCTTACTTACTCAAAGGACCCGCCTTCTTCATTCCCCTGAAATCTCCTGGTTGGTTATATATGGGATGTCTCGCCTGCTTCCCCGTGCCAACCCTCTCTGAGCACTTTCCGGCCACTCTCCTTGTGGACGAGGGATTGACCCACCCGTCGGGCTTTGAGGTTGCGGCCGAACTGGCGCAGCGTCTGCCGGGGGTCCGCGTCTACCTGACGTGTGCCCGACCCTCACGGGAATTGTGGGGGGAAGCGCGACGGAGGGGCCTGCGCGGACTGATCCCCAAGCCGTTTGACGCGGAGACGCTGGTCCGGACGCTCCGCGAGGATCTGGAGGCGGAGGACCGCCTGGCGACTGGACTTGCGGATCAGCCGCCCGCTGCGGTTCCGGCGGGATTGCCCGCGGGCACACCGGCCACCCTGGCGGTCTTCTCCTTCAAAGGTGGTGTGGGCAAGTCCCTGGTCAGTGTGTCCCTCGGACTACAGGCGGCGTCTCCGACCAGCCGCCGTCGACGTTCCTGTGTCCTCGTCGATGCGGAGGACGGGGTCGGAAGTGTCGCGGCGCTCCTGGGGGTCGCCGCCACCCCCTCCGTGCTGGACTGGATGGAATACCGCGGTGAGCGCCAGGTGGACCCGGCGATCGCCATGCGCATGCTCGCCGAAACCAAGGGCGGGCTGCACTGCCTCTTTGCGGGTGGGGAGACCGACCGCACGGCGGACTCGGTCCTCCTGGACACAGTCCTGGGCACGCTCTCACGCATGTTCCAACTGGTGGTGGTGGATTGCGCGGCCCAGCCCACCGAGGCCGCTTTTCGCGTACTCCAGCTGGCCACCGGCGTGATCCTGGTGGTGGAACCCACCCTGGATTGCCTGGCACGCGCGCATGCTGGCTGCCTGGCCCTCCAACGTGCCGGGCTGCCCCTGGCCAAGGTCCGGGTCCTGGTTAACCGCAACCGGCCTGGTCCCGGGGACTTCGCCCCAGCCGAGGTCCGCGAGGCACTGGGGCTCCCGGTTCTGGGGAGTATCCCCTTTGACCCTGCCGCCAAGCGTGCCGCCAACCGGCGGCGTCCGCTGGCGCACGAGGCGCCGCACGGCCCCTTCATGTCGTCCCTGCGCCGGGCCATGGAACCGGTGGTGCCCGGCCTTGCGGACGCGTCGGGTCGCCGGCCCTGGCGCTTCGGATCCTGATTCCAGGGGGGGATACGGCATGAGCAACTACCTGGCCGCCCTACGGGCGCAGCGTGACGCGTCCACCGTCCCGGCGGCGCCCGCCGCCGGCCACGCCGGCTTTCCGCTCGGTGCGGATGGCGAGGCGGCCGATCCGGCCCAGCAGGCCATCAGGCGCGTCATCGCACGCCTCTCCGCGGAAGGACAGGGGCTGCCGCTCTCGGCGCAGCGCGCATTCTGCAGAAGCCTCGTCGTTGCGGAGGCAGGCAACCTACCGCGGGCCCAACTGGAAGCGGTGGAACGCGAGGTAATGGAAAACCTGGGGGGCCGACTGGGACCGTTGCAGACACTGCTGGATGACCCCGGGGTGACCGAGATTATGGTCAATCGTCCGGACCAGGTCTTCGTCGAGCGCGAGGGGCGCCTGCAGCCGACCGATCTGACATTCCGCGACGACCGCTCGGTGCAGTCTCTGGTGGAACGCATCGTCGGGCCGTTGGGCCGGTCGTTCTCTCTCGCCCAACCGATGGTGGACGCCCGCCTGCCGGACGGGTCGCGGCTCAACGCCGTCCGCCCCCCGATCTCGCTTTTAGGCACGACCGTTACCATCCGCCGGTTTCCGCGCCCCTTCAGCCTGCGTGAGCTGGTGGAGGCGGGCGGTTTCGGTCCAGCCGTATGGGTCGAGCCCGCAACGGGTCCGGATTTTCCTCAGGGTTCGACCCCGTGGGATGTTCTCGCCTGGGCCGTGCGGCGGCGGGCCAACATCGTGGTGGCCGGAGGCACCGGCACCGGCAAGACCACGATGCTCAACGCCCTTACAGGCTGTATCCCCGCCGACGAACGTGTGGTGTGCATCGAGGACGCGGCCGAACTCCAACCGCGACTACCCCACGTCGTGCGCCTGGAATCGCGACCCGCCAACACCGAGGGCAGCGGAGCCGTCACGATCCAGCAGTTGGTCCTCAACGCGCTGCGCATGCGGCCCGATCGCATCGTGGTCGGAGAGGTGCGGGATGTCGAGGCCCTGGACATGTTGGTGGCGATGAACACCGGGCACGACGGCTCGCTCACGACCGTGCACGCCAACTCCCCGCGGGAGGTCTTCAACCGTCTGGTGCAGGCGACTACCCTGCGGCGCGGTACGGGCGAGGGGGAGTCGGTCGTGCAGATCGCCGCCGATGCCCTGAAGTTGATCGTTCAAATGGTCCGGGAGGCAGGCAGGCGGCGCGTCCATGCCATCGTTGCGATCGAGGGTCAGGACGCGCACGGGCAGCCCCGGCTGCGTCCCCTCTACCGCTGGGAGGGTGGCGCCCTGCGGACGACGGGGGAGCGCCCGTCCTGGCTCTGCGGCGACTGAGGGGAGGCGGCGCGGTGTCGCTGGTGTTTGTCGGTGCGGGGGGAGCGGTGGCGGCGCTGGTGCTGGCGCTTGTGGGCCGACTCCGCTGGCTGCCGGTCCCCCGTGCCGTGCCGCCGGCCTGGGCGGGCGCCGTCGACGCCCTGGATCGGGCGCTGCGCCGCCGCCGCATCCCGGTTGGGGCGGTTCCCCTACTCGCGGTGGGAGCCGCCGCGTTCCTCGGTGGCTGGCTGGCCGGCCGCGCCGCGCTGGGGCCGGGCTGGTCCTGGCCCACGGCCGGGCTGGCGGCGGCGCTCGGGCCCCTGGCATGGTTGCGGCGCGCGCGCGAACGTCGCCGCGCGGGGTTCGCCGCAGAGATGGAACGTTTGGCGGCAGGTCTGGCTGGCGCCGTCGGTGCCGGCATGGTCCCGTACGAGGCGCTCATGGAGGTTGGAACCGGGTTGGGGGGCCTACTCGGTCCCGAGGTTCTGCGGGTCGTGCAGGATGCCCAGCGGGTGGGGCTGTCTGAAGCCCTCTGGCTTTGGCGCGACCGAATGCCCACCCCCGAGGTGCGCTTGCTCGTGGCGGGACTCCGCCTCAACCAGGGGGCCGGTGCCGGACTGGCGGGCGCCCTTGCCGGTCTCCACCGTACCCTGCGGGAACGGCGCGAGGCTGAAGGCGCCATCCGGTCGGCCACGGCGGCCGGACGCTGGCAGGCCAACGTGTTGATCATCGTGCCGCCGGTGCTGCTTGCCTTCATGCGCTACGCGTACCCGGCGTTTGAGTCGCCCCTGCTGGCAACGGTGCGCGGTGAGATGTTGCTGGGTCTGGCCGCGGCTTGGCTCTCTGTGGGGTATGTGGTGGTGCTGCGCATGTCCGTGCCACGGGAGGCGGGGTAGGTGGCCGTGTTCTTCTGGTGCATGGCGTCGGCCATTGCCGCCGCGACTATGGCGTTCGGCGGGAAGCGGCTGGACCGTCGCGGGCGGGTGGCCCTAGTGGGAGCGGCGGTGACGACGCGCCGGCGGTTGCCTGGCGGTCACGGGTGGGTCCTACCTCGTGGTTTGGATCGGCTCGCCCCGATGGCACGCTCGCTGGGTGCGCCGGATCCCGGCCGTCGTCTGGCCTGGAGCGGGGCGGGGTTGGGTTCCGACCAATACCTGGCCCTGCGGCTGGTCGCGCTGCTGGCTGGAGCGCTGGGGGGCGTGGTGGGCGGGACCGCCCTGGGGGGGGCTCTGGCGCCATTTGCCGCTGGTGTGGCCGGAGCCCTAGTGGGCTGGGAGGCCCCCGAACTATGGCTGGCGCAGCAGTTGGCCGCCAGGCGCGCCGTCATCGACCGGGAGTTGCTCTATTTCGTCGACTACCTGGCGTTGACGGCGGAGGCGGGAGTCTCCCTATCGCAGGCGCTGCAACAGGTGGCCAGCGAGTTCCCCGGCATCCTCTCCGCGGCCTTCCACCAGATGCAGGTGGAGCGGGGGCTGGGCCAGTGGAACGAGGACGCCCTGGCCAATTTGGTGCAACGGCTCGGCCACAAGGACGTCGCGGCCCTGGCGGATGCCCTGGCACGCGCAGGGCGGTTCGGTTCGCGGACGGCGGATGTGCTGCGCGAGCTGGCTGCGAGCGTGCGGGCCCAGCGCCACGAACGCATGCGCGAACGGAGCAACCGGGCCGGGGCGGCCATTGTGCTCCCGGTCGCAGTCTTCATCTTGCCGGCGATCGTGCTCGTCATCGGCTATCCCGCGATGACCATGGTCACAGCGGCGCTGGGCGGGCGCTGAAGGGGGCGTTGGAGATGCGGCACGGACGTCGGTTGGGCGGCGCCGGCGAGCCAGCGGGCCTGCCGGTAGCCGGCCCTGAGAGCGGGTCAGGACATCACCCGTAGGGGTCCGGGGGTGCCCGGGGCCCCAGTCCGCCCGAGCCATCCCCGTAAGGGGAAATCGATGGCCGAAGGGGGCGAAACCTGGACGGGCGGGACGGCGTGGTCGGCTGGGGCGACCACGTTTCTTTCCAGGTGGCGATCATGTGGGGACGGATACGCGCGCGGATCCGCGGCTGGTGGCGCGACGAACGGGGGGCGGAAGTGCCCGAGTACGTGATCGTGGTGGCGATCATCGCCATGCTGGCCGTGGTCGGTCTGGTGTCGGTCAAACAGGGGATCCTGTCCAACCTCAACGGCATCGCGCACTGTCTGAC
The DNA here is from genome assembly GCA_021846605.1 of Bacillota bacterium. Next base: position 5,178 of record JAJZWQ010000118.1, on the reverse strand, counting down.
CGGGGCAGCCAACGGCACGGCCAGTTCCTGTAGTTGACGGGGGTTCCGGGGCTATGGGGGAGGGGTTGGGGTGCAGGCAGACGAGCGCGGCGCCGCCGTGGTCGAGACCATCCTGGTGCTGCCACTCTTGATCGCCCTCCTGATGGCAACCGTGGCGCTGGCCTCGGCCGCGGTGGCCAAGGCCGTCGTCGTCAATGCCGTGCGGGACAGCGCGCGGGTCGCTTCGATCGAGTGCGGACAGGGAGACGCCTCCTGGTACGCCGATGCGCTGGATTCGGCCCGGGGAGCGCTGGCCGGAGTGCTACCACTGGGCGCCCGTGTGCCGGAACCCCTGCAGCCGGGACAATGGAGTTTTGCCGCCTCATGTGCCGATCCCGGCGTGCCCGGTCCGCCGGCGACCGTCGTCATCCGCTACGCGGCTGCCAATCTGTTCCCGCCTCTGGCGCCGCTGCTGGCGCCGGGCAGCCGCGCCGGACCGGCCGCCTTTCTTCTGACCGAGCGGGCGGTGTTTCCCGAGGAATGACGCGGCAGGTGGACGCGCCGGAGCGGGGCCAGGCCCTGGTCCTGGAGGCCCTCGTCCTCGGGATGGTGTTGATCTTCCTGCTGCTGGTCTCCGCGCTGGTCGCCGCCGAACGGGCCGGGACGCAGGCGGGGGCGGGTGGAGCGGCCCTGGCGTGCGCCGGCGCGGCGGACTGGTGGACCGTGGTGGAATCGCGCGAAACCGTCCACGCCGGCCGCGTGGCGGTGTCCGCGACACGGGGGGCGGCTGCCGCCCGGCCGGCCTGGGGGGCGAACGTGCTCGGCTGCCCGTCGAGCACCCTCGGGTGGGCGGGGCGGGTCGGGCGGGCGGAGTGCTCCTTCCATGCCAGCGTGGGGGCGGTCTTGCCGCTTTGGGGACTCCTGGGCCCGGGTTCGGGGCGGGCATGGCAGCTCCTGGCTGCGGCAAGGGCGGTGCCGCCCACCCGTGCCGGAGCGGCCGAGGCCGCCGATGCGTGAATGGGTGGCGGCCGGGCTGCTGCTCCACGCCTCCGTCGTGGACATCCGCCACCGGCGCATCCCGAACGGGGCCCTGGTATTGGCAGGTGGAGTTGGGTGCCTGTGGGCGGTGGTCGGCGGCGGTGCGGGCGGACTCATCCGGGCTCTGGTCGGCGGCGCGGCGGCGATCGTGTGGTGGCCGTGCGTCCGGTGGCTCGGATTGGGCCGCGGGGATCTCAAACTCGCGATGGCCCTGGGCATCTTGCTGGGGCCGGGCGCCGCCCTCGAGGCACCCGCCTGGGGTTTTGTGGCCTGTGCCGTCTGGTCCGGTCTTGAGATTGTTTGGTGCCTTCGGCGCCACGTGCGCTGGCGCGGACGGGAGATCGCGTTCGCCCCCTGGATTGCCCTGGGGACTGGCCTGTTCGCGTGGGTGCACTGGCCGCGCGTGTGATGGGGGGGGGGGAACCGTGCGGGGTGCTGTCCTGGGCATGGTGCTGCTTGCGGCCGTCTGGGTCCACGCTGAAACGGGGTCGGGCACGCTGCCCACCTGTACCGTGACGGGATTTGTCCTGGCGCAGTCCGACCTAGGCGGCGGGGCGTTGCAACTCCTGCCCCAGGGTGGACGCGACGGGTGCTTTGGCGGGTACGCCTTCATCGGCGTGTCCGCGGCGGAGCTCGGATATCCCCCGAGCACGCGGGACCTTTTCCCGGAACTGGCGCAGGTGCTGCGGCGGTGGACGCCCGAGGACGGAACTCCGGCCGTCGGCCAGTGGGTCCAGTTCGCGTCCCCGCTATCGGCGGGCATGCGCACAGTCGGGGTCAACCCGGTGCGCTTGCTGCAGTGGCTCAACGGAAGCGATCCGGCCGTGGCCGGCAACGCCCAGTTCTGGCCCCCGTTCGTCCCCCGAGGACGCGTGACCGACCCGGCCAGCGCTGTTGCGGCGATGCCCCTCCCCCCACCCCCCCCGCCGGCACGGGGGGCGGGGGGAGGGGCCGCTCCGGCACCGGCCGCAGGACCCGGGCGCGGGGGAATGGCGTCGCGGGCGGCGGGCGCAAGCCCCGCGCGCCGGCCGCCCCCGGCCGTCGTCTGGCAGGGCGTGACGGTTCCCTGTGCCGTGGCGCCCACCTGCCGCGCGGCCATGCGCCGTTGGTACGCCTGGCGGGGCCTCCCAACCTGGCGGCGTTGGGAAGGCCGGCTGTGGTCCTGGCGCGGGACATGGCTTCCCCTCGGCGCCCTCGGCGCGCTGGTGGGGCTGGCGGTGGCATTGGGACGCCGCGCCTGGTGGACACGACGCAGGAGGTGACGGGATGCGAGCGGCGCTTGCGGTCATGGTGATCGGGGCGCTGGTGACAGCGGCCCCCGCCGGGGCGGCCAGCTACACCTGGGGGTACGGGTACGCCCGGACTCGTGTGACCAGCGCCCCGATCGCCCAGGACGCCCTCGCGGTCCCGGGTGACGCGGTGGGCACACTGCGCCCGTTTGTGGTACCCCTGCCGGGGGCAAGCCAGAGCACGCCGGTCATTGCCGGCGACCGCTGGTACCTCTGGACGTATTGGGACCGCGGGCTGCGGGGGGCGCTGTGGTCCGGGCTAGTGGACCCGGCCACGGCCGAGAGCTCACCGGGCCGGGCCCTGCAGCTTCCGGGCGAACCGTCCGCCGTACTCCGTGCTGCGCCCGGCGAGGACTTCGCCGAGCCCTCGGACGCGGCGATCAGTCCCGACGGTGCGTGGGTGGCGTTTGGCGCCGGCGATCGCCTCTACTGGTGGCCCACCGGCAATCCGGCTCGTGGTGGGAGCGCCCTGATTCCCGGTCCCAACCCGGTCGCCGGCGACGGTACCAGCCCGACGTTCGTCGCCGATGCGGCGGTGCCGTCCGGTTGGGCGGTCTGCGACGGGGATTGGGATGGGGGGTTCAGCTGTTACGCCGCTGCGCCCGCCACGGGCACGGCGCCCTTGGCACTGGCTGGCTACGGGAGCGCGTGGGGTGGTTTCCCCGCAGCGCCCATCACCTCGTCAGCCGCCGTGGGCGCGGGTGGCGAACTCTACTTCGGGGTTGCCTCCGCGCGATCGCCGCGTGTCGTGGCCCTCGATCTCGAGAACGCTTCGTGGAAGATCCTCGCGGGCCCGCCCACGGTGCGGGCCCCCATCTGGGCGGCCACGGCGGTCTCGGCCGGCGCGGTCTTCGCCACGGATGTAGAAGGCACCCTCTACCAGATCCCGATCGCGGGCGGGGCGATCCGGGTGATGCCGACCGGGGCCGGCCCGCTGATCGAGCCGCCCACTGTGACCGCCCGCCACGTGCTGTTGACCAGCCCGAGCCGTGATGCGCTGTTCGTGGCGGATAGGAACGGGGAGGGCTCCGGGTGGCTGCCGCTGGGCGTTGGGCCTGGCGCTCCCGGGACGCCCACCCTGGCGGTGGCCGCTGGCGCCCGTGCCGAGCTGGTGTTCACTCGAGGCGGTGGGGGCCTGGCGGCGGACGCCATCTCCAGCACCTGGTCGGCGATCCGGACGCTCCTGTCCGCGCCAGCGGCTGCAGCGGTGCGGGATCCCTTCACGGCGGCGGTCGTCTCCGGCTCCACCATCCTCGTGTGGGACAACGCCGCCACCACCGGATCCACGGCTCGGGCCGCCCCTCCGGCTGGCGGCCAACCGACGCCGGGGGGACTGGAGGTGTTCGGGCTGGTCCCGCGGCTGACCGCCGTGGTTTCCCCCTCCAGCGTTGGGGTGGGAAGTGGCGCCGCTGTCGTCCGGGTCCTCGCCCCGGTCGGGGCAACCCTGGCCGTGCGTGGCCCGGGCGGTCCCCTGATCCCCAGCCCGGAACCCGCGCCGGCGGGCACCTGGTTCTGCCCCGCCTCCTGGCGGGTGGCGGGCGTCAATGTCGGGGCGTTTCCCGGAACCGGCGGCGGTACGCCGCCCGGGGGCTGCGGCCCCGAGTCCGCGGATGGTGCCGCATGGACGGGGATGCTGGCCGCTGCCGCTGCCACCCTGGCGCCGGCTGCCGCAGGTACTCTGCCGGCCCAGTGGGCCGCGGCGGGGGCGCGCTTTCTTGCCTGGGAGGCCCGCGTGCCGGGACCCGCGCAGGTGGGAACAAACGCCGTGACGGTGACCGCACGGATGCCGGATGGCCGAACCACCACACTGCGCCTGTGGCTGGAGGGCACCTGCGGCTCTGGGCGCGCCGCCGGTGTGAACGGGCGCTGTACCGTGGCTGGGCAGCCCCTCAGCCGTCCGGCCGGCGGCTGCCCCCAGGGATCGTCCGTGCCCCCGGCCGAGCGCCTCTTGCTCTGCGGGGTACGGTCGCCCTGGCTGAGTGACGCACGGCTTGCCGGCTGCTGGGCGCAATGGTGGGCGCGGCTCATGGGATCTCCGGGGAACTGTGCCGGCAAAGCGGGGGGTCCTGGGTGACACGGGGGCGCGACGACGGGCAGGTGGCCGCCCTTGTGGCCGTCTGCCTGGGGTTCCTATGCGTCTGTGCCATCGCCGCATCCGTGGTGGCGCTGGAGGTCGCCGCGCGTGAACGCTTGCAGCAGGCGGCGTCCGCCGCCGCCCTGGCGATCGTACAGGACTCGGCCGTGCGGATGCGCCTTTTGGTGCGGTACGTGCGGTACAGCTGCGGTCCTTCGGCCCCGGTACTGGGCTGCCAAGGGGTTGGGGGATGGGCGGTGGTGCAGGCCGGAGCGGGAGCGTTCGCCGCCCAACCGCAGGAGGGCTTCGGCCCTCTGCCGGGCTGGGCCGCCGACGCGGGCTGTGTGGGCACGGTCTGGTCTGGGCGTGCCCCGACCGGCTCGTACCTGATCTGTCTGGGGCAGCAGCTGACCGGAGCCGTTCTCGTCCTTCCCCCGGACGCCCAAGCGTTGGCCCAGGGATGGCTGACGCGGGCGCTGGCGGGGGACGGGCTGCTGCGCGCGGCCCGGATCGACGGCGTGACCCTCGGGACCGGGGCCCGGGTCACCGTGACCGCCTCCGCAGGGTTGGTGTTGGCCTGGCCTGGCGCGGATCTCCTGAGGGTGCGGGTGTCTGCCTGGCCGGGAGCCACGTGATGTGCGTCCTGGCGACCGTTCCTCTCCTCATAGCCTTTTGTTTCCGACCGCTTGCGCGGCCAGTTTCCTGCTTGGAGATTCCTGCTTCGCAGGAGCCGGTTTCGCCGGGCAGAGCTCCCAGCCAGAGCCTTCTCCTCCACAGGCGTTTCGCGTCTCCGGGGAA
>JAJZWQ010000117.1 GCA_021846605.1 Bacillota bacterium | reverse complement strand
GCATCCCATCTGCTACGCTCACCGCAGCCTCTCCCCGACTTGGCGTTGGATTGCCTGTACGGGCTTGGGCCAAGTCGGGGGGGGCTTCATCCCGACCCCGGGATTCCTGGTTCTTAACAATTAATTAACATTGCTGTTGCCACGCCCGCCATTCATGGGATGCACCCTGCCCTGGATGAGGCGGGGAGGCAGGAGTTGTTGCGGTTGGTAGTGCCTGCAGGCGTCGTTCACAAAGGCCGGGTTCTTATCCGACCCGTGCCGCGGACGGCTCCTCGCGGCGGAGTCGGACCACCACCCGCCGCAGCGCACGGGCGCCCCGCGCGTCCACGCGCCACCGGGACGGCCTCGGGCGAGCGTGACCGACCCAGGCCCGGCCGATCAGGCGGCCGGGTGCGGCAGGCGTGCGACCGGAGGTCACTCGCTGGTGTATTTGACGATCTCCCAATACATCTTCATGCGGGCGACGAAGCCTCGCAGCAGACCCAGCTTCTCTTCCTTCATGCGGTGGGTGAGGTTCTCCATCGGTACGATCTCCACGGCCACGTGGTGCTTTTTGAGGTGCCGGTTGATGGCCACCTCGATCCCGTAGCGCGCTGTTTCCATTCCCGAGATCCCCTGCAGGACCTCGCGCGTGACGGCCCGCTGGCCGGAGAGGTAGGGGGCCACGGCGTGGGCTAGGTCCGTCACCGCCCGCCCCTTCTCCAACACGCCCAGGCTCATCTGGGCCCGCCCGCTGAGGACGGGCAGCAGGAGGTCGTGCACATGCAGTGCGGTCAACCCGATCAGGTCGGCGTCGAGGAACAGGTAGACCTGGGCGTCCGCCTGGTCGATGCCGACCTTGAGGGCGCCGCCCTTCCCCACGTTCTGTTCGAGCTCGATGCACGTGGCACCGCCATCCCGCGCCACGGCGGCCGTCCGGTCGGTCGACCCGTCGCTGATCACGAAGACGCGGTCGATCTGCTGCACATGGGCAAGGACGCAGAGGACCTCGCCGAGCGTCTTCTCCTCGTTGTACGCGGGGATCACGGCCACCACCCGGCCGGGCTTGGCCACCGCTCCGGTCCGGACCGGCTCGGGGACCGCCGGGAGATCGACGAGGGCCGCTGCCACCGCCTCGGCCCCGCCCAGCGGCCCTTGCACGGCCAACCCTCCCCATCCATCCATACGTCGACGCCCGCGCCGCAAGTCACGCGTTCTTGGACAGCACCGCCCGCACGGCCTCTACGATCTGCCCCAGGGGGACCAGCCGCGTCTCCCCCGTCCGGCGCAGACGCACCTCCACCATCCCGTCGACCAGAGCCCGGCCCAGCGTGATCCGCACGGGGAACCCCATCAGGTCGGCGTCCTTGAACTTGACCCCCGGCCGTTCGTCGCGGTCGTCCACCAACACCTCGACGCCCGCCGCGTCCAACGCGGCCCCCAGTTCCTCGGCCGCGGTCGTGGCAGCCGCTCCCGCCGGCCCGGCGCCAACGGGAACCAGCACGCAGTGGTACGGTGCCACAGAAACCGGCCAAATGATTCCCTGGTCGTCATGGCACTGCTCCACGATCGCCGCGATGGTGCGCGTGACCCCGATCCCGTAACACCCCATGACGATGGCGCGTTCCTGCCCGCTCTCATCCAGGAAGGTGGCTCCAAGAGCGTTACTGTACTTCGTTCCCAGACCGAACACCTGCCCGACCTCGATGCCTCGGGACCCGACAAGTTCGGCCCCGCACCGCGGACAGGGATCGCCGCCGACCGCCAAGGCCAGCCCGGCCACGCTCGCCGCCGAAAAATCCCGGCCCGCCGTGGCCCCCGTCAGGTGGTAGCCCGCGCGGTTGGCCCCCACCGCCCAGGCGCCGCCCTGGGCCACCGCGCGGTCCGTAAAGATTTCGGCACCCGCCAATCCCACCGGGCCGGCAAAGCCTAGGGGGACGGGCACCTCCTCCTGCGTGGCCGGGCGGAGCTGTTCGGCGCCAGCCGCCTGGGCGAGCTTGAGGGGGTTCAGCTCCCGGTCGCCGGGAAGCACGGCGGCCAGCAGCCGCGCCGGTCCCCCCCCGCCCGTGGCCACGTAAAAGAGGGTCTTGGCCACGGCGCCCGCGGCCAGTCCCAGCGCGCCGGCCACCTCGGAGACGCTGCGCGCCCCGGGGGTGGCGACCTCCTTCAGGATCCCGGGGGCCGGGGCCGGGCGGAGACCCGCCTCGGCCTGTTCCACGTCGGCCGCGTAGCCGCACTGCGGGCAGGTGACGACCTCTGCCTCCCCCGCGTCAGCCAGCGCCATGAATTCATGCGTGCGCTTGCCGCCGATGGCGCCGGGATCAGCGAGCACCGGCCGGCAGAGCAGGCCGCAGCGCTGGAAGATGCGGGTGTAAGCGTCGAAGAGGCGCTGATACCAGACGGCCAAGTCCTCCTCGTCGCGGTGAAACGAGTAGCCGTCCTTCATGATGAACTCGCGGGCGCGGAGCATCCCGAAGCGCGGCCGCCGCTCGTCCCGGTACTTGTTTTGGATCTGGTAAAGGAGCAGGGGCAGCTGACGCCAGGAGGCGACGTGGTGGCGCACCAGGTCGGTGACCACCTCCTCGTGCGTCGGGCCCAGGCAGTAGGCGCGGCCGTGGCGGTCGGTCAGCCGCCACATCTCCTCCCCGTACACGGCCCAGCGGCCGCTCTCCTCCCAGAGTTCGGCGGGCTGCACGATCGGCAACTGGCATTCCTGACCGCCGCAGGCGTCCATCTCCTCGCGGATGATCCGCTCCACCTTGGCCTTGACGCGCACCCCCAGCGGCAGGAGCGCGTAGAGGCCGGCGCTGTCCGCCACCCGCCGCATGAGGCCGGCGCGCAGCATCAACTGGTGGCTGGCGAGTTCAGCCTCGGCGGGTACTTCGCGCAGCGTGGGCGCCAGGAGCCTGGACATCTGGCTGACCAATCGCGCACTCCCTCCGGGGCGGCCGGGGCCCGACCGCGACACAACGCGTCCCCCAACCCCTCTACAGGGCGGGGGACGCCGTACCGGATCAGCCGGATGACCGCCCGCAATGGATGAGTCTAGATCCAAATGCTAGGTTCGCGGTGGCCGTGCGTCAAGGCGCCGCGTGGGCGTCGGGGGTCCGCGCCCCGGACCGGCGTCGTCCGGACCGACCATCCCCGCCCGGCCCGGCGGTGCTGTGATCCCCCAAGTCCGCATGGCGTGCGGAGGGCCGGCCCGCCGAACGGCGAAGCTTGGACGGACGGTGGGGAGCGCCCAGCGGGGCGCCCCGAACGAAGGGAGTTGTTTGACGCGTGTTTCCGCTCTGCCTGAACACCAGCACGATCATGCCGCGTCCCCTGGAGGAGAAGATCGAGGTGGCCGCGCGCGCCGGCTACGACATGATCGAACTCTGGAGCAAGGACGTGGAGGCACACCTGCAGTCCGGGGCCTCCCTGGCCGGGATCCGGGCACACCTGCAGCACGCGGGCCTGCAGGTGCCGTCGATGATCTCGCTGTCCGGTTGGGCCGACTGCGGCGACGCCGAGTTTCCGCAGGCCCTGGCGGTGGCGCGCGAGCGGATGGAGGCGGCGGCGACGCTGGGCTGCCCGCGCATCGTGGCCAGCCCGCCCAAGGACAAGCGCGTCGACCTGGCGCAGGCCGGCGCCCGCTACGGCGCGCTACTGGAGTTGGGGCGGCGGATCGGGGTCCTCCCCGCCATGGAATTCCTGGGCTTCGTGACGCAGATCTACGACCTGCGCACGGCCCTGGAGGTATGCGCGCGGGCCAACGACCGGGACGCGACCGTGGTCATGGACCCCTTCCACGTCTTCCGCGGCGGTGGGAGCTTCGACGAGGTGCGCTTGGTGCCCGGCCATGCCGTTGCGATCTGCCACTTCAATGACGCCCCCGGAGACAAGCCGCGGGAGCAGCAGGAGGATCCGGACCGCGTGCAGCCCGGAGACGGGGTGCTGCCGCTGGAGGGGCTGGTCCGCTCCCTCTACGCGATCGGCTACCATGGACCGATCTCGCTGGAGCTGTTCAACCACGCCCTCTGGGAACAGGATCCGCTGACCGTCGTACAGGATGGTCTCCGCCGGATGCGGGAGATCATCGCCCGCGCGTCCGCCTGACGGCGACGCGGGCGCGGGGGACCCGGCCTCAGCCCGTGGGGGCGGCCGGGTCCCCCCGTTGCGCGGCCGCAAAGCCGCGGCACTCCTCCACCAGGGCGTCGATCATCTCCGCCTCATGCACGCGGCGCACGATCCGGCCGTTGCGGAAGAGGATGCCCAGCCCGTTGCCCCCGGCCAGGCCCACGTCCGCCTCCATGGACTCCCCCGGCCCGTTGACCACGCAACCCATGATGGCGACCTTCATCGGCGGCAGGTCCTCGCCGCTGAGACGCCGCTCGGCCTCGTGCACCACGGTGAACAGGTCGATCTCGCACCGCCCGCAGGACGGGCAGGAGACGATCTCCAGCTTCTTCTCCCGCAACCCCAGGGCATACAGGATCTCCAAGCCGACCTTGACCTCCTCGCCGGAGTCCCCGGTGAGCGAGACCCGGATCGTGTCGCCGATGCCCTGGGCCAGGAGGTGCCCGATCCCGACCGCGGACTTGACCGTGCCCTGGAAGGCGGGGCCCGCCTCGGTCACCCCCAGGTGCAGCGGGTAGTCGACGCGGTCGGCGAGCAGTTCGTACGCGGCGATCATGGTGCGGACGTCCGACGACTTCATGCTGATGATCATGTCGTGGAAATCCAGGTCCTCCAGGATCCGGACATGCCGCAGCGCGGACTCCACCAGCGCCTCGGGCACGCGCCCCGAACGCTCCAGCAGGTCCTTCTCCAGCGAACCGGCGTTCACGCCGATCCGGATGGGCACGCCCCGCTCCTTGGCGGCGCGCACCACCTCTTCGACCTTGGCCCGGCCCCCGATGTTCCCCGGGTTGAGGCGCAGCTTGTCCACGCCGGCCTCCAGCGCCGCCAGCGCCAGGCGGTAGTCGAAGTGGATGTCCGCGACCAGGGGCAGGTCTGTCTGGGCCCGGATGGACTTCAGCGCCCGGGCGGCGTCCATGTCTGGAACGGCGAGGCGGATGATCTCGCAGCCGGCCACATGCAGCCGGTAGATCTCCTCCATGGTGGCCTCGACGTCCCGCGTGTCGGTCTTGGTCATCGACTGCACGGCCACCGGCGCGTCGCCGCCGACGGCGATGCGCCCCACGCGCACCTGTCGGCTGTGCCGCCGCGCATTCACGGCATGCATCTGGGCACCTCCCGCATGCATCCCCCGTATCATCCGCCGTCCTTCGGCCGCCGTAAAGACCTGCTCAAAGGGTGCGGATGTCATGGAGGGAGACGATGAGGACCAGGGCCATGAGCACGGCCAACCCCACGAAGTGGACCATGCCCTCCTTGGCGGGGTCGACGGTCCGGCCGCGCCGCACCCACTCCAGGCCGAGGAACACCAGGCGCCCGCCGTCCAGGGCCGGCACGGGCAGCAGGTTGAGCAGCCCGAGGTCGGCCGAGAGCAGGGCGGCCACCAGCAACAGCGTGGAGAACCCGGCCTGGCTGGCCTGATCGATCTGGTTGCCGATGCCGATCGGCCCCATCAGGGTCGCCTGAGAGCGCTGGTGAACCAGGGCGGAGTGAATGACTCCCACGATCCCGGCCAGGCTCTGGTAGATCGACAGTCCCGTCTGCTCCACGCCGCCCAGCAGGGCGCGCGGCAGGGGGATGCGGGCGGTCTGCACCTCGGCGACGATGCCGATCTCCGGACCGGACGAGGTCGCGGCGGGGGTCACGGTCAGGGTCTTGGCGACGCCGTTCCGCCGCACCGTGATCTGGATGGGCTTATCCTGGCTGCCCGTGGCGTCCAGGATGGCGGTGTGCAGATCGTTCCAGGACTTCACCGCCTTGCCGTCGACGGCCTGCACCACGTCCCCCGGACGGAAGCCGGCGCTGGCTGCCGGCATCCGTGGCACCACCGTGCGGATCTGCATCGTGGCGCCGACCGGCAGGCCGATGCCCCCGAACACGACCACGTAGAGCACCAGGGCCACCAGGAAGTTGGCGAAGGGGCCCGCCGCGATGATCAGCACGCGCTGCCACAGCGGCCGCGCGCCGAATCCGACCCCCCGCGCGTTGGCGTCGGCGCTACGCCGGGCTTCGAGGGCGCCCGCGCTGGTGTCCGCGGGGTCGACGTCCTCCGCGTCGCCCGGGTACATCCCCGCCATGCGCACGTACCCCAGGATCGGCAAAAGGCGCAGGGCGTAGAGCGTCTCCCCTCGGCGCACGCCGGCCAGCTTGGGCCCGATGCCGATCGAGAACTCCTCGACCTCCACATGGCAGGCCCGAGCCAACAGGAAGTGCCCGAGTTCGTGCAGGAAGATCAGTCCGCCGAGGACGAGCACCGCGGGCAGCACGCTCAAGGCGCCGCCTCCTCCCTCCGCGCCGGGATCCTGAGCGCCGGTTGCCAGGCCGACGCGAGCCTCCGCGCCTGGCCGTCCGCCTCCAGGATACCCTCCAGGCGGGCGTCGTCCACCGCCGTCCGGTGGTCGAGGACGTGCGCCAGGAGGCGCGGGATGTCCAGGAAGCCGATCTCACCGCGCAGGAAGCGGGCCACGGCCACCTCGTCGGCGGCGTTGAAGGCCGTCGGCGCCCCCCCGCCCGCCGCGGCTGCCGCGTAGGCCAGGTCCAGCGCGGGGAAACGCGCGCTGTCCGGCTCCTCGAAGTCCAGGTGGCCCAGGGCGGCCAGGTCCAGGGAGACCCCGGGCGGGCCGGGCAGACGCTCCGGGAAGCCCAGGGCGTGGGCGATCGGCAGGCGCATGTCGGCAGGGGCGCACTGGGAGATCCACGCTCCGTCGACATACTCGACCAGGGCATGCACCACACTCTGCGGGTGGATCAGCACGCGCACGGCCTCGGGCGCCGTGCCAAACAGCCAGGCGGCCTCCATCACCTCGAGGCCCTTGTTCGCCAGGGTGGCCGAGTCCACCGTGACGCGGGGCCCCATCTGCCAGGTCGGGTGCCGCAGGGCCTGCGCCGGTGTCGCGCCCTCCAGTGCTGCGGCCGGCCAGCGCAGAAAAGGCCCCCCGGAGGCGGTCAGCCACAGGTGGCGCACGCTTTGCGCGTGACGGCCCTGCAGGCACTGGAACAGGGCCGCGTGCTCGCTGTCCACGGGGAGCAGTCGCGCGCCGCGCTCGGCCGCCAGCCGAACGACCATGCGCCCGCCCGCCACCAGGCTCTCCTTGTTGGCCAGGGCGACGTCGTGGCCGGACTCCAGGGCCGCCAGCACCGGGCGGAGGCCCGCCAGGCCGCTGGGCGCGGCCAGCGTGACCTGCGCCGAGGGCCAGGCCGCGACCTGCGCCACCCCGTCGTCGCCCTCCAGGACAGTGATGCCGCTCCCGGCCAGTTCCTCCCGCGCTCGGGCGGCCGCGCGGGGATCGGCCAGGGCGACGGCCTCGGCGCCACAGCGCCGCGCGGCCGCGCACAGCGGCTCCCAGGAGCCACCGGCGGCCAGGGCGACGACCCGCAGGCGGCCGGCGGAGCGGATGACGACATCCAACGCCTGTTGCCCGATCGAACCCGTGGCGCCGACGATGGCGACTGTCCGGGGTGCGCCGTGTGGGGACGCCACCATGCGAGCCCCCCTTTGCCCGGATTCTATCACGATCGCGGGGTCGCCGAACCGGCGGGGCCGGGTGCGCGCGGCCCGGGGCGCCAGACCGCCTGCACCAGGGCGGCGGCCAGGGGGCCCAACACCAGCCCGCTGACCCCGGAGAGGCGCGCCCCCAGGTACATCGCGGCCAGGGTGGTGAACGGGTGCAGTCCGACGCCGCGGCCCAGCAGGTGCGGCGTGCTCAACCAGCGGGCCAGGCCCACGCAGGCGAAGATGGCGGCCAGGCCCACCGCCGCCCCGGGCATGTGGCCCAGCACGGCGCCCAGGATCCAGGGTCCGTAGACCAGGCCCGGCCCCACCACGGGCAGCAGGTCGAGGAACCCGGCTGCCAGGGACGCCAGCAGCACGTACGGCGCACCGATCAGCCAGAGCCCGGCCAGGCTGATCGCGAACGTGATCAGGGAGAGGAGCAGTTGGGCCCGCACCAGCCCCCACACCGAGTCCCGGGCCACCCGCACCAGGCCGGCCACGCGCGCGGCGGTGCCCCGGCTGCTGGCCTCCTCAAGCCACGCGGCCAGTTGGGTCCGGTGGCTGGCGCCAAAGTAAGCGGTGGCCAGGGCGACAAAGGCGCCGAACAGCGCGTCCGGGGTGGCCAGCGCCAACCGTTGCGCGACGCCCAGCACGTGTTGCAGCAACGGGGCCGCGCCATCCTGGACGCGCAGGACCTCCCGGGAGAGGAGTGCGCGCACGTCGGCCGGCAGCCAGGCCAGGGTGCCTCCGGGGGCCAGCGCCCGGGAGACGCTGGCCAACAGGGCGTCGGTCGCCGGCAGGCGCCGGGCCAGCCGCGCCACCTCGCGCCAGATCCCCGCCACGATCCAGGCCCCGACCCCGAGGCCGGTGGCCATCCCGGCCGCCAGGCAGGCGAGCGCCGCCAGCGGCCGTGGCCACCCGCGCCGGTACAGCGAGCGGATCGGCCGCTCCACGGCCAGCGCGAGGAGGCCGCCCGCCAGGAACGGCCAGAGCAGGGCCCACAGCAGGGACCAGAGGCGCCCGGCGAGCCACAGGGCCGCCAGTGCTGCGGCCACGGGCAACAACACCCGCTGGAGTTCGCGCACCTATGCCACCCCGGCGCCGGGGCCGTCCCACGCCCAGCGCTCAGCGGAAGATGCCGGGCAGCGCGTGCCACGGCACGCGGGCGAGCAGCCAGTAGGCGACGGGTGCTCCCACCAGGAGGCTGTCAAAGCGGTCGAGCACCCCCCCGTGCCCCGGCACCGAGTTGCCGGAATCCTTCACACCGACCCCCCGCTTGAGCAGCGACTCCCAGAGGTCCCCCACCAGGCCGGCGGCGCCCAGCGTGGCCCCGACCACCGCCCCGCCAGCGACAGACAGCCCCAGCAGGCCGCTGGCGCCCGCCCCCGCCGCGGCGACCACCAGCACCGCCGCCACGGCCCCCTCCACGCTCTTGGCCGGGCTGAGGGCAACGGCCAGACGGTGCCGGCCGATCTTGGCGCCCACCGTGAAGGCGGCCAGATCCCCCAGCCAGACGAACACGATCGTCCCCAGCGTCCGGAACACGCCGGTGGTGGTCGACGCGGTGTGCCGCAGGAGGAGGAGGTGTCCCAGCAGCCACGGTATGTACAGGAGGGCGAGGATAGCCCACACGGAGGAGGTCAACTCCTGGCGCACGCGGTCCGGGATCTTTTGCGCGCTCCCCCGGATCACGCTGCCCACCAATACCAGCAGCACACCCCAGCCCAGGGCGGCCAGGAAGGTCGCCGGACCGATTGTCGCGCCGGCCAGGACCAGATAGGCGGCCAGCAGCACCTCCCAGCGCACCGCTTCGGCGACGCCCAGGGGGCGGCCCAGCCGCCAGAACTCCAGGATCCCCGTCGTCGCGAGCACGGCCGCGGCTAAGGCGAGCAACCACCCGCCCGCCCAGACGCAGGCCACGACGAGGGGCACCCCCCAGAGCGCGGTCAGCGAACGGCGTGTGAGCGTGTGTGTGGCGGGGGCCGCACTCGGACCCGTCGCTCCCAGCATGCCGCCCTCCCCCCGCCTCCGCCGTTCGGCCCAGTTTGCCCCCTGGGGGTGCACCGGGTTCATCGCATCCCCGCGCGGCCCTCTGATCCCCCCGGCTTTAGCCGTGGGCCGGGCCGCGCGCTCCCTCCCCTGCTGGAACAGACCATCCTCGGGAGCAGGTCAGGACCCCCCGGCGAAAGCCGGGGGCTTGCAGCTACCGGATCGTGCTGCGATAGGCCGCCTGACCGCGGCCCGCCAGTCCCACGTATAGCGAGGCTGGCCAGGTGGTTGGCTCCGATGTTCCTGGCCGCATTCAGGTCCGCGTGGAGGGAGAAGCCGCATTGCTGGCAGCGGAAGTCGCCCCGACTCGGACGGTTGGCCTTCTCCCGGTGCCCGCAGCGGCTGCACTTCTGGCTGGTGTAGCGGGGATCTACCGTGGCCACGGCCACGCCCGCCAGGGCAGCCTTGTAGC
>JAJZWQ010000116.1 GCA_021846605.1 Bacillota bacterium | reverse complement strand
ACGGACCAAGGGGGGCCGAGATGGCCGTGCGTGACCTGAGCCTGGCAGGGACCGCTCCCGAGGAAGCCCCCGTGTCTTGGGCCCTGCCAGAGTCCCCGTTCGCGCTGCGAGCGCTCTGCCCCCGGCTCGCGCGCCTCAGAGATCCTTCCAGCGCACGATGACCTTGATGTCGTCCGGCCCGCCCTGGACCGCCGACCGGATGTCCGTGGGATCCACGGCGCGGGTGATCAGACCCGCCGCCCAGCCCGGCCAGTGGACCTCGGCTGCGCTAAGGACCTGCACCGCCTGGGCGAAGGCCTCGCGGCTGGCGTTGACAGAACCCACCACCGAGTTGTTGTGCAGGACCAGCCGCCTGTTAATCTCCGCGGCCGGCACCTGAAATTGGGCGTCGCCACCGGATAGCCCCAGCAGGCACAGCACCCCGTCGGGGGCCAGCGCGGTCATGACGCCGAAGACCACCGGCGGCGCCCCGGTGCACTCCACGATCCAGTCGTAGCCCCCGTCCGCCGAGAGCTTGTCGAGGGGGACCTCACCGCTCTCCAGGTAGTGGGCCCCCAGGCCCCGGGCCGCCTTCGCCTTGCCGGAGTCCGCCGGCTGCCGGTCATACACCGTGACGTCGAGATGCTGCAGCCGCAGCAGCATCGCCGCCAGGAGGCCCACCGGTCCGGCGCCGGTGACCAGCGCCCGCCTGGGCTCCCAGACCAGACGGGCGCGCTGCATGGCGAACGCCTCATGGATCGCCTTGGCCACCACGCTCGTGGGTTCGCAGAGCACGCCAGTCCGTCCCAGGGCGGCCGGTACCGGCACCAGGTAGCGGGGGGACTCGACGAACCGCTCGCACTGGTAGCCGTCGGCCCCCTGGATGCCGCGCTCGGTGTACTGCTGGGTGACACACATGTCCGGGCGGCCGTGGGTGCAAGGCGAACACTCGGGCCTGCCGCAGGGCCGCCGCACCGTCGGCGCCACCAGCTCCCCCGGGGAGAGGCCGCTGCCCTCCGGCGCCGACACCACCCGGGCCAGGCATTCATGCCCCGGGATGAGGACGGCGTCGCCGGTCGGAGCCGACCCATGCTCGCCCAGCAGGAGCTCCCGGTCCGTGCCGCAGATCCCCACGGCGATGGTCTCCAGCAGGGCCTGGTCAGGCCCGGGTTTGGGCTCTTCCACGTCCGCCACCGTCAGGGTCTGCGGCTTGCCCGGGACGACGCTGATCGCGCGCATTGGGTCCACCCCCTACATCATCAGTTCTCAGGGTGCGGAGAAGGTTCCTGGTCCCCCCAGCGCGTAGGCGGCCCAGCCCCTCCTGGCAGTACCCGAGGGGGAGCCAGGGACAGGTGGCGCAGAGGCTCTCCAGGTCTCCGGGGAGGAAGGCTGCCCCGAGCCGGGCGCGCAGATCCCCCCAGGTCGAAACCTCCCCGGGGACCAGGCCCAGGGCGGCCAGGACCCTGGCGTCGCGGGCGACCACCCGCTCCTCCAGGCAGTGCGGCGGCTGGTCCGGGGGGAAGGCGGCGCAGATGCCGTCCGGCCCGTCCACCACCGTGACCTGGGTGTCCGGGGCGGCATCCAGGCGCGCCAGGATGGCGGCCATGTTGGCGGCAAACTCCGGGGAGTAGCCATGGCCGCGGAAGCCCAGGGCGCAGAGCAGGTGGTGGGCCCGGACGGGGACAGGCTCCGGCGCCTTGGCCATCCCGCACCCCCTCCCCCATGGTTGTAGCACGTCGGTTGACACCGTAGCGGTGGTGGGGGGAACGGGGCCGTGCAGGCAATCCCGGGGCCCAATCCGGCGGGAGGCCCCCCGGCACAGCGACACCCGCGCGGCCGGGGTCGCCGTGGGCAACCCCGAGGAATCATCGCCGTCCATCTCTTTGGCCAGCCCCGAGACCTCCCGACCCTGCGCCAGATCGCCGACCGCCACGGCATCGCCCTGATCGACGCCACCGCGCAGGCGCTGCTCCAACATCGGCGGGCGCCCATCGGGATGTAGCGCAGCGGAGCAATCACATCGCGTCAGGGGACGGGGGGCTGACGATCATCGCTGACTCCGAACAGACTCGCGGGGCGCGCCTCTTCATGGCCCAACGGTGGCCGCGGAAGGGTACCGGATCCCGCGCCCCGACGTGCGGAAGCGCGTCCGGAGCGAGTGTCGGGGATTCTGTCGGAATGCGTCTCCGGCGTGCGCCGGAATCCGCAGGCAATCCTTCGGGGCAGACGGGCCAAGGCACCACACAACTCTCGCCATCGTGCTGCATACGCGTAGAGCGCCTTTCCAACGCCCGAATGGCCTCCTGGCGGGGACAACGACGGTCTCCTGAGGGGCCAGCGCCGTTGGGTGACTTGGGTCGTCGGTGGGGGATCTGCCCAAGGGGGTAGGCAACGTGCCGGGTAGGCCCCCCCCCCCTGCGGGGGACTGAGGCCCCTAGCACGCCGTGCAGATGCACCGCGGGTCGATTGCAACGCGCCCCCATGCGCCGATAGGCAGGGCGCTGTAAGCGTACGGTCCACGGCCAACCCGGTGGTGGATGAAAGCGAGCGATTGGGCAAGCCTAAACCGGAGAAGTCCCCCATGCCGGCGCGGCCGGCACCACGTGGCATGAAAAGGCCCCATGTCGGTGCGGCCTGTGCCTCCTAGTAGGAACTGGGCTTTTTCAGGGAAGGGAGGAACTGGCGGGCTTGTCCGCGAACCGTTTACCCGGGTATTTTCTGGGGCTTGACGTCGCATCCGTCAGTGGTACAATCGCAGGCCCACGGGATACCTACGTTCTTGTCGTGGGTGAATCCTCGGGGAGGTTCGTGTCATGGCACGCCACCAAGAGGTCATGATCACTCCGCCTGCAGCGCTGGATCTTTATCGGCTGCTTAACGAGAAGTTCACGCTGACCGAGGTCGCTCGGGGCAGGAGCGTTGCGCTCATCGAAGATGAACAAATTGTGGTCGCAGACGTCAGTCCTCTGTCGGAAATCAGGACAGACATAGAACGCTACGCAAAACAAAAGAGCAAGAAGTTGTTCTTCGTAGCCCTTGAAGGAATAGGAGAGGCTTGCCATCTACACGTATGGGTCGACGTCGGCGGATCCATGCAGTCCGTGGTTGCCAAGTCGAAGAAACAGCTTCCGCCTCAAATGAAGCCTCTATTTGCGTGAAGGCAATCCCCTAGCCATGCGAGGGTAAACACAAGACAATTAACAATCAGTACGATCCACTGTATGCGCATTGTTTTATAGAGGCCATGGGTCCACTCCCACGCACGGGAGATCAAGGGCGTTTTGATCTGAATTTCCGCTTGAAACTGAGGACATGCCAAGAACCTAATCACAAGATGGTGGCTCCGGTAGCACCTGCGAGGCGACCTGAAATAATCGTCCGACTCGACAACCCGGTAGGCGAGGCCCACACCAGAGGACTGGAGGCAGTTGACTACTTGGCGGACTTCCTTCAGCGAGTGGACAACGATGAGCCCGCGTAGTAGATCGGGCAGGGAACTGGGGTTGCCCGCATATTTCGGCTTGCGCTCAAGCTTGTGCACTGCACTGAGTTCTTCTTTGAATCCCCAGCGTACATGCGTCCCGCCGCCGCGGCAATGTTGCATGATATTCCCAAGCTGCGCATCCAAGCCGGCACTTCGCATCGCCGCAACCGTGTGCCGTACCTGTTGAAGCGGCTTCAAGGAACAGCATCTCTCCCCGCACGGCCCTACCGCAGAAAAGCAAACAGAACTGGTGACCCAACTCGCAACATATACCAGGAACCGCGCCCATCACGCCCGTTGCCGTCGATCCGGGTGGCCGCAGTTGTCACTGATTACTTCGTTCCCACGGCCTTTCCAGGCTACTGCGGAATCCCACTGGTTACAATGCCCTCCTGCGAAAGTCTCCGCGGCTGGTGCCGCATCCCAACTGCGCCGTACCCCCCCCTCCGGACGGCGCTCGCCCACATGGCGATGTCGGTCGTGTGGGTGGTGTCCAGGATGCCGCCGTGGTGCTCTCGGGGACGGCGAATCAAGGGCACGCGGGGGGCAGACAGAAGGCGCAGAACAGGGAGATGGCCGCCACCGCTTGCACCGCTGCGCACGGTGCGGTGCGCGACTGGGAGCCCACCAAACCGATGCCCCCGGCCCGGGCTGCGGCAACCATGTCCCGGGCGGCTGCGGTGGAGTCAGCCAGGGGCTTTGCCCATAGATGGGCCTGCCGGCGGCGACGGCGCGCAGCGCCACGGGCACTGGTGGAAGCGGACACTGGTGGCGGTCTGGGGTCCCGGCACACTACAAGCCGGTCCATCGCCTCCCCAGGCACCCCCGAACGGCGGGACGCCACCGTCCGCGCCAGCTCCACGACACACAACGGCTAGGCGAACCGCGCCGACCACCGCAGCCCCCCCGGGCCGACCCCGTGGTATGCTCAACCGCCCGTGTGCTGATCGAGGATCTCGCGCCGTACGGCCGCCACGATCGCACCGGCGGATGCCACCGCCGCATGGGCCCGCTCGGGAGGAATGTTGCCGGTGCCCGGGTAGCGCGGCGTCACGGAGTGGAGCGTCAACTCCGCGGCCGAGTTCTGGTGCGCCGCAAGCAACCGGCTACCGATGGCCCGGTCCAGGGCGGCGATGTCCAGCAGGAGTTGGGACAGGTCCTGCACGCGCGCGGGCTCCGCACCAAGATGGAAGATCAGGGCCTTCAGCGCCTTCTCGGCCGCCTGCTGGGCGTGGTGCGCGGCGTTGCGTGGAAAGCGCGCACCCGCGCCTTCCTCCAGGTCCTCGCCCGCATACCGCAAGCACTACTCGACCGTCTCCACCCGCGACCACTCCCCGGCGAACGCAGCGTACCGGCTGCGGCGACCTGCGGCTGGATACGGCAGGGTGCCTTCGGTCAGGGCGTCGCGGACCACCGTATCTCCGGCGGCAAGGCGGTACCGCATCTCGGCGACGGTGTACGCGAAGACATCAGCCTCGAAGCCTGGCTGCATCAGGTCGCCGCGCACGGCGAACCAGGCCCGGCGTTGCCGCTCGTCCGGTGGGAGGGCATCGGCGACCGCCGGCAGGACCGCCAACAGGTCGGCGTCGCTGTCCGATCGTGCGTCCCCGCGCGCCCGCGACCCGAAGAGGATGACCTCCTCGGGCGCAAGGGTTGCCACGAGCCGTCGCACCGCGGCATTGAGACCTTCGGGTGTGATCCTCATGGCCAAGGCCCCCCACTCCCTGCGGAGAGGATCGCACGGCGCACCTACTCAGGGTGGGATGCTGGCCGGCACTCGCCCGCGCACGTCGGCATGGCGCGCTCCCACTCAGGAGCATCCCCGGCCGCCACACACCACCTCGCGGCTCCGCGGAATCCGCTCGCGAAGGTGCCGGCTGAGCCTCCTCTTGCTGACCAGATCCACGCGCCTGCCGAACATCTTGGATGGCGTATCCCCTGCGCGTCGACCAGCATCGCCGCCATCGGCGACACCCCCCGATGCTCCACCCTCGACGGCCCCAGTCTACCGCAGCCGTTGATATCGCCCCACATCCCCAGCACGCGCCGCGCGTACTCCGGGCCCGTCCTCCTGCAACGTCAGCGTGTGTCCGGTCCGGCGCACCGCCGTGTAGACCAGGGCAGCCTGCACGAGGCCCAGCCGAAGGGACTGACGGCCGGGCGGCGGCGGCCCCCCCCACGACCTACGGAAGGCACACCGTCGAGGTCCCCGCTTCCGCCCTCCGGCGGCGGACGACGGCATGATCCACCACGGGCGTGGCGAAACACGTGGGCAGGGTAGCATCGGCTCTTGAGCCACCCGGGAGCGGCAGGGGCAGGGGCAGGCGGCTTCGACGCGGCGCTGTCCGAACGGGTGGCGGGCCCTGGCGGCGTCCGGGAACGAACATCTACGCGGGGAGGAGCGGTCAGGGCGATGCCGACCCAGGCGCAGCGTGCCAGTGCGCAGGCCAGCATCGAGCGCTTCCTGCAGCACGGCGACCTGGCGCCCGCCGCCCGCCGTCTTCAGGCGCTTGGCCAGCAGTGGGCCCGGGATTGCGGCGCCGATTGGTCGACCATCCTCAATGACGGTCCGGTGCCACCATCGGGGCCCTCCTGGCCCTTCCGGTGGGTGGTCGTCGCCCGCGCGCTCGAGTCGGTGGCGGGCGTGGGGAGGCGGGTCGCCGAGTTCAGCGCGCTGCCGCTGGGCCTGCAGGCGTTCCTGCAGTTGGCCATCCCCGCCGCGCTCCACCCCGCCCCGCCGGTGGAACCGGATTTGCCGACCGCCGTGCGGGTCCTGGCAGAGGCCGAACAGCTGGCCAGCGAACTCGTACCGGCCCCAGACCCCGGGCGGCGCCCGGCCCCGCCACCGACAGCCACGCAGCCCGCCGACTGCGCGGACGACCCCGCCACCATCCTTGACGCCGCCCTGCGACCCTCCGGGCAACCAACCCGCCTGCCGGGGCAGGAAGCCATCACCGCCGCCCTGGCCGAAGGGCCCCTTTCCGTCGCCAGGGCCCGAGAACTGGCCGCCGCCCATGGCGTCCTGCTCGGGACCCTGCTGGACGCGCTGGACCGCGCCTGCCTGCGCCAGACAGGCCGACCCGCCGTCCGCGTCGAAGACGGCGTCATCTACGCCGCCGACGCCAGCGCGGCCACAGGGAGGCCCCCAGCGGATGCCTGACGTGGCGGTCCCAGAGGCGCAGGCCGTGCTCCAGAGCCTGCAGGTCGGCGTGGTCCCCCACGACGGTCTGCAGCACCTGGCCGTGGGGCGGGTGGCCGAGCTGCGCCAGGCGCTGCGGGAGTTGGAGGTCCTGCGGCGCGGCGGCGGGGTCTTCCGGGTCGTGGTCGGCGAGTATGGCGCCGGCAAAACCTTCTTCCTGCGCCTGGTCCGGCAGGTGGCCTTGACGCAGGGGTATGTGGTGGCCGACGCGGACCTGGGCCCAGAGCTGCGGCTGCGCGGCGACGGGCGAGGCCTGGCCACCTACCGCCATCTCATGGCCAATCTCGCCTCGGACAGCCGCCCCGACGGGGGTGCCCTGGCGATCGTGCTCGACCGCTGGTGCGACGGGGTCAGGAGCGCGGCCGCCGCGCGCCTGGGGCTACCGGGCGCGGGCGCCATGCGGCGCACGCCGGAGGCCGCGCAGGCGCTGGATAGCGAACTCCGGGCCCGGCTGGAGGCCCTCCGCACCCTGCCGGGCGGGTTTGCCTGGGCCAGCACCCTGCGTCGCTACCTGGAGGCCGCCGTCGCCGGCGACGACGAGGGTACGACCGCGGCGCTGCGGCGCCTCCGGGGGGAATACCGCACGCGGGCGGAGGTGCGGGCCACCCTCGGGCTGGGGGATGTCGCCCCGATCTCCGACGCGGACTGGCACGAGCACCTGCGCCTTTTGGCCCTCACGGCGGTGCAGGCCGGCTACCAGGGGCTGCTGGTCCTTTTAGACGAGTGCGGCCACCTGGCCAGCGTGCCGCAACCGGACGCCCGCTCGTCCAACTACGAGGTCCTCCTGGGCCTGCTCAACGATGCCCTGCAGGGGCGGGCGCGCCACCTCGGGCTCTATGTGGCCGGGCCGCCGGAGATGCTGCGCGACCCCAGGCGCGGCCTGTTCAGCTACCCGGCGCTGGCCACCCGCCTGACCCAAAACCCCTATGCCGACCAGGCGCATCGGGACCTGGCGCAGCCGGTGCTGGAACTCCCGCCCCTGAGCGCCGACGAACTGCTGGCGCTGTTCCTCAAGGTGCGCGCCCTGCATGTGGGCCTGCACGGCGAAAGCAGCCTGGATCCGGACGGGGTGGGCAGGTTCCTGCGGGGGCTTCTGGCCCGCCCGGGGGCCTCCCGCTTCCTCACGCCGCGGGAGGCCCTGCGCTCCTTCGTCCAGGCGCTCAACATCCTGCAACAACACCCCGAGCTGCAGCCTGCGGCCGTGTTGGATCGGGCCACGGAGGACATCGCGGCCGGACGCTTCGTCGCGCTGGAGCCATGAGCTATCACGCCCTGTCTGACGCGATGCAGAAGGCCGTCTTCGACCAGGGGTGGCGGTCCCTGTGGCCGGTGCAGGAAGAGGCCATCGCCGCCATTACGGCAGGCCCAGGTCACGTCCTGATCAGCGGGGACACGGCCTCGGGCAAGACGGAGGCGGCCTTCCTCCCCGTCCTTTCGCAACCCCTCCCCGGTCCGGGGTTCTCGGTCCTGTACGTGTCGCCGCTGCGCGCCCTTTTGAACGACCAGGCGGAACGCGTGCGGCGGTTGGGCGCCTATGCCGGCGTCCCGGTCCATCTCTGGCACGGCGATGTGGCGCGCACGGCCAAACGGCGGGCCGAAAGCCAGCCGGGCGGGGTGCTCCTGACCACCCCGGAGTCGCTGGAAGCCATGTGCGTGCATCGGCCCCTGTCCCTGCCGGTGCTCTTTGCCGGACTGCGCTTTGTCATCGTGGACGAGTTGCACGCGTTTCTGGGCACGGGACGGGGTGTGCAGCTGGCCTCGCTCCTGCGGCGCCTGGCCCGATACAGCGCGCAACCGCCGCGGCGGATCGGACTGTCCGCCACGATCGGCGACGCCGGAGCCGCCCGGGCATTCCTGGGGGAACCCTGCACCGTCTGCGCGGGGGAGGGCCCGCGCAAGCGGACAATGCTCCACCTGCGCTACGACCCGGATGGCGATGTCACGGGCGACATGGTGGCGTTGACGCGGGGCCGCAAGGCGCTGGTGTTCTGCAACGCACGCGCCCGCGTGGAGGCGCTCACCCAGGAATTGACCAGACGGAGCGACGGTGGCGCGGTGTACCTGCCCCACCACGGCTCACTGCACCGCCGCGAGCGGGCGGTGGCGGAAGCGGGGCTGCGCGGCCATGCGGCCGGGGCCATCGTCTGCACCTCCACGCTGGAGTTGGGCATCGATGTGGGTGCGGTCGATCTGGTCGTCCAGGTGGACTGCACGCACTCGGTGGCGGCGCTCCGCCAGCGCCTGGGGCGCAGCGGGCGCTCCCCGGGCCACGACCGCGTCGGCCAACTCTACGCCAGCCGGGAAACCCAACTGGTGCAGAGCGTCGCTGTCGTCGAACTGCTGCGCTCCGGTTGGGTCGAGGCCCCGCCCGACCCGGGCCCCGCCTTCGACGTCTGCTGGCAGCAGACGCTGTCGACGGCCATGGAACGCGGGGGCCTGGATCCCGAGGACCTGGCGGGTGTGCCACCCGACCTTCTGGCCCACATGCTGGAGCGGGACCATCTGGAGCGGCGCGGCGGGCGGCTGGTCGCCGGCGCGCGGGGCGAGGCCCTGGCGCGGCGCCGCGACTTCTGCGCCGTCTTTCAGAGCGAAGACGCCTACCTGGTGGTGGCTGGCGCACGGCAACTCGGCCAACTGCCGCCACTGCCCGTCTACCGGGAGGGCGCCGCGCTCATCTTCGCGGGGCGCCTGTGGACGATCGAGGAGGTGGACCACGCTCGGCGCCGGTTCGAAGTGGTGCCGGCCACCACCGGACATCCACCGGTCTTCACCTCCCAGGCCCTGCGCGTCCACCCCGCCGTCCGGCAGGCCATGGTGGAGGTGCTCGTCGCCGACACGCCCTACCCCTACCTCAACCCCGGTGGCCAGGCGGTGTTGGACGGCCTGCGGCGCAGCTATCGCCGCCTGGGCCTGACGCGCTGCGCCCGTCCGGCGGTGGTGTTCCCCGGGGGCTCAGCTGTGCACGCCTTTGCCGGTGACGTGGTGGCCAACACCCTGGCCCTGCTTTTGCAACGCGAGACCGGCCTGCCGTGGACGGCGACAGAATGGGGTGGAGTCGAGGCCGTGGAGCCGTGGCCCCGCCTGCCCCAGGCGCTGGAGGCACTGGGACGGTGCCCGCCGCCAGCGGCAGAGCTGGCGGCAGACCTCCTGACGCTGGTCCCCGACCACGCGCTGGTGTTGCCCAAGTTCGCCCAGCACCTGCCCCCCGCGCTGCGCCGCGCCCTGCACGCCGCCACGCAGTTGGATGTGCCCGGGGCGTTGGCGATCCTGCGCACGCGCCTGGAGCCGCCCGGGGACCCCGGCGTACCTCCCCCCTAATACCGCAATCCGGGATATGTGGAGTGGTAGGTGAGGCATAGCCTGGTTAAGTGAGTGTGCTGGTGGGCTATTACCCTGTTAAGCAACTCAAAAAGATATTATGGGCTAATCC
>JAJZWQ010000115.1 GCA_021846605.1 Bacillota bacterium | reverse complement strand
TACAAGACCACATGGTACGGGTCCCGGCTGATCGTCGCCCCCCGCTTCTACCCGTCGACCAAGACCTGTTCGGCCTGTGGTCACACCAAGGCCGAGATCTCACTGGGCGAGCGGGTCTTCCGTTGCGTCGCTTGTCGCCGGGAGTTCCCCGGAGACGCGAAACGCCTGTGGAGGAGAAGGCTCTGGCTGGGAGCACTGCCCGGCGAAACCGGCTCCTGCGAAGCAGGAATCTCCAAGCAGGAAACTGACCGCGCAAGCGGTCGGAAACAAAAGTCTATGAGGAGAGGAACGGCATGAGTGAGGCCTTCGCCTCGACACGCAGGTTCCGGACCGGATGGACGGCCCTGGCCCGTGCCGTCGGCAGGGGGGCGGCCGGTCCGGGCCGTTGGCGCGGCCCGCTGTTACTGGTGGACCCTGACGGCGCGCACCCGCCGCTGGCCGCCCTGGACATCGCCTGCCGGTTGGTGCCCCTGGGTGGGATCCTGCACGTGGTGGCGCCGGTGCGGCTGCCGCTGTCGGTGCCGCTGGAGGCCCCGCCCGGGGAGGAGACCGAGCGGGCGGCGGCGGCCCTGCACCAGATCGAACGCCTGGCGGGGCAGGCCGGCGTGGCGGTCTCCGGCCATCTGTGCCGCGGGCGCACGGTGCGGGTGATGCTGCACCAGATCGTCGGGGAGGTCGGGGCCGACGTGGTGGTCATTCAGGCGGCACCCGAGCGCCTGTTGGCCCTGGCGGAGGAGGTCGGCCCGGCACAGGCGGTGCTCCTGCCGGACATTCCGGCCGGCGGGCAGCGAAATTGACGGGAGTCCTCCATGCCGGCGCGGCCGGCGCCACTTGGCATGCAATGCGGGCGGGGCCGGCGCACTTCCTCGCGCTGGCGCGAGTGGAGGACCGGCTAGTGGCTGACACGCGCCGGGCGCACCATATCTAGTGGTCTGAGAAGGTATTTTAGGGGAGGAGGCGGGACTGTCATGACGGAGGGTGAGGGCAAGCGGGTGATCATCATCGGCTGTGGGCGGATCGGGGCCCACGTCGCACAGCGCTTGGCCGACGATGGTCACCGCGTCTGCGTGATTGACTCTGACCCGGCGAGCATGGAGCGGCTCGGACCGGCCTTCCCGGGGTCCAGGGTCGTGGGGCAGGGGTTTGACGAGGAGGTGCTGCGCCGCGCGCAGGTGGACGGCGCGGACGGGGTTGCGGTCCTGACGAACGTGGACGCCACCAACTTCATGGTGGCGCGGGCCGTGACCGCGCTGTTCGGTGTGCGCAAGCTGACCGTACGGGTCAACGACCCCGAGTTCCACGACTTTGCCGAGGAGATGGGCTGGGATACCGTGGAGTTGCCGGACTTGGTCCTGCGGGGCGTGCGGGATCTGTTGGCGGCGGGCGGCGGCCAGGGATGAGGACGTGGGTCTGGGGGGCGGCAGCGTGTATGTGTTGATCGTGGGCGGCGGCAAGGTGGGCTTCCACCTAGCCAGAACCGTGCTGTCCAAGGGGCACGAGGTGGCGCTGATCGAGCAGCGACCGCTGCGGGTCGAGGCGCTGACCCGGCTGCTCGGGGAGATCGTGGTCGAGGGCAACGGCACCCGGCCGACGGTCCTGGAGGCGGCCGGATGCGCGCGGGCCGACGTGTTGGCGGCGGTGACCGGCGACGACGCGGTGAACCTCCTGGTGAGCATGCTCGGCCAGCGCCTGTTCCAGGCGGGGCGCACCATCGCCCGCCTGAACGATCCGCGCAACGAACGACTCTTCCGCGTGTCGGGAATCGAGGCGACAGTCTCCAGCAGCGCCATCCTGGCCGAACTGATCGAACGCGAGGTGAGTGCGGCCCGGGTGCGGACCCTCCTGGCCTTTCCCAGTGGCGGGGTGGCGATTGTGGAGGTGGACCTGGCCCCGCGCTCGACGGCCGCAGAGCACCTGGTGCGCGAGGTGCCGTGGCCGGCCGGGTCGCTGCTGATCTCCGTGCTGCGGGGTGGGCAGGTGCTGGTCCCCCGTGGAGAGACCCCGCTGCTGGGTGGGGACAGACTGGTGCTGATGGCGCCGCCGCAGGTGGAGGAAGAACTGCAGAACCTGTTGGCGCCCGAGGGGTAGCCGGCAGGGACCGGGGGGGGGCGCCCGCCCGGCTGGCGCCCCCCTCCGGGCGGCCTATACGGCGGCCGGCTCGCCGTCCGCCCGCAGAGCCAGTCCCGGTGCCGGGAAGGCCCGGCAGAACTCGCGCACCCTCCTGGCGATCTGGTGCAGCGCGTCCTCGTCTTCGGCCTGCCGCACGGCCTCGTCGATCCAGGCGCCGATCTGGCGCATCTCCTCCTCGCCCATGCCTCGCGAGGTCACCGAGGGGGTCCCCAGGCGGATGCCGCTGGGGCTGAACGGCTTGCGGGGGTCGTACGGTACGGTGTTGTAGTTGCAGACGATGCCGGCGCGGTCCAGCGCCTTGGCCGCCTTCTTGCCGATCACGCCGCGGTTGGTGAGGTCGATCAGGATCAGGTGGTTGTCCGTTCCTCCCGAGACGAGCGCGAAGCCCCGCCCCAACAACTCGTCGGCCAGCGCGCGGGCGTTGCGGACGACCTGCTGCCCGTAGGCGGCGAACTCTGGCGTGGCGGCCTCCTTGAGCGCGACGCCGATGGCCGCGGTGGTCTGGTTGTGTGGCCCCCCCTGGAGCCCGGGGAACACGGCCTTGTCGATGGTCGCGGCCAGGTCGGCCCGGCAGAGGATCATCGCGCCGCGGGGCCCGCGCAGCGTCTTGTGCGTGGTCGTCATCACCACATCGGCATGCGGTAGGGGACTGGGGTGGGCGCCCGCGACGCACAGCCCGGCGATGTGCGAGATGTCCGCGAGAAAGTAGGCTCCGACCTCGCGGGCGATGGCGCCGAACGCGGCGAAGTCGAACTGGCGGGGGTAGGCGGTGGCGCCGGCCACGATGATCCGCGGCCGTTCGCGTAGCGCGATCTCCCGCACTTCATCCATGTCGATGCGCCCGGTGTCGCGGCGGACACCGTACCGGACCGGGCGCCAGAAGCGTCCGGTCATGCTGACGTCCCATCCGTGGGTGAGGTGCCCGCCATGGGGCAACGCCAGTCCCATGATGGCCTCGCCGGGCTCAAGCAGCGCACAGTACACCGCCATGTTCGCCGGCGACCCCGAGTAGGGCTGCACATTGGCGTGCTCGGCGCCGAACAGCGCCTTGGCCCGTTCGACGACCAGGGTCTCGATGCGGTCGATGTAGCGCTGGCCCTCGTAGTAGCGGCGGCCCGCGTAGCCCTCGGAGTACTTGTTCTGCAGGACCGACCCGGCGGCGTCCAGGACCGCCTGGGACACGTAGTTCTCCGACGGGATCATCCGGATGGAATCCCGCTGATAGCGCTCCTCTCGCCGGATCAAATCAAACAGCTCCGGGTCAGTCGCTTTCAGCGCCTCCACGTAGACCCTCCATCCCGGTGCGCGCCAGGGCGGCGGACCGGCGTGTTCTGCGGCCGGGGCGGTCGCGGCCCCGGCCGGCCTCAGCCTACCGTACGCCCGCCCGCCCGGCCAGTGGCCGGCAGGCTCACTTCGGCGTCGACGATGTGGCCGGGGTCTGCCAGTTGTGGTAGAGGTCGAGGGCCAGGCCATCGGGAGCCTGCAGCCCCGTGGAGTACTGCCACACGATCTTGCCCTGGGTGGGGTTGATCACGACGATGCGGTGGTTGCCGCCATCGGCTACCAGCACATCCCCGTTGGGCAGGGGCACGGCCTGGGTGGGATCGTTGAGCGCGCCGCTGCCTGAGGCCACGAAGTAGTGCCAGAGTTCGGCTCCGGTCTGAGGGTTGAACGCCACCACCGACCCGGGGTTGCCGTAGCCGCACACCACCACGTCACCGCTGGACGTGAGTTGGGCGTCCGATACGAACCCTCCGTAGAGGTCCGGCGACCCCGCCGACCAGACCACCTTGCCGCTGGGCGACACCAGGGCCACCTTGTCTCCGCTGCCAAAGGTCAGCAGGATGTCCCCGTTGGGCTGGGGTTGGCTCCCGTTGGGATAGCCGAACTGTGCCAGGGACACATGCGTCTGGCAGTAACCCGTCTGGGGGTTGCCCAAGATATGGGAGACCTGGCCGGCCGGGTTGATGATCACCTCGCGGCAGTTGCGCACGTCGGCCACGGCGACGTCCCCGTCCGGCAGCACCGCGCCGTCGTCTGGGAAGTTGAGGTGGGCCGTGCCCGCGCCGGACTGCCCCGGCACGCCGAACCACCACTGGATGGCGTGCGTCAGGTAGTTGGCGCGCGCGACGACGTTCTGGGACTCGGCGGTGATCACCAGATGCCCGCCGTGTGCCGTGAAGGACACGTCGCTGGGGGCGATCGGCACCGGGCCGATGGCCGGATTGAGCATGGTCCAGACCACCTGACCGCCCGGCGTCACCTCTTCGAGGCGCCGGGCCGCCGGGTCGGCGATCACCACCGGGTAGGGCAGGGGGTCGGGCCAAGCGGCGACCGGATGCTGGGCGCTATAGGACGTAGGAGCGGCCGGGGCGGTCTGCGACCCCTTGGGCGGCGTCGATGCGGGTGCCGACGGGTGCGGGGTGCGCAGGTGCACGGCGAGCACGACCGCGCCCGCCGCGGCGACGGCCACCACCGGCATCCACCACCAGCGCAGCCAGGAGCCGCGCCCCCGATGCGGTTCGTCCGGGGGCGGCAGTCGCGATTCGCCGCCGTCGAGCCAGTCTGGTAAGTCGCGTCGCACGCAGCCGGCACCCCTTCGATGTGGCAGGCTGTACGGTGTTCGCTACCGGCGGCGGGATCCCCTGGGCCCGCCGCACCCTGTCCCACATTTTCGTGTCGAGGCACCCTCCCCGCCTGCTGGCCCCGACCCGGCGGCATGGCGTATGGTGTGGGGCATGTCGGCCTTGCCGGAGCCCGCGCCGTCTACTCCAGCGTCCGCGCCCCCGCGGCGCCTCGTCCTAGTGATGGCCGTGGCCACCGGCGTGGCGGTGGCCAACCTGTACTACGCGCAGCCCTTGCTGGGCGCGATGGCCAGTTCCCTCCGCGTCCCGCTGGCCGCGCTCGGGCTGGTCACCACGCTCTCGCAGATCGGCTACGCCTGGGGACTGCTCTTTCTGACCCCCCTGGGCGATGTGCGGCCCCGGCGTCGGCTGATCGTCAACCTGCTGGTCGCCGTGGCCCTACCGCTGGTGGCCATGGCCTTGTCCCCGGACCTGGCGGCCCTGGCCGTCTCCAGCCTCTTCCTCGGCCTGCTGACGGTGACCCCCCAGGTGATCATCCCGCTGGCCGCCGCCCTCTCGCCCGATGCCGGGCGCGGCCGCGTGGTGGGGACCGTCATGAGCGGCCTGTTGATCGGTGTTCTGCTGACCCGGACGGCCAGCGGCGTCGTCGCCGCTTCCCTGGGCTGGCGGGGCGTGTACTGGCTGGCGGCGGGCGCGTCGCTGGCACTGGCGGCGGTCCTGCATCGCGCCCTGCCCCCCGAGGCGCCCCCCGAGCGCGTGGGCTACGGGGGCCTGCTGGCCTCGGTGTGGGAACTGGCGCGGAGCCAGCCCGTGCTGCGGCAGTCGGCGCTGACGGGCGCCGCCCTGTTCGGCGCGTTCAGCGTGTTCTGGACGACCGCGACCTTTTATCTGGCCGGCCCCCCGTGGCACCTGGGGCCGGCGATGATCGGCCTGTTGGGCATCGCGGGGTTGGCGGGCGCATCGGCCGCTCCGGTGGCCGGGCGTCTGGCGGACCGACGGGGACCCCGGGTGCTGGTGGGCGCGGCCCTGATGGTTGCCCTGGCCGCCTTCGGGGTCCTGGCCCTCGCCTCGGCCCGGCTCTGGGGGGTCGCGGTCGGCGCGGCCGTGCTGGACCTGGGGGTGCAGAGCGGGCAGATCAGCAACCAGACGCGCATCTACGCCCTGCTGCCGGAGGCCAAGAGCCGGGTCAACACCGTGTACATGGTCGGGTATTTCACCGGCGGAGCGTTGGGCTCGGGCCTAGGCGCCGTGGCCTGGCACCTCGGCGGCTGGCCGGCCGCCCTGGGGGCGGGCACGTTGCTGCTGCTCTGCGGCCTGGCGGCCCACCTTCCCCGGCGCGGGGTCTGATGCCGGTGGGGGCTTCCGCTCAGAGCAGCAGCCAGCGCAACTCCTCACGGTGTTCCCGCGGTACCCAGCCGGTCCGCAACAGGTGCCGGTCGTCGTCCCACTCCGCGATGGACTCGTGCAGTGCGGGGTCGAACCGGCCCCCGCTGGCCGCCCGCAGTTCGCGGTCGAACTCGTGGCACAGGCGCACCACCTCCTGGTGCTCCGCCTCAAGTTGCCCCAGTTCGTGCAGGTGCTCCCCGTGCAACTGGGTGACGATGTCGGGGTCGCTGGGGGCGATGACGTACGCCAGGTGGGGCAGGCGCAGGCAGCGCCACTCCTCCCAGCCAGCCATTTCCTCCGGGGGGGGGAGCTGCCCCGCCGCGACGAACAGGAGGATCCGGCCGGAGGCGGGCAGGTAGCGGAAGGCCACGTGGCCCCCCAGCACCAGGTCCGTCGTGGGCACCTGGGGCAGGAAGGGGACCTCCTCCAGGTGCGGCTGGCGCTCGGGTCGGGACGTCTGGTGCACGCGCCAGACCGATATCCCCTCCAGGAGGGCGATCTCCAGCAGCCGCACCTGGTAGTCGATGCGGGCGTGCTCCATCGCGTTGCCGCACATCATCCCGCGTTCCTCGGCCATGCGCGCGCGCTGAGCGAGGCTGTCCGCGTCCACATACACGCGCGGGATCGGCGAAACGAGTCGTTTGATCCGGATGTACATGCTCCGCGCTTCCCTTCCGGCGGCGAGGCCTCCATGATTGTCTATTCGTACGGTCGGGCGATTCTCTTCAGCGTAGGTGAACTGGGATTTCGAGGCCAGTCCTCCCGGCCCGTCCGGGACCGCGCTGGCGGACTGCCGGCTCGAGGTCTGCCCGTGGAGCTACCTTTCACCTTTGACATCGTCTGCCGATGGTAGATCATCGGGGCCTGGCAGGCGACAGGTGCTCTCGACGGGGCGAATGAGCGAAACGTCTCGGCATTTCCGTCCGCACGGTCTACCGTTGCCGGCCAGTTGCGGCCGATGATGCGTGTGGCCTCCGGCCAGCGCCGGTTCTCGGCGAATCAGGTCGATGCCTTGCTCCGGGGCGGGCGTGGGGGGGCACCGCGGTGGTCTGGGCGCGGATCTCCTCCAAATAAGCAAGTTGAGGCCGCAACCTGGATCTGTGGCCGAAGACCCCCCACTAGAACGACGCCATCCTGCCGCGCCGTGCCGGGGGGGGAGGAGCCTCCGCGCCTCCCTAGAATCCCGGCTGGGTGGGGGAGGGGTGGCCAGGATGTCGCGGCCCAACCTGCTCTTCGTCTTTGCCGATCAGATGCGCGGGATGGACATGGGGTGCGCGGGCAACCCCGAGGTCCGCACGCCGAACATGGACCGCCTGGCGCGTGAGGGGACCCAGATGACCCAGGCCTTCGCCAACTGCCCGGTGTGCACGCCCAGCCGGGCGGTGCTGCTCACCGGACGCCACGCCATCGCCACCCGGGTGGTGGGCAATGACCTGCCGCTGCCCGTCGACCTCCCCAGCATCGGCACCTGCCTGCGGGCGGTGGGGTACCGCACGGCGTACGTGGGCAAGTGGCACCTCGACGGGGTGCCCCGCACCGGTTGGACCCCGCCGGGTCCCCGGCGCCACGGCTTTGACTTCTGGCGCGCCTACAACTGCTCCCACGCCTACTGGCGGGGACGGTACTACGGGGACGATCCGGAACCGATCGCGATTCCGGGATACGAGCCGGCCGGACAGACCGACCTGCTCCTGGAGTTTCTGGAGCGCGAGGACCCCCGCCCCTTCGCCGCGTTCCTCTCCTGGGGACCTCCGCACGACCCCTATGAGCAGGTGCCAGCGGAGTACGTGGCGGGATACGATCCGGCGTCCCTCACGCTGCGGCCGAACCTGCGGCCGCTCCCGCCCGGTCGGGGCGATCTGTCTGGCGGGCGCCCTGCGGCGGACACCCTGGCCCTGTATTACGCGCAGATCACCGCGTTGGACGCCCAACTCGGGCGCATTCTGGACCGTCTGACGTCACTGGGCCGTGACGCGGACACGCTGGTGGTCTTCACCTCGGACCATGGAGACATGCTCGGGTCGCAGGGCCACATGATGAAGCAGCAACCGTGGGAGGAATCCATCCACATCCCCCTGCTGGTGCGTTGGCCGGGCCGCGTGCCGGCCGGACGGCGCGCCGCCGGCCTCTTCGGTCTGGCGGACATGATGCCCACGCTGCTTGGCCTGCTGGGGGTGGCGCCCCCGCCCGGGATACAGGGGACGGACCTGTCTGAGTTGGCGCTGGGACACCGGCCGGAGGGCGTCCCCGAGGTATACATCTATGACCTCGTGGCCGCCGACCAGAGCGTGCGGCAGGGCATCCCCGAATGGCGCGGGGTGCGCACGGCGCGGCACACGTACGCACGCACGCGCCAGGGGCCGTGGCTCCTCTACGACAACGTCGCCGACCCGTATCAGTTGCACAATCGCGTGGGAGATCCGGACATGGCCGATCTGCAGCGTGCCCTGGATGCCGCCCTGGACCGCTGGCTGCGCTCTACCGGGGACCCCATGGTCTCCGGCCAGGAACTGATCGCGCGCCTGGGCCTGGGTGCCCTCTGGGACGCGCGCGAACGGGAGTTGGGCCAGCGCCCCCGGGGGGGCGGCCCGCGCCGGTAGTCCCCCGCGTCAGCGCTCCAGGCGGGGAGAGTGCGAGACCGGCGGTCGGACAGCGGCTGGATGCGGCGCAGGAAGGCTTGATGCGATTCGAATGCGGGCTCAATACGGGACCTACTCTACGCCGCACGGCGCAGATCTTCATGGGACGCGCTCAGACGACGACTTTCATGGTCACCGTTTGTTGTGTATTCGTGGCCGCGTCACACGAGGGATTGCCGCTCGCTGTACAGGCTTCAGGTTTCCGAGAAAGCTCTACAGCTCTAAAGTAAAGACAGGAAGAGAGGGGGGGCGCGCATGGGCGTCGTGGACCCGCGCGGCGGGGCGGATGCCTTCTTCAAGGCGGTGCTGGGCGCCGGGGCGGGCAGGCCCGGCGAGGTGCTGCAGGACCAGGGACAGACCGAGGCGATGCCTCGGGCCGAGCCCGCCGGCGTGGCCTGTCCCCGGTGCGGCGCCCCGCTGCGGGTGCTACCCGGCCGGCTGGTCTCCAAGGTCCCCACCCGCATGGTGGGCTGTGCGTCGTGCGGATTCATTGGGTTACAGCCCCATCCGGCCGGGTGACCGGCCGCCCAGGGCGGCGCGCCGCCGTGAATGCCGCGGATGGCCTGCGCCGTGCCGTGCGTCCGACCCACCCCTCCACCTTTCAGCAGCAGTCTGCCCGTGAGGCCCGGTTGCCAGCGACGGGACAGACGAGCCATCGCGTTGACTAATTGGCAATGCCATATACCGTGTGATACCATGTTTCTGTGAACACGGAGTCGGATGAGCGGCGAGCGGGAGACATCGCACAGTTGCGCAAGGGCGTGGCGCCGTACTGCGCGCTGGCCCTCATGGCGGGCCGGGCGCGCTATGGGTACGACTTGGCGCGCGAACTGGCCGCAGCCGGGGTGGTCGCCGGAGCGGGCAGTGTGTACCCGCTGCTCGCGCGGATGGATGAAGACGGCTGGGTGCACTCCGAGTGGCGCCAGATGGACGGCGCGGTGCCGCGCAAATACTACGGGCTCTCCCCCAAGGGGCAGGCGGCCCTCGACGGGTTCCGGGCGCTGTGGCCGCAGTTTGTGGCCGAGATCGGTGCGATCCTGACACCGGGCCGAGCGGCCGGAGGAGGGGACGGGGATGGGCGGGACGGAGGCTGAGGGCGGGGAGGTGGTGGTGGAGCGGTACTTTGGGGCGGTCAACGACGCGCTAAGCTACTACTACCCTGAGGTCTCCCATGTTCATGGGGACGATATCACAGCTCACCGGAAGGCAAAGGCGAAATCACAGCGGACAGTGACCCATAGGGGTTAGCCCTGTGGGCGGGGTTCCAGATGGGCGTTAGGAGAGGGGACGGATGTGGGCAGGACGAGCCGTGGTGGAAGTGACGCGCCGTAGACGCGGTGCTGTGCCGGCCGTGACAAATGGG
>JAJZWQ010000114.1:8787-10137 GCA_021846605.1 Bacillota bacterium | reverse complement strand
CGCCGTGACGACCGCGCCGTGCAGGCGACCGCCCCGGACCACGGCCGTGTGGTCGCGCACGTCGACACCGGCGCCCATGCGGCGCAGTCCCTCGGCATATCCAAAGCGTTCGCGCCACTGGGTCTCCACGATGCGGCTGACCCCGGAAGCCGTCGTCAGAGCCGCCGCAAAGGGCGGGTGGTAGTCGGTATAAAAGGCGGGCAGGGGTCCGGTCTGCACGTCCACAGCCCGCAGCCGGCGCGGACCTTCCAGCGCAACCCAGCCGGGCCCGGTGGTCCACCGCGCACCCGCCTCTTCCAGCTTGCTCAGACCGGCGCCGACATCCCGCGCCTCAATTCCGGTCAAACACACCCGGCCGCCGGTCGCCGCGGCCCCCGCCAGGTAGACAAACGCCTCGGCCTGATCACCGATCAAGGTGTGCTCCACCGGGTTCAGCCGCTCGACCCCGCGGATGCGCACGCTGGAGGTACCGGCGCCTCGGATGTCCGCCCCCATCGCCCGCAGCATGTTGGCCAGATCCACAATGAACGGCCCGACGTACGCATTGTCCAAGCGGGTCTCGCCCCGGGCGCGCACGGCGGCCAGGATCGCCTGGATCGTCGCGCCGACGCTCGGCTGATCAAAGTAGACGTGGGCGCCGTGCAGACCAGAGGCAAGGCCGCAAAGCGCGCCGCCGTCCTCGGAGGGTCCGACCTTCGCACCCATGGCGCGCAGGGCCTTGACGTGAAGATCGACCGGCCGGCTGCCGATGCGGTCCCCGCCGGGCATGCCGACCTCCGCCCGCCCGAAGCGCACCAGGTGCACCGCCAGCATGTAGGTGGAAGCGCGCAACCCCTCACTCCAGGACGAGGGAAGCGCACGATACTCCATGCCGTGCGGATCGATGGAAACGCTGGAGCCGTCGCGCCGCACCCGGGCACCGCAGGCCTCCAGCATCTCAAGATAGGATTGGACATCCAGGATGTCCGGAACGTTGTGCAACACGCACGGGCCGTCGGCCAGCGCGCAGGCCGGGATCGCGGCCAGGGCGGAATACTTACTACCGCCGACGCGGACGTCGCCATTCAGAGGGGTTCCGCCGCTGATCCTCCAAGCGCGCACCACGAAAACTCCTTACGGATGCCGTTTGCGTCACCACCACCACGTGCCCGCGCCGCCGTCGCCGTGGCCCCCCGTCGGACGACCTCCGGCCCGCGCCTGTTCCCCGGGCGCGTCGGAGGGACCGGACGGTTCGGCTTGCAGCCTATGCAAAAGCCTGCCGCGCCGGGACGACAGTGTCCATCTGCTCCCGTATTCGCAGATGGCGTCCCGCTTTGTGAGCGCCTCCCGCCACTTCACCTCGATCCGCCC
>JAJZWQ010000114.1:0-8777 GCA_021846605.1 Bacillota bacterium | reverse complement strand
TGCCCGGGTTGGCCAACCGGGTAGCTTGTGCGCTCCCCGTCCCCGGGGGTACCGCGCCCGCCTCGGGCACGCTACCATGGGCAGGTAACGGACAGGCAACCCGGGTCCTCCATCGACGGAGGGTTGCCGCGTGAACCGTTTGAAGGGAGACTGGCAGCATGCCGAAGTACGAGGTACCCGCGCTCTCCTATGCCTTCGACGCCCTGGAGCCACACATCGACGCCCAGACGATGCAGATCCACCACGACCGCCACCACGCCGCTTACGTGGCCAACGCCAACGCGGCGCTGGAGTCCCATCCCGACCTGCTGGCCAAGCCAGTGGACGCGCTCTTGGCCAACCTCTCCCAGGTACCCGAGGCGATCCGGACGACGGTCCGCAACAACGCCGGCGGCCACGCCAACCACTCGCTGTTTTGGACCGTCATCGGCCCCGGCGGGGGGGGCGAGCCCAAAGGCAAGCTTGCCGACGACCTGCGCGCCCACTTCGGCTCGTTCAGCAACTTCCAGCAGGAGTTCGCCAAGGCCGCCATGGGCCGTTTTGGCAGCGGCTGGGCGTGGCTGGTCGCCGACCGTGGGGGCAAGCTCGCCGTCACCAGCACGCAAAACCAGGACAACCCCGTGATGGAGGGTCTGCACCCGCTACTCGGCCTGGACGTCTGGGAGCACGCCTACTACCTGAAGTATCAGAACCGCCGCGCCGACTACGTGGCCGCCTTCTGGAACGTCGTCGACTGGGAGGCGGTGACCGCCCGGCACGGGCAGGCCAAGGGCTGAGGCGCATCGCCGCGCGGGGACGGGCCCGGGGCTGGCTGCAGCCCGTCCCCTGGCACCCGTGGTCTGTGATGGAAAGGGGAAGCCTCAAGCATGGCGTTTGCGATTGGTATGCGCATCCCGCCCAAGATCCGCGGCCTCGGCCTGGAGGGCCTCTGCGCCTGGGCCGGGTCGATCGGCCTGGGCGCCGTCGACCTCGGCGGCGACGTGACCCAGGAACACCTGACCACGCTGGCCCGCCACAACCTGCGCCTGGGCAGTGTGGACGCGGTCGGCACGGGTGACATCCTCAGCCGCGACCCCGAACGCCGCAACCGCGGCACCCAGGCCCTGCGCGCCCACATCGACCGCGTTGCCGAACTCGGGGGCAAGGTGCTCTTCATCTGCCTCGTCCCCGGCGAGCGGGACATCCAGCGCCGTGAAGCCTTCGACATCTGGGCCGAGGCCTTCCCGCCCATCGCCGAACACGCCGAGGCCAAGGGGATTTCCTTTGCCATCGAAGGCTGGCCGGGCGGCGGCCCCCTCTACAGCACCGTCGGCTACACCCCCGAAGTGCTGCGCGCGATGTTCGAACGCTGCCCCAGCCCGGCCCTGGGCCTGTGCTACGACCCCTCGCACCTGGTGCGCCTGGGGATCGACCACCTGCGCTTCCTCGACGAGTTCGCCTCGCGCGTACGCCACTGCCATGGCAAGGACACCGAGGTGCTCCCCGACGGACAGTACCGGTTCGGCCACATGTCGGCGGTGCTGCACAAGTCGCCCGGCTTCTCGGAGGGCCCCTGGCGCTACTGCATCCCGGGGGACGGCACGGTCAACTGGTCCCGCGTCGGGTTTCGTCTGCAGGAGGCCGGTTACGCCGGGCCGATCTCCATCGAACTCGAAGACGCCCGCTACTGGGGCACCCTGGAACTTGAGCAGCAGGGCATCGTCAAGGCCCTCGGCCACCTGCGCAGCCACGCCTGCTGACCGCGGCACGCCGGGCCGGGGGTGCGCCCACTGGCGGTGCCCCCCACCCGGCCCGTCCCCCGAGGGGGTTGCGGCGATGCCCCGGCCGAGCGACGCGCTCCTGGCCGCCGCGGTGCGCCGGGCGCTGCGCCTCCCGGGCCGCGCAGGCATCACGGAACGCGACCTGCTGCACGCCACCGACGGCCGGGCCGTGGAGCGCTTGGTGGTGGCGGGGCGCCCGGTGGTCGTCAAGTGGCGCGACGACCGGCCGCAGGACCGCGAAGCCCTGCTGTATCGCCACCTGCATCCCCAGGTGCTCGCGCTGCTTGGCGCCGCAAGGCCGCTGGGCGCGCGGCGCCTGGGCAACACCCACGTGCTGCTTCTCGAATGGATCGAGGGCACCGACGCCGACTGGACGGTCGCGCGCGACGTGCGTCTGGCCTTCACGCACCTCGGCCGGG
Source organism: Bacillota bacterium (assembly GCA_021846605.1). The sequence goes on along the minus strand of JAJZWQ010000114.1, from coordinate 6,598 downwards.
TGCACCGGGCCACCGCCGCGCGGCTGGCGCGGGGGCCCGACGCCATCGGCACCCCCGAGGCCTGGGCCGAACTGCGCCCCGACCCGCGCGAAGCCGCCGGCCCCCTGGTACTCGATCCCGGAGACCTCCATGCGGGAAACTTCCGCCTGCGACCGGGGGGCGGCGTGTGCCTGCTGGATTTCGAGAACATGCGCCTGCGCCCAGCGGAGGCCGCGCTGCGACCGCTGCGCGAGGACGCGTCCATGCCCCAGGGCCCATTGGCCGATCTGGCTCGGGCGGCCTACCATCAAGCGGGCCCGTGAAGTCGAACCAGATCCTTCGCGTCGATCCGATTGGCCGGATGAGCCACGCCGTCTGCATGGCCCCGACGGGCCGGGTGCCGCCTGGCGGTGGCATGCGCGGGCGGCGGCTGGGCCGCCGCGGTCGCAGAACAGGTGGGCCATGTAAGGTTGCGGCCGGGGTGTGCGTCTTAGGTGGTGGAGGCCCGAGGATGCCAAACGGGGGGTGAATCCGACGCAGGCCGAGGAAGACCGGCAACTCCTGTTGGCCATGCAGGGAGACCCGGACGCCTTCGCCGCACTGGTCGCGCCGCGACGCACGCGGCTGCTCCTATTGCTGGCCGCCGCCATCGGTGACTGGCACGAGGCAGAGGACGGGCTGCAGGAGGCGTTGTGGCAGGCGTTCACGAGCCTTCGTACGCTGCGGACCGCCGCTGCCTTCGACGGGTGGCTGCGCACCGTCGTCCTGAACGAGGCGCGAGACCGACTGCGCAAGGCGGCGGCGCGAGGCCGGCGGGAGGGTCGGCCGGCAGGGGGCCTCGCCGACCTGGAACCGCTCGCGGACATAGAGGCGCACGTCGCCGAAGCCTGGGCGGGCGGCCTCGCGACCGAGACGGCGGACATCCTCGATGCCGTCGCGGCACTGCCGCCCGTCGAGCGCCGTGTGGGTACCCTGGCGTGGTTGGCGGGCATCGCTCCCCGCGATATCGCAGGGGCGCTCGGCGTGCCGCCGGGACGAATCCACACGGCCCTGCACCGGGCCCGCCGCCGCTTCCGTTGGCTCTTCTACCGGCCGGACGACTACCGGAGGGACGTGGACGCTTTGTCCGACGAGCGCATCGCCCTGGCCTGCTACGCGGTCGATCCTGATCGGCTGCAGGCCCATTGGAGCCGGACGCGGCCCGACCTGCGCGTCACGCCGGTGGAGGCCCACCGCGCCGACGCACCGGTGAAGATCGGGCTCTTCTGGGAGGCGCCGGCGATGGCCCCCGCGCCGCCCCCGGTCTCCGCCGCCCTGCCGCTCGATCGCTTGGCCGAGACGGCGGGGTTCGACCTCCAGCCCTTCGGGAACCGCCTGCAGCGCTTCTCCTGGGGCGGGCGGCCGTACTTTCTGCCGTACCGTGACACGCCCCATGCCGTGTTGTACAACGCGGACATCTTGGCGCGACTCGGGCTGCCTCTGCCGCCCGCCGACTGGACGTGGGATGCCTTTTTCGGCTACTGCGACCGCTGCAAGGCGGCCGGTGTGCCAGCGCTCACAGCGCAGACGCCGTGCGGATTCGAGGTGGCGTACGTCGCAGAGCAGCTCGGATGCACGGACACCGACTGGACCGCCCTGCCCGAGGCGGCAGACTTCACGCGACGCTGGAATGCAAAGGGATACGCGGCACCGTTGCAGCCGGGCTGGATCGGGCAGGCGTTCTTCGAAGGACAGACCGCGTTCTACTGCTTCCAGGCGGGACATCCGTCGTCGCTGATCGAGCGCTTCGGCAGCCGGTTCCGCTGGGGCATCGCGCCCATGCCGCGGTTCTCTCGCTCCGACCCGCACGTCACCCTCTGGAACCGGGTGGCGGTCTCCGTGCGGGGGGGCGCGCCGGACGCACTGGCGGCGTTCCGAGTGTCGGAAGCGCTATTCACCGATGGGCCCGAACTGCGGGGCGACGAACTGCCGGCATACCGAACGCCGGCGACCATGCGGGCATGGCGGGAGCAGCCGCTGCCGCTCGGGAAAGAGTGCCTGATGGAACTCGACCGAGCCACCGGCCCGCTCGGCGTGACGCGCCTGCTGGCGTGCCTGCCGGATGCGGGCCTGACGCTCTGGAACCTGCTGATGGATCGCGTCTCCATGGAGGACGCGCTGGCGACGCTGCGGGCCGGCGGGGCGGCCCACGCCGCAGGTTCGCCGCTGCAGTATGCGGAGAACTGACGGGGGTGCCAGGACGCGCAGGGGGACCAAGTGGAAGCACTGCGGGGGTGGTCGCGCATCGCCCCCGCCGCCGTCCGGTTCAGAGTGCGAAAGCGCTCGCCCAGGGCCGTGGGCGACCGGATCGCCGTTACCGGCAAGGCGGCGTCAACGCCCAGCGTCCGTTGGCGCTGGCGAATTGGGCCCCGTGCTTCAGGATATCGGGCCCCAAAGCGTAGTCGGATCCGTGGACCAGCCCCCACACCGTGAGCGTACCCGTCGCCACGGGCACGAACGCGCCCTGGTCGCGCACCGTAAGGGCTGAAGCCGGAATGCGGTAGAGATACATACGCCCAACCGCGCCCGGCACCGTGCCGGAAAAGCCGCGCGGCACAGGGGATGGCTGATACCCCAGACCGCGCAGGACCGCATTGGGGAAGGTCGTGTCGACGCCACCCGTGTCCAGGATGACCTGCAGCCCGCTGCGGACCCCCGTGGGACCGGCCAGATTCACCCGCAGGGCGATTCGGTTCCCCGCCAGGCCCGGCGTGATCGTTCCGGTCACCGGCTTGGGGCAGTTCGCCGACGGCCCGGCGCTCAGGGTTGCGGCGTGCGCGCGTTGGATCCACGTGCCCCCGAGCAGATACCACATAACGTGCCGGTGCTCGTAGGCAATGGTCAATCGGTCGCCGACGCGGGTCTGCACCATGGCGGCCCGCAGCGCCGCACAGCCGTTGATCGGCCAGGTGGCGTTGCCGTCGGTGGCATCGGTGATCGAGGTGATGACGTCACCGACCGGGTCGATGCGCTGCGTTCGACCAATCAGCCCCGCCGTCGCGGCGGCCCCGCCGGGCTGGGCGGTCACCACCTCGCAACCCCGCACCGTCCAGTCCGTCGGCGGGTCGACCACCGCCGCTCCGAGCGTCCCGGAGGGCGCCGCATGGACCGCCTGCCACGCCTGGATCTCGGTTTGGGCCTTGGAAAGCAGGGCGGCCGCTGCCCCCGCGGCGCCCCGTGCCTGGTCGAGGGCGGACTTGGCCTGCGCGGCGGATGCGCTGGCGGCCGTGCCTTCGGTCACCACGGCCGCGATGGACCGCGACAAGCCGGCCGCATCGGCGGCGGCGCCCGTGGCTGTGGCCACCTCCTGACCGGCGGCTCTCAGGGCCGCAGACAGTCGAACCGTGGCCCGCTGGAGATCCGCCTCCGCCGCGGCCGGGCTCGTGGCGGAGGGGTTGCGGGCCAGGTTTGGTACGGCGAGCCTGGCGACCTCGGCCGCGCTCCGCTGTGCGGACCGCAAGAGAACCCCCACCTGGGCGGTGTCCGTCTCGGTCTGCGCGAGGGCGGCAGCCGCCGTCGCGGCAGCCGCGGACGCCCGTGCCACCTGTGCCTGCGCAGCCACACCAACCGGCCGGCCGGTCGCGCCTCCGCCGCCGGAGCCGCCGATGGGCCCGACGGCGGCGGGCACCGAACCCACCGGCCGCAACACGGCCCAGGCTGCCATCCCGGCCAACGAAAGCAACGCCAAACCGGCGGCGCTTCCAAGCATCCAGCCGGCGCCTCGGAAGGTGGGCCCGCGCGCGTTGGTGCGGCGCCGGCGGCGGGGCGGGGGGGGCGCGGCCCGGGTGGGGCGCGGTTGCGCGGGCCGGGCGGCAGACGCCGCTGCCGACCCGGAGTTTGGGATGGGCGGCGTCGACGCGGCCTCGATACGTCCACGCGCCTCCTGGCCAATACCGCGCAGGTCGACCGGATCGACCCCGATCGGCACGGGTCGTCCCTCCGTGGTCACCTTGTTCGCTGCGCGGACGGCATTCGCGTCGAAGCGCGGGTCTTCCTACCCAGCGACCCCGCACCTCTGGGCCCACAGGCGCCCCGCCGCCGGCACCGCCCCCCAACGCGCAACCCTGCACCCGGCAAGGGGCGCGCCACAGCGAAACCGGCCGCACTGCGGCGCAGAGCGCCCCCGGGTGGGGATGGGAGGCGTTGGCGGAGGAACGGTGCGCGGACGCCGCCCCGCAGGTCGACCGGATCGACCGACGCCCGGCCAAGGCCGCGGGTGCGTTCAGGCGGGTGCGGCTCCCGCCCGCCCGGGCCTCCCGGCGGCCAGAGCCCGAAAGACGGCAGCCCACCGCGCCGGGTGCGACGGGTCTCGATACTCCGGGGCAAAACCCAGGCCCAGGTAGGTGGCGATGGCCGGCAGACGGTGGTCGTCCGTCTCCAGGACGACGTCGCGCGGACCGGCGGCCTGGCTGTGGGTGATCGCGGCGAGCGACACCCTGGCTCCCAGTCTGCGGCCGGCCAGGGCTGGGTCGGCCGCCACCCAGTGCAGGTAGCCCGCCTCGGGAAACCGGTCCGGCACCTCCCGGTCCGAGGCGGTGGCCACAATGCGTTCGACGGCCTCCGTCTGCATGGTGACGACGAACGTCGCGGTGACATCCGTCGCCTCCAGCAGGTCGCGCCGCACCCGCGCCGCATCCCAGCCGCCCGCGAAAGCGGCGGACAGGCAGCGGGCGAGTTCCGGGGCGTCGCTATCGTTGGCCTCGCGCAGGCTGAAGCCGGAGGGCAGATCCACCGCGGCCCCCGACCACACTGCGGCCGGCGCCCGCATCACCAACTGCGGCGCGTCTGGGACAGCGGCGCCGTCGACGACCACGGGCCGCGCCGGGAAGGGCGTCGGGCCGACCAGCGCCGCCAGGGACGGAACCGGCAGCGGCATGCCACCCCGCGCGATGGACTCCTGAGACACCAGCCCGGCGGCCGTCCAGTTCACCGCATCCTCAACGCCGATCGGCACCGGGATCTCGCCGCGGCAGGCGCGCACGAAGTCCAGCGCGACAAAGAAGTCCGCACCCCCGTGGCCGCTGCCGACGGCGAGCGCCTCGCCGTCGCGGTACCAGGCCGGCAGCGCCGACGCGTGGGCCTCCAGGGGCTGCCAGTTGGAGCCGCCCCCGCCGTCGGCCGCGAAAAAGACCCGGTCGGTCTCCCCCGCCGCGCGCGCCGACTCGTACGCGCCGGCCGTCCCCTGCAGCGTGTAGTTGGTGGGCGCGTGCGGTCGGTTGCTCAGCATGTCAAGGCGCACCCGCACCAGCCGCCCGGACCCGAGCTTGCAAAGGAGGAGCACGGTATCCTCCATGGCGTGTTCGGGATCGGTGTGCCGGCCGGACCCGAGGCAGGACACCCACGCCACCGGATCCGCGGCGGTGTCCCCGCCCGCGGTCAACCACTGCATGGCGGGGCCCAGGCTGTGGGTGCCGTAGGTACAGCCGTTGCGCCCCACCTGCCAGTGGTAGCGCCAGGTCGGCGTACCGTCGGCGTGGTGGTGCATGTCCTTGACGTCGTGCAGGTACTCGCCTTCGGCGTAGTACACCCGGCCGAAGGCGCCGCGGCGGACGAGTTCCCGCACCAGCACGTTCTCGCGGCTGTAGCAGTAGTTCTCGGCCAGCATGTACACCCGGCCGCGGCGGGCCGCCGCCGCCGCCGCCCGCCCCAGGTCGCGGCACTGACCGAGCGTGACCGCTGCCGTCACCTCGCTCAGGACGTGGAGACCGGCGTCCAGGGCGGCAACCGCCTGCGGGGCATGCAGGGGCATCGGCGTGCCCAGCACGACGGCGTCCAGGCCGGAGGCCAGCAGGTCCGCATAGGCGTCAAAGCGACCACGCGGCGGGATGCCCGCCGCCTCGCCCAGAGCCAGCCGCCGCTCCGGATCCAGTTCGCACACCGCGGCCACCGTCGCGCCCGCAGCCGACAGCCCGCGCAGAAACGCCCGTGCGCGCCACCCGACCAGCCCGACCCGCAAACCCCGCATGCACGAACCTCCCAAACGGCGGCGGGGCGCCCCGCCCCTCCCGGCAGTGGTCGACCGCTTCGCACCGCGGCGCGGGAACTCCTGGGCGGGTAATCCGACGCTCGCAATGGATCATGAGGAAGGCCCGGGCGCCGCCGGCCATCGCGGGAGGAGCGCCCAGGCGCCGAGAGGAACCGCCGCCTGATCTGCGAACCCAACGACGGATGGCGGGGACGACCCCGCGAGGGAGGGACCCCATTGGCCACAGCCACGACGACCGCGCCCCGCTGGAAGACGAGCGTCGGCATCTGGGCCTTCGGACCGGCAGGCACGCGCTTTGTGCCCGGCGGCTATCACCCCGAGTTGGCGGGCGTTCCCGTCGCCGAGCGGGTGCACCGCGCCGTCGCCGGCCTCGGCCCACTGGTGCACGGCTATGAGTTCCATTACGCAAGCGAGATCACGGCGGACAACCTGGCCGATATCCAGGCCGCGCTCGGCCCGGAGCACGACATCTACTGCATCTGCTACGGGCTGGTGCCTCAGGCGCGCTTCAAACTCGGATCCCTGTGCAACCCCGACCCAGGCCTGCGCGCCCAGGCCCTGGCGCACCACCGGGAGGCGATCGACCTTGCCGCC
>JAJZWQ010000113.1 GCA_021846605.1 Bacillota bacterium | reverse complement strand
GCTACCGGGCCGACGATGCCTCCGTCGCCGCCTACCGTGCCCGTTTGGAGGAGCGGCTGGGTGTGGCGCGCGCCGCGGCCGTGCTCGGCGCCGACCTGCAGTTGTTCATCTTTCCCAACCTCTTTTTCCAGAACGCGCGCCAGCACTACCGCGTGGTGCAGCCGCTGGCGGTCGACCAGACCGAGGTCCGCGCCTACCCCTACGCGCTGGACGGTGCGCCGGACGCGGTCAACGCCCGACACGCGCGCGACCTGGGCTGGTGGGCCTCTGCCGCGGCCTTCGGCCAGCCCGACGACCTGGAGGCGTTTGCGCGCTGTCAGGAGGGGCTCGCAGTGGCGGCGGCGCCCTGGGTGCTGTTTTCGCGCGGGTTGGACCGTGAGCGGCCCGGTCCGGGCGGCGAGGTGATCGGCGACGTGACCGACGAGGTGCCCCAACGCGGCATCTACCGGGAATGGAGCCGTCGCATGGCTGCGGCGGCGGAAGCGGGGGAGCGGCCATGAAGTCCGAGGACCAGGCGAAGGATGCCGCCGCGGTGGCGGCCGTGCTGTATCGGGAGGCGCGGTTGCTCGACGAGGATCGCCTGGAGGAGTGGCTGGCGCTGTTCGCCCCCGACGCCCGCTACCGCGTGCCGCTGCGCGCCGGGGCGGACCCGGAGCGTGACCCCGCCATCGTGCACGACGACCGCGCGGCGCTGGAGGACCGCGTGCGGCGGCTGCGCAGTCCGGTCTCCTACGCCCAGCAACCGCCATCGCGGACGGTGCACGTGGTCACCAACGTCGAGGTCGAAGCGGAGGCCGCGAACGGAGCGGCGGCGGACGCGCCCATGTGGCGGGCCCACTCGGCCCTGGTGGTGCATGAGGCCCGGCTGGGTCAGGCGCGGGCGTTTGCCGCCCGCTGCCTGCACCGTCTGCGCGCCGGGGCCGGTCCCGACGGCGGCCTGGGCATCGTGGAAAAGCAGGTGCTGCTGATCGCGCGCGACCAGGCGCTGTATAACGTGACCTTCCTGCTCTGACGCCGGTCGCTGCGGCGTCAGGTCCCGATGCGGTCGACGAGTTGGCGCGCCAGGCGGATGTGTTCCGGCGCCACATCGTCGGGGAGCGAACAGCCGCCGGCGAGGATCAGACGGCGGCCGCCGGTCTGGCGCACGGCGTCGCGCATCTCCGCCTCCAGGGCCGGTCGGTCGCCGCGTACGATGGCGCCGGTCCCGGTCTCATCGATGCCTCCCATGACGGTGCGTCCCGGCAGGGCCGCCGCCACCTCGCGCAGGGGAATCCCGGTCGTGCGATCGCTCCAGGAAAAGACCGCCGCCGGGTAGTCGATGGCCCAGCGCCAGTTGAGGCTGCGGCCGGCGTGCAGGTGCACGACCGTGCAGCGGCCGGCCGCGGCCGCGGCCAGGACCTCCCGATCGGTCGGCCCCCCGAAGGCTTGGTAGTCCGCTTCGTCGACCAAGTCGTCTCCGAGACCGGCCGTGGCGAAGTAGATGCCGTCGGCGCCGGCCCGCAGGCAGGCGCGGCACAGACCGGCGGTGTTGGCGGTCAGGGTTGCAAGGCCGCGCCGCAGGGTGGCGGCGTCGGTGCGCGCGTGCTGCCTGAACCCCGCGCCGCCGCCGGCGAAGCGCAGGGCCAGCGCCAGCGGCGAGAAGACGGTGGCGAGCACCACCGCCTGGGGCCGGGCGCGGCGCACGGCGGCGACGGCCTCGGCCATGGGGTGCAGCGGCTCACCCGGTCCGGCCCCGAGCACGGGCAGCGCATCCCAGAGGGCCGGGCCGGTGGCGGCGGGCGGCGGATCGGGGTAGGGCAGGTCCGGCATCACCTTGTGGATGTCGAGCTCGAACCCGCTGAAGAAGTCCACCGTGGCGGCGGCGAGGGTCTGCGGGGAACCTTCGGGCCGGAAATGGTGCCAAAGGCAGAGCGGCGGTCGGTCCGTGGTCTCGCCGGCGAGGGTCTGCCATACGCGTTCGTGTGCCTTGGTGTCCATGCGTCTCTCCTCTTTCCGCAGGATGGCCGGCGGACGGCGCCCAGGTCGAGATCAGGCGCTACCGGTGCGGCCGGGACGGTCGAGGATCAGATCGGAGAACATCGCGGGCGACGGCATGGGCGCGGGTGCGTCCGTGTCCTGCGCCTGCACCCCGCCGACGGCCCTGCGCGCCACCTGGCCGCAGTAGCCGCAGGTGCGACAGGACAGCGTGTTGCAGTCGTGGTGTTCGAAGAACTCCAGGAAGTTCGTCGGCAGGGCGGCGTTGTCGACGCTCAGGCCGCCCACGGGCTCGAGGGTCTGCGCGATGGCGGCCCACTGTGCGCGGTGGGGCCCCTGCTCACCGGCGCGCCGACGGGAAAGCGCCAGGGGGGCGTGTTGCGACAGGCTGATGATGTCGGTCAGGTCCCCGGCATAGCCCCGCTGGGCGTACGCCCGGATGGAGCGCGCCAGCCAGGCGGTGTCCCTGCCGCGGCCGGCGAGCTTGAAGCGGTCGTAGCCGTGGCGCTCATACACCTGCAGGTCCTCGGGCCGGATCCAGCGCGAGCGGATGATCTCGGCCCGGTCCTGGGCGTGGCGGCCGGCGCACCAAAACAACTCATACTCCAGTACCGGTCGGCTGCCTTCGCGTGAATGGAACGACGGCGAGACGTGGTGGCAGCTGTTGTATGGGCACTGGTAGACGCAACTGTTGTTGCAGATCAGTTCAAGGTCACAGCGCACCGAGGCGCGGATCTCGTCGAGCACGGCGAAGTCCCGGTTGACGGCGTGGTGCAGGACGATGGCATCGGCGCCCATGGCCTCGAACTGCGTGGCCTCGCGTGGCGAGACCACGTCGATCAGCGAGGAGACGGTCACCTCGAGGTCGGGTGCGATGCCTTTGACCAACGGGATCATCCAGGGCAGGCCCACGACCAGTCCGTCGACGCTTATGTCGACGAGCCGGCGCAACTGCTCTTGCAGCCGCGCGATGTATGCCGGCTCATACTCCGCGTCCGCCAGGCTGGTGGCGTTCCACAGGTAGTTGAAGCGCATCCCCTGCGTGTGCGCGAGGGCGATGTGGCGCGCCATGTCCTCCCAGGAGACGGGGGGCAGGATGCTGGAGGGACGGCCACCGCCGACCAGGTCCTCCTGGAGTTTGCCGAAGATCACATGGATCGGCAGCCCGGCGAGCCCCCGCAGCAGTTCGTCGTCCCAACTCGTCGCGACCACCAGGCGCATGCCTCCACCGCTTCCCCTCGCGTCGGCGTTATGGCCCTGCCGCGCGCGTCCGGAAAGCCGCGGGCGGGTCCGACCATCTCACCGTAGCCGCCCGACCCGCCCCGGGGCGACCGTCCTTCGACCCCCAGACGGCAGCCGAACGGCCGGGGCCCGTGGGACACCCGGACGTAGCAGGGCGCGATCCCGGCCGTCGTCGGGGGTGCGCCGGCCTCGCCCAGCGGCCGATCACCGTCGGTTTGCCGCCCCTCGGGTGTCGGCGGTTCGATCGCGTGCCACAGAGCGGGGGATGTGCCGTGGCGCCCGCGGCCACCGCCAAAGCGGCGCCGGCCGCACCTTGGCGGAGCCAGGTAGGCCGACCGGGAACCTGGGACCGCCAAGGGGCGTCCTGAGTCTTAACTGGAGTCGGGTGGCGGGGGGTGAGTCCGATGCGGTGGGTCTGGGCGACGTCGGTGCTTGCGGCGGCGTTGGTCTTGACGGGCTGCGGTGCGGGGTCGTCTTCCGGGGGCGGCGGTTCTGTGGCGTCAGACCCTGGTGGCGCGGTTGCCGCATCATCCTCCACGGCGCCCGCGTCACACGGCGGTCAACCCGCGGGAGTTGCTCGCCCGGTCCGCGTTTTCCCGGCGTCTTCCACGGTGTCCGCAGCGCACGGATCGGCTTCCGCGCCGCCGGTGATGCGGGGGCACACGGGCGCGGTTCCCGTTCCCTCCCGGGTGACCCTCGCCGACGCGGGCCGCACCTTTCGCATGCGGCCAGGGCAGCGTTTCGCCCTGGTGTTGGGTGGTCCTCCGCCGAACTGGCGCGTGACGGTGTCGGACACCGCGGTGCTGCAGCGCGTGCCCAATGTGATGGTGGTGCGCGGGGCCCAGGGGATCTATCAGGCGCGGCAGGCGGGTTCCGCCGTGCTGAGTGCGGTGAGCCATTACGCCTGCGAGTCCGCGCATCCCGCCTGCCTGACTGCGGATCGGCTGTTCCGTGTGACCATCCGCGTCTCGGCGTCGGGTTAGGGCGGGGTGGTGCGGATGCGTGAGACAACAGGGCCATGGCGACCAAGGCCTCTGCCGGGCAGAAGCCGCAGGCGATGCCGCTGATCCGGTGGATGCGGGTGTGGATCGACCCGACGTGCGAGGTCGCAGGCGGCGGCCTTGGAGCGGTCGGTTGCCAGCCAGTGGGCGGCGGCGGCGACCGACGCCGACGAACTCGACGAAGATGCGGTCGACGCTGAACCGTTGGCGCCACAGGTCGGCAATGCGGGCCGGTCATCCCCTTCGGCCGGGAGGCGCCAAGCAACGCCGGGGCGCAGGGCCAACGGTGTGACAAAGCGAACGGGAGTGCAGGGCTACCGTTGCGTCATCTGGAGAAAGGAGCGGTCTTCAACCGCCTGGGGAGATGTCTGGTGAAGCCAGGCACCGAATGGAGCCGTCTCGCACAGCACTGCGGCAAGGGATCCTGGCTGATTGTGGCCCACAGAGGTCCGATGGGCCTGAATGGAGGTGCCTTGCTAAGATGACACGCCGGGGGTTGTTCTGGAAGATCACCGGTGCTGCCGCCGCAGGCGCCGCGCTGGGCGGTTGCAACCTACGCGCGGTGTGGTCGGCCGTCCCCCGCGTGCTGTCGCGCAAGGTGACGCTGCAAGTGTATCTACCCACCCTCGCGGAAGCGGGAAGGACGCAAACCGAGTGGCAGGCGTTGTGCAAGCAAGCCATGAAGGTCGCCTTGAAGAAGGTCCCCAGGGCAGTCGAGTTGTCGTACGTCGTCGGGCAGAGTCCGAGGCAGTGGTTCCCGCGCGCATCGGGCCCGCCACTGACGCTCTTTACCTTCACGGGTAGGGGGCGCCCGGTCCACCCACCCGTGGACGACCCGTCGATCCCGATGCCGGACATCGCTATCGTCCCGCACTTTTGGTTGGATGGATATCTGGCCGTTCGCGCACAGGATCTGGGCCCGGCGTTGAAGGTGGCTGGTGGAGCACTTCCGCAGAGCACCCTGCGCCTGGGGCGCGCCTACGCCGGAAAGCGCGGCACGATTCAAGCCGGACTGCCCATTCTGAGGCAGCCCATGGTGTGCCGTGCCCCCTACGGCGCGTTGGCCGCCGCCGGCAGCGGCCGCCCGTGGGCAAGTGACGCGTTCGTCCTCTACCTGCGGTCGCTCCGCAAGCAGTACCCCTCTGGACCATTGGCCGACGTGCCGTTTGCCAACTTTAGCCGACCATTCTTGGCGGCCCACACCCCCTCTACGCCGCTGGCAGAATTGGGCGTTGATATGGACTCCGGGCTCGCGGGCGCGTTGGCGCTGGATGCAGGGGGTCGTCTGGCGCGCAGCAATGAGGCCAGCTTCGCGACTTCCCCGGCACTGCAGGGCATCCTGTCGGGGATTCGCTGGTTGGAGTGGGTGACCTCCTACCGCAACCCCAGCTGCAATAACCCAGGTGCGATGTATTTTGGAAGATACGCGGTCTTCCTCGGGTTTTTTGCCCGCAGTATCGGAGTGTCCCTGGTGGGATGGACAATGAGTGGCAAAGCACTTCCGCTGCGAGACGGCGTACCGGTGCCGCGTGGCCCTTTCGGTCGGCAGGGGGCCGCACTCGTGCCGCTGCCGGGAACTCGGTCTCCGGTGTCCACCCTCGACGTCATGGTGTGGAAGGGTTCTAGGTACGCCCACCTTGCGACCGAGTTGGCGCTAGCGCTGGTCAGCCCGCCCGCACAGCGGGTGCTTGCCGCATGGGGCCGGGCGTTGGCAGTGGACCGAGATACCGCGGTCCAGCAACTCGGGCAATGGACCGATGAAGCGAATGCGGCGCTCATTGCGGACACACAACGCGACGCCACCATGGAAGATATGTACGGAGCGTTGACCGACGTTGGACTGGCCCAGCAGGGAAAGGTACGGCGTGCCCTGCTGGCTGCCCTGAAGGACGTGGCCAAGTATGCCGGTGGCTTCGTCGTGGGCTGCTGGAGGAATGCGCGGCCCCTGTCGCCTGAAGCGGCGCGGCAGATTCTGGTGGACGCCCAGCGGACGGCGAACGGCGCACAAGGGTGAAGCGGCCGCAAGGGCGTCGTCTCCAGACGCACGCGAACCGTTCGGCCAGGCTGCAGCGCAGGCGGGCCGGTCGACGCCGCACCGTTGGCGCCATGGGTCAGGGGTGCCCTCGTCGCCCGATCTCCTGGACCGCCGACGTCTCTTGAAGCTGAACCCTTGGAGGACGGCTGCCGTTGGAGGGGGGATGGATGGTGGGGCCTCGCCGACCACGCGCAGTGGGAAGAAGGTTGATGCTGGCAGGGGTGGTCGGTACCGGCGCGGGCTTGGCAGGCTGCGCCAGCGCTCCGGCGGTTGGCACCAAGGCAAAGCGCATGCGCATCTTCTCCCCGTCGCTGTATGGCGCGCGCCATGCGCTCCTGGTGGCGTGGCGGCGGGACGGCGCCCCGTTTCCCGTGGAGTTCGTGCCCGGGATATCGGTGTCGATCGCCAACCAACCCTTCGCGTCTGGTGAAATGCCGCCGCCACATGCGGATGTTGTGGAAGTATCCCAAGGGGGGATGGTGGACCTCCACCCGTATCTGAAGGGCGCCAACCTCGATCTTGGTCGGTTGCTGCCACAGGTGGTGGCGCGGTTCACAGCCGCGTGTGGCGCGGTTACCGCCCTGCCCGTGGGCATGCGGGAGGTTCAGTTCTACGTCAACGATTCCTTGCTTCGGAAGCTGAAGGTTGGGCGGACCCGGCCCTGGAGTTTCAGCGCCGTGATCGCGGCGCTGGCGGCGCATCGCGCATCGACGACGCTGCGTGCGGGGCCGCCGCTGGTCGGGCTCGGCTGGGGCGATTTGAACCTCTGGGGCGCCCTGGTGCTGGGGTTGGGTGGGGCTTTGGCGCGGAACGGCGCGCTGGACTTCGTGGCAGCGGCAACGGCGACCGCAAACCTGGCCAGCATCGGCACCCGCTACGGATGGAGCGCCGGGCCCAGCGCCAATGCGGTGCTGTTCGATTTTGAGCGGCACGGTTTCAAGGGTTCCCGCTCGGCATCGTGCGTGTTTGCCTTCATGCCGCCGGGCGTTCCGGCTGGAACCGAGCGGCCGGAACCTTTCCCCACGCTACCCCGGATGCCCGCAGTGCCGGCCTGGCATACCACCGGCCTGGCGGCGCAACCCCACTCCCATCAGGCCGCGGCGCTTGTGCGTTTCATGGGTTGGTTGTATGCGCCCGCTCAGCAGCGTTTGCTGGCCACGCTGGGGCTGCCGCCGGTGCTCGCGGCCCAGGCGCTGCGCGACTTTTGGCACCGGGGCCAGGGCAAGCTCCCCGCGGCGGCCGCGCGCTTCCAGTTTCGCGGCTACACGGATGTGCCATACCAGATACGCCAGGCGTTGCATGCGCCGGGAATGTTTCTCTCGCAGACACCCGCTTCGTTGACGCGGATCGGAGCGGGCGCAAACGCCGCGGCGGCGTTGGCCCGGTGGCAGCGCACGTTGGAGTCGTCCGCCGCCGCGCTGTCGCAGCCTTCTCCAGGGTGCCACATGGTGCACGTGGTCAGCGGGCCGACGGTGAAGTAGGGCGGGACTGCCAAAATCCACAACGGGCTGCTGGCGCGGCATCACCAGGGCCACGCCCGGATCCATGACGGCTGCCTGCCTGGGGCCACCCGGACCCACGGGCCCGGTGCAGGGCGGAGGCCCCCGCGACGCCGGGCATACGGCGCACGGCCCCAGAGGTTCCGGCGCCCGCGCCTCGGTCGCACTGCGGGCGGCCGGCCTCGGGCGGGGGCTCGCTCCCGGTGATGGGCGCCGGAGCGGAGCGTGTGGGGCACCGCCTGGAAGCGAGGCCGCGATCGGCCGCGGCCTCGTGCGTTCAGCGGCCGTCCCTGGGTGGGGTGGTGGCGGACCCGCGAGCGGTCCGCCTCTGCCGCGGCGGTTGGAGGAAGCGCACGATCCGGCGGGCCCCGCGGCGTACGCGAGCCACCGCGTCCGGCGCCAGGCGGTGGCGGCTGTAGCGGGACTCCACGTAGGCGGCGGTAAGCCCGGGGAGCCAGCGGGCGAGTTGCGCGTGCTGGGCCAACAACTCCTCCTGATAGCGTCGAGGTGTCGTGCCGGCTTGCCGGCGGCCGCCGCGGCGCGCCGCTGCCGCCAGGACGCGGCGGTAGGCAGCGCGCACCTGCTGGCGGGCGCGATCGCCCTGGGCCACCCGTCGACCAAGGCGCAACCCGGGCGGGCTTTTCCCGTTGCCCGGCGCCAGGCCCGGACCGGCGCTGTGGCTCAGCCCCGTGGCTGGAGCCGTCAGCCTGGCGGCGGCCGGGCCTGCGGCGCTACCGGAGCACAGGGTCGTAGGCGTCGCGTCGGCCCACAGTGGGAACGCCAGCGGCGATCCGGTCGGGCCCCGGGGACCGGTCACCAGCGCCACCGGAGCACGGGTCTCGGGTCCGCACCGGTGGCGCTGGCGGGCGCGTAGGCGGCCAGCGCCGCGGGGTTGGCGTGGTCGGTTGGGTCGTCCCCGATGGCGTGCGCCGGCGCACACCCGGACAGGCCCACCACCGTCGCGTTGCCGACCGCGTTCACGCGTCGCCCGCGTCCGAGGATCGCTTGGCGGAGGGCTGCACGCGCGGATCGTCGTCGGCGAAGGCCAACTCGTGGATCGGTGTCAACTCTTGGTGGACCAACCGGTGCGCGGCGACCAGGGCACCGGTCTCGTCCTTGCCGAACACGCTGAGGAGGACGGCATCGGCGTCCCGCCGTGGCCAGATGGCCACCTGCACCTCAAACTCGTTGGCGCCCGACACATCCGCCACGTCGAACCCAGAGGCCCTTGGGGCTACGGCCAGGATGGTGTGGTGGAGCAGCACCTTCCGACCATCCAGGGCGAACACGAGGATGGTCGCGTAGACCTTCTGGCAGGGATGGTTGTTGAGCACCTTCGTCCAAGCCGTCTGGGAGACGGTGTGCGACTCAGCCCCGAACACGACCTCGTTCTCGAGCGGACCCGTTGAAAATGCGTTTACCACAGCCAGTCTACCTCCCGGCGGCGAGAGTGCGCCTCGACGGGCGCCGCCGCTTGCCGATCCACCATATGCGTGGGGTGGACAGGTCGGTACACGCCGGCAGCCGCCAGCGTGACCTGCGCCCGCGGGGGGAGTCGCCAGGGGAACTGCAAGCGGGGAACGGCGGCCGAGCGCGGGCGCGCCTTCAGACCGGGGCGGCCAGGGTGACCTCGGCATCGGTCAGGGCGCAGCCGGGATCGGGGCCCAGCGGGTCCCCGGCCGCGACGGCCCGGGCGCGCAGGTTGCCGTTGCGCAACGCACAAGCCAGCGGCAGGAGGCACAGCGTCCCCGCAGCTGGGCACCGCCTCGTTTTGACCCCCTTGGCCCTGCCCCGAATCTCGACCCAAGCCAAATGCGCCAATGCGCCGAAGTCTGGGGCGGGCGGGAGCTCAAGCTTAAGAGTGTTTGAGGGTGACGGTGGCCAAGGGCTTGTCGCAAAAAGGGATTGCGGGCGCGTAGGGTGTAGCACCTATTTGGGTCGGTTTGGGCACCTCCGGGTGGAAACGC
Organism: Bacillota bacterium; assembly: GCA_021846605.1. The sequence goes on along the minus strand of JAJZWQ010000113.1, from coordinate 743 downwards.
TGGAGGCCGAGCAGTTGAAAAAGACGCCCTTGGTCGAACTCGAGGCGAGTCAACCGGATGCTGACGGGTTCGCTGCGCTTGCGACCACCCTCCCGGGTCGGGGGATACCACAACGCCATTGATCTGAGCGAGGGAATCGAGGAGAGCGCCTATGGCGGGGGGCAGGCTGGGGTCGGCTCGCCGAACCTCGCGGTGGAGCAGGGCCAACGGCGCCAGGTTGACCTGGCGCCCGTGCCTCGGTCGCACCGCGGGGCGGCCGGCCACGGCGGTGGTGAAACGGGCCGGCACACCCGCCGACCGGCCCCGGGCGCTCCCGCTGATGGGCGCCGGAGGGGAGCGTGTGGGGCACCGCCTGGAGGCGAGGCCGCGATCGGCCGCAGCCTCGTGCGTTCAGCGGCCGCCCCTGGGTGGGGTGGTGGCGGACCCGCGGGCGGTCCGCCTCTGTCGCGGCGGTTGGAGGAAGCGCACGATCCGGCGGGCCCCGCGGCGTACGCGATCGACCGCGTCCGGCGCCAGGCGGTGGCGGCTGTAGCGGGCCTCCTCGTAGGCGGCGGTAAGCCCGGGGAGCCAGCGGGCGAGTTGCGCGTGCTGGGCCAACAACTCCTCCTGATAGCGTCGAGGTGTGGTGCCGGCTTGACGGCGGCCACCGCGGCGCACCGCTGCCGCCAGGACGCGGCGGTAGGCGGCGCGCACCTGTTGGCGGGCGCGATCGTCCTGGGCCACCCGTCGACCAAGGCGCAACC
>JAJZWQ010000112.1 GCA_021846605.1 Bacillota bacterium | reverse complement strand
TCACCCTTGGCTTCACAGAAAACGAACGATCACCTCATGCCAGAACTTGATGGACGCGCCACTAGCTGGCAGCGAGGCTGCGGTGCCCCCACTCGAGGTAAGCGACGGCACACTGCAGCTGGCGCGCCGTGGCCCGGGAGGTGTTTGGCCCGCTCCGGGCGCAGCTGGCGGCAGAGCGGACGGCTGCGCGCGACACGCTGGTCGCGGTCGGCCGGCACAACCTGGCCCAGATGCGCCGGCTGACGCTCCAGTCCGAGGCCGCAGATCCCTCTGCCGGCAAGCTCCCGCCCGCCTTCAGCCACGAAGACATGCGGGAGCTGGGAGGCAAGATCCAGGCCCTGGCGCCCCGCATGCCGGGCAAGGGCCGCGTTGCCCTGGCATACATGACGGCGGTCGTGAAAGCCGACGCACGCGCCATTGCGGACTGGGTTCTGGAGCGGCCGGCCCTGGCCGGGCTGGAACGGTCCACCCGCGACCCGACCTCCCTGTACAACGGCCAGCCGCAGGCCGGAGACGCCGCATGGGGCAAAGCCCGCGACGACGTGCGCGACCGGATCGCCCAGGCCGTGCTGAAGGCGGCGGCTCAGCATCAGCGGGCCGAAGTGCGGTCGGCACGCGAACAGGCCCGCGAGGTGCGGCAAAGCGCGGCGGGCGTGCTGCGCGGGGCGCACTCCGCGCTGCAACGCGCGGACCGGCGCGCGGCGGCGCGGGCCGAGTTGGCCCGGATGCATGCCGCCGAGGCGGCCGAGGAGAAGGGCCGCCGTGAACGGCAGCGGGAGATGGGGCTGGAGCGCTGACGGTTCGGAACGGCCGCACACACGAGGGCGGTCGTCACCTGGATCAGGGCTTCTTGTAAACGTCACCGCGAGTGCCTACGGCGGTTACATAGATTGTGTGGGCGGGGCCGTCCACCCGGAACAGCACGCGCCGACCGCCTACCCGCAGACTCCATTGTGGCCTGCCGTGCAAGGGCTTCCCGCCACCGTCACGTGGCCCCGCCTCTAGCCCGGCCATTGCGTCCTCTATACGTTGGCGTTCGCGTGCGGGGAGCGCGGGGAGCCCATTCAGCGCCGCAGGGGATACGATGATCTCCCAGGCGGGACTAGGCACGATGCGACCGTGCTTGCCGAAGGGGCACGCCTTTTCCAGCCTGGCACTCACGCCAACCCTGTTCCTCGGCGGTCTCTTCCTCGGGAGAGAGAGGGTCGGTGTCATGCTCCCCCTCGGCGACAAGGGCAGACAGAACACGCCAAGCCGCTTCCCGCGCGTCGGCAGGCAGCCGATCCACCAAAGCGTGCAGGTCCCGTTGTCCTTTGTCCACGGCGATAGCCATGTGCCCACCCCCCAGGTGAGTATACGTGCGGGGGCCTGAGCCGGTCTACGCGGGCGGTCTTCACGCTGCCAGTGAGCGGCACGCAGCAGGCGCATGAACGGCCGTCGGCGCGGGACGGTTGGCCGACACCAAGCCCGTCCGGGCAGTAGAAGACGGCACTGGGATACCCTGACGGCACGAATCTTGCTATACGAGCGCCGATCCACCGCCGCGTCACAGGGCGCTGACGCATAGATCCCAATGCGATGACGGCATTACGGATTGGCGTGCCAGTATGCTTACCATTACCCATAGGCGACGTTCAGGCCCGGCTTTGGGCGCGGGCTGGGACGGCTGGCAGCGAAAGATCCTGCGTGCGGAGGCAGGAGCGGACGGCCGAAGTCGAAGAAAGACGACATGGGACCGCCTTCGGCCCCGGCGTTGGCGCACGCCTCGGCGGCGGTGGTGTTCCACGCGCACCACTTCCCGCCTCGGGTCCCGATTTCTCAGACAAGGGGATGGCATGATGCTGCGCATCGCGGTGCACCTGGAGCCCCACCTGCACGACCGGCCTTTCGCCGCTCGCTGGAGCGGTAGCCGCAGCCTCGGGTATCAGGGCGGCGAGTTCAACTGGCGGGCCCACGACGCCGCAGAGGCTGTCCAACTGCGGGCCGAGACGGGGCTGGAGGTCACGTGCATGGGCGGGGCCACCGGGGGCGTGCCCGGGGCCGCCGGCCGGCCCAGCCTGATCAGCGAGGCCGACTGGGAGCGGTTGACCACCGACGTCGACAGGGCCATCGGCATCGCCCAGTCGCTGGGGTGCAAGAACCTGGTGATGGTGCCGGCCAGCCTGCAGGCGGGCTGGAGCGAGCAGCGCTACCACGACGAGATGGTGGCGACCCTGCGCATGCTCGCCCCCCGCCTAGAGCAGGGAGGGGTCAATGCCGCGATCGAGCCGCTGAACAGCCGCGTCGACCACAAGGACTGCTGGTGCGACACCCGGGCCAAGGCCTTCGCCGTCGTGGAGGCGGTCGGGTCGCCGGCGGTCAAGGTGCTGTACGACCTGTATCACATGGCCGTGATGGGCGACGATCTGGTGTCGACCATCCGCAGGCACCACGACCTCATCACGTACTACCACGTCGCCGGAGTGCCCGGCCGCCACGAGCCCGACGCGGGCGAGGTGGACTACCGGCCGGTGTTTGACGCCATCGCCTCTACCGGGTACAGCGGCTACGTCGGCCTGGAATACGGGCCGTCCCTGCCGCCCGTGGAGTCGTTGCAGCGGGTGCGCGTGGCCTTCCCGGACCGCGACTGACCAGGACGGGAGAGCGCGCGGGGCGGGGGCTTGCGGCCCCCGCCCCTGCCGCGCCTGCCGGCATAGGTGCCCGCGTGGCGGGCAGCCTGTGGCCGGGAGGTGTGTGCGCGTGTCCTTCTGGACAGCGTTCCTGGCCGCCCTGGCCGCACTGGCGGTGCTGGGCGCCCTGATGGTCGTCTGCTGGCGTCCGGCCATGCGCCAGATGGTGCGGGGCCTGCTCGGCCCCTTCCTGGAACGCATGGTGCGGGACCCCTACACCAAGAACCTGGCCAGCATGTGGACCGTGATGCGGCACGTCGGCCCGCAGATCTTCGTGGAGACGCAGTTGCGCTCCAGCGGCGGCGGCGCGCTGCAACGCCCCATGGGGTCGCCCCTGCAGCCCTCACCCTGGCAGCAACTGTACTTCCAACCCGTGTACCTTCGCCCCCGGATGCCCACGCCCGAGGGCGAGCAGATCGAGATGCGCACGGTGATCGGCCCCCGCGCCCAAAAGCCCCTCCACCTGGACATCCCCATCCTGATCGCCGGAATGTCCTACGGCAGCGCGCTCTCCGTCCAGGCCAAGCTCGCCCTGGCCAAGGGGGCCAACCGCGCCGGCACGGCCACCAACTCGGGCGAATCCTACCTGCCCGAGGAGCGGCAGGCCGCCGACCGCCTGATCGTGCAGCACCACCGCGGGCTGTGGGCCAACGGGACGATGCAGCGGCCGGAGCTGCTGCGCTGGGGGGACGCGATCGAGATCCACCTGGGGCAGGGGGCGCAGGCGGCCGCCGCCATGCGAACCGAACCTAACGACGGGGCAATCAACGCGCGGATGCGCGCGGTCTACGGCCTGGAGGACGGGGAGCGCGCCCAGGTCGCCACGCGCTTCCGGGGGGTCGACTCCCCCGAGGCGTTCGTCGCCATGGTCCGCAGGCTCAAACAGGACTACCCGGTTCCCGTGGGCGCCAAACTCGGCGTCAGCGACTACATCGAGCAGGACCTGGAGGTGCTGCTCGATGCCGGTGTGGACTTCGTCACGATCGACGGGGCCGAGGGGGGTACGCACGGGGGACCGGCGGCCCTCCAGGACGACGTCGGGCTGCCCACCATGCACGGGTTGGTGCGCGCCGACGATTATCTGCGGCAGGCCGGGCGGCGCGACGCCGTCACGCTGATCGCCGCGGGCCAGATCACCTCGCCGGGTCGCTGCCTCAAAGCGCTGGCGCTGGGCGCCGACGCGGTGTACATCGGCACGGTGGCGATCATCGCTATGCTGGCCGAGCAGGCCAAGAAGGCGCTCCCCTGGGAGCCCACCTGCGACCTGGTCATGCACTCGGCCGGCCACCGCTGGAACGCCGCCCTGGACGTGGAGCGTGGGGCCCGCAGCCTGGCCAACTACCTGGAGTCGGCGGTGACCGAGATGCGCTACGTGGTGCAGACCCTGGGCAAGACGGATGTCCACGCCCTGGACCGCACTGATCTGGTCGCCCTCGATCCGGCGTCGGCCAGCCTGTGCGGTGTGCGCCTGGCCTGGCGCCGGCACGCCCAGGAGGCGGGGGAGGCAGTGCGGCCCGAGGAAGCCGCCGGCCGCTGACGGGCGTAGGGGCTCCAGGCCGGGTGCCGTGATCGCCGGCTGAAGCCGACGGCTTGTTCGGCTGGATCGCTGGACGTTCGGCCGGTTGACGGCGACCCGCTGGGGGCGCGTGTAGCCATCCCGGCAAGGAGAGGAGCGATCCGGAGCCATGTGCCGAGCGGTTTTCCGGCAAGCCGGTGCCTTTGGGCGGCGTCTCCTCTCCGGTTGTGCTGCGAGCATTTTACCGGGCGGCAGACTCTCCGCCCGAACCCGCTACGCTCCGTTGTCAAGGTGCACTCCTAGATTATACCACAAGGGAGGGGGCGGCTCCCCGCGCTTGCGGACCGGACCCTGCGCTGGATGGCGCAGCGGGCCGGGGGGATCCGGGAGATGCGCGGCCAGCGCTGGATCCGGCGCCCGGCGGGGGTGGGGCGGCCCGCCCCCGCCGGGTCGTCCGGCTCACGGCGCGCTACCCCCGGGGCCGCCAGCCGGGGCGCTGCTCGGATTTGGACCCCGCCTCGCGCTCCCCTGCGCGCATGTGGTCCGCGATGACGGTTGACGACGGGGGCGACGCAGGGGCTATAATCGAGAACAATATCTGCCGAAGATGGGGCAGAGTAACGCGGCTGCGGTCCGCAGAGAGCCGGGGAGGGTGCGAACCCGGCGGCGCGCGCGCGTGAATACACCCCTAGGCATCCCGCCCGGAACGCGGCCGCCGGGCCGCTAGTATGGGGGGACGGACCCTCCGTTAACGGGGATCCCCGCGCCAAGCGGGGAAGAGATGGCTGGCGCCTGTGCCGGCCGATTAGGGTGGTACCGCGGAGACCTCCGCCCCTACGTCAGGGGACGGGGGTTTTTTGCGTTGCCGCAGATCTTTGGGGGAGGGCGCCTGCGGTGATCGTTGTGATGGAATCCGGCGCCGATGAGGCTCAGATCGCGCGCGTCTCGGAACGGTTGCAGCAATTGGGCTTCGGCGTGCACCTCAGCCGAGGGGCGGAACGCACCGTGATCGGCGCCATCGGGGACAAGTCCGCGTTGTCGTCCGCCGACGTGGATGCGGTGACGGCCATGGGGGGGGTCGAGCGCGTGGTACCAATCCGCCAGCCGTTCAAGCTGGCCAGCCGCGAGTTCCACCAGGAGCCGACCGTCGTGGACGTGGGCGGGGTGCCGGTCGGGGGGAACGAGGTCGTGGTGATGGCCGGGCCCTGCTCGGTGGAGAGCTACGACCAGTTGCTGGAGACGGCGCGCGCGGTGCGGGCCGCCGGGGCGCGGGTCTTGCGCGGGGGCGCCTTCAAGCCGCGCACCTCACCCTACGGTTTCCACGGCCTGGGCGAGGAGGGCCTGCGGCTGCTGTCCGCGGTGCGGGAGGAGACCGGCATGCCGGTCGTCACCGAGGTCATGCGCCCCGACCAGGTGGAGTTGGTGGCCTCGTACGCCGACTGCCTGCAGATCGGCACCCGCAACATGCAGAACTTCGAACTGCTGCGTGAGGCGGCGCAGTGCCGCAAGCCGGTGATGCTCAAGCGCGGGATGTCGGCCCTCGTGCAGGAGTGGCTGATGGCGGCCGAATACCTGCTTTCCGGCGGCAACTACCAGGTGATCCTCTGCGAGCGGGGGATCCGCACCTTCGAGACCGGCACCCGCTTCACCATGGACCTGAACGCTGTTCCGCTGGCCAAGGAGCTCAGCCACCTGCCGGTGCTCGTGGATCCCAGCCACGGGACGGGGAAGGCGTCCCTGGTGCCCGCCCTGGCCCGGGCGGGCATCGCGGTGGGGGCGGACGGCCTGATCATCGAGGCGCACCCCAATCCGTCCGAGGCGCTGTCCGACGCGGCGCAAACGCTACCGCTGAAGGCCTTCGAGACCCTGATGCAGCAGGTGCGCGCCGTGGCCGGCGCCGTGGGCCGGACCGCCTGAGGCCGCCGCCCGGGGAGAAGGGGAGAGATGGCGCTGCTCGCCCAGCGCGCGGTGATCATCGGGGTCGGGCTGATCGGCGGCTCCCTGGCGCTGCGCTGGCGGGAGCAGGGGGCCGTGGGCCGCGTGGTGGGGTGCGGGCGTTCCCCAGAGCGGCTGGGGCGCGCCCTGGAACTCGGGGTGATCGACGAGGTCGCGCCCGATGTGCCGGCGGCCCTGGCCGGCGCGGACCTGGTGGTCCTGGCGGCCCCGGTGCGCACGTGTCTGGAGTTGGTCCCCCAGGTGGCGCGGCTGGCGGCGCCGCAGGCGCTCATCACGGACGTGTGCAGCACCAAGGTGGCCATGGCGGAACGCATGGCCGCCGAACTGCCCCCTGACGGGGCGACGTTCATCGGCGGGCATCCGATGGCCGGCTCGGAACGCGCCGGGGTCGAGGCCGCCGACCCCTATCTCTTTGAACAGGCGGTGTGGGCCCTGTGTCCGGGGCCCACGGTGCCCCCGGCCCAGTTGGAGCGGATCACCGCGTTGGTGATGGCCACGGGCGCGCACCCGTTGCGCCTGGATCCGCAGCGCCACGACGCGCGGGTGGCCCTGATCAGCCACCTGCCGCAGCTGGCGGCCGTGGCGCTGGCCGAGACGGCCGGGGAGGGCGAGGCGCGGGACGCCGGCCTGCTCTCGCTGGCGGGCGGGGGGTTCCGCGACACGACCCGCATCGCCCAGAGTCCGGCCAGCATGTGGCTGGACGTGCTGACCACCAATCGCGGCCCGGTGCTGGCCGCGATCGACACCCTGGCCGGCCGGCTGGGGGAGATCCGCGCCGCGGTGGCCGCGGAGGACGCCCCGGCGCTGCGGGCGCACTTCGACCGCGCGGGCGCGGTGCGCCAGCGCGTCCCCGCCCGCCAGAAGGGGCTGCTGCCGGGCTATCATGATCTCGTGCTCTTCGTGCCCGACCGTCCCGGCGTCATCGGGGCCCTGTGCGGCGCGCTGGGCGACCGGGGCATCAACGTCCAGGACATCGAGATCCTGCGGCTGCGCGAGGGTGAGGGGGGGACACTGCGCCTGGGGTTCGCGGAGGAGGCGCAGGCCGGCGCCGCGCTGGCGGCGCTGGGCGAACTCGGCTACCGCGTGCAACGCCGCTAGAGGGGGCGGAGCGTCACGGGGATGTATGAGGACCTCGCCGAGATTTACGAGCGTGCGGGCTTCACCCGGTTCAGCCACGAGATGGCGCCGCGGATCGCGGGCCTGCTGCGGCGGTTCGGCAAGCCCTCCGGCCGCGTGTGCGATTTGGCCTGCGGTACCGGGGACGCCGCCGTCTACCTGGCGCAGCAGGGGTACGATCTCACGGGGATCGACGTGTCCGCGCGCATGCTGGCCGAGGCGCAGGCCAAGGGGCGGGCGGCCGGGGTGGCCGTCCAGTGGCTGCAGGCCGACGCGCGCAACTTCCTGATCGGCCGACCGCTGGACGCCGTGACCTGCATGTATGACGGCCTCAACTACATGCTGACGCGTGAGGATCTGGCCGCGGTGCTGCGGGGGGTGCGGGAGTGCCTGGTGCCCGACGGGCTCTTCATCTTCGATATGAACACCCGGGCGGGCCTGGCCGAGGAGTGGGGCACCGGCGAGCGTGTCGAGGAGCCGGCCGACGACCTCCTGCTGACCTGGCAGACGAGCTACGACCATGAGACCGACGTGAACACCCTGGTGCTCAACGCCTTCGTGCGTCAGCCCGGCGGGGCGTACCGCCGCATCCGGGAGGTGCACCGCGAGCGCGCCTACCCGATCGCCGAGGTGCGGGAACTCCTGGAGGCCGCCGGCCTGGAGGTGCTGGCGCTGGGCGATCTGGAACTGAACGCGCTGCGCAGCGAGAGCGAGCGCTTTCTCTGCGTGGCGCGCAAGGCCGCCGAACGGGAGGATGGGTAGTTGACCTCCTCCCCACGGCTCAAGCCGGGGGAGTCCCGGTAATCGCTCACCCGGGCTTCCTGCTTCGCCGGGGTCCGCCCACCTCACGCGGTGGGGTAGAAGCGGTACTTGTATGCCTTGCGCTCCATGCGTTGCATTATAGCAGATACCACGCAAGGAGGAAATGGGTCGGCTTGTCCCCACGGCTGACGCCGGGGGCTTGCGCCGCGTCTCTCTGGTCAACGACCGTCGGCTTGTCCGGCTGGATCGCTGGACGTTCGGCCGGTTGACGCGACCCGCCGGGGTCGCGTGTAGCCATCCCGGCAAGGAGAGGAGCGATCCGGAGCCATGTGCCCGAAGCGGTTTTCCGGCAAGCCGGTGCCTTTGGGCGGCGTCTCCTCTCCGGTTGTGCTGCGAGCATTTTACCGGGCGGCAGACCTGAAGGCGACAGTCCCCGCGCCGCGTGATTTATGGACGCCGGGGCCCTGGTGATCGCCCGGGCGGGCGCCGGCATGCAGACCATGGGGGAGCGGTTGCACACCACGCTCGGGCGCCTGGGGCCGGAGGAGTTGGCGTGGCGCCCCAACGCCGAGAGCAACAGCGTGGGCAACCTGGTGGTGCACACCTGTGGTTTGCTGCGCCAGCGTTTCCACGCCGAATTCGGCGGCGCGGTGGACGACCGAACCCGGGGCGCGGGGCCCTGGACGGCCGTGAACTGCAGGCGCTGACGGCGTCGACCTTCGCCGACGTCGACGCCGTCAGCGCCGCGCTGGACCCGGCGCGCCTGGCCGAGCGCCGCGCGATCCAGGGGCGGGAGGTCGTCTACATTCCGCTGCCCGGGCGCTGAGGGGTGGAGGGGGTCAGGCCTCGGCGCTCTCCGGCTCGGGCAGGCGGCCCCAGGTCCCCTGGCGGCCGGTGGCCAGGCCGGCCGCCAGACCGGGGGGCAGCACGTCCAGTTCCCCCAACCGGGCCAGCGGTATCCAGCGCACCGCGGCCAGCACCGCGGCCGCGCCGGTCCGCTCGGGGTCCGCGCCCAGCGTGGCCGCGGCGCCGGCGGGCACCCGCGCCAGGAAGAAGACATCCAGGGCGTCCGCGCCAGGACGGTCCTGCAGGTAGACGACGCCCTCCAGTTCGGGGGAGAGCCCGACCTCCTCGCGCGCTTCGCGCCGCGCCGCGGCGGCCAAGGTCTCGCCCGGCTCGACGCCGCCCCCGGGGAAGCACCAGAAGGAGCGCTCGGGGCGCCGATGGTGGACGAGCAGCACCTCCTCGCCCTCGGGGCCGGGCCGGAGGAGGACCAGGCGGGCGCGGCAGGTCGGGCGGCGGCGGGCAGGCGTGGCTTGCATGGGGCCATGATACCCCCAAGGCGCCGCCGCGCGGCGGGAGAACGGGGGCGGACGGGGGATGGGACCGACGGCGCCTTCTCGCTGGCGGCCGACCCCGACGGCGCGGGGCGCCACGCCGGGCCTGGAACCGTCGGCGGACGATTTTCGTCGATGTGGAGCGAAGGGACTGACCCAGGGGGGTGGGTGCGGTGTGGAGGCCGCGGGTCGCGGTGGGGATGGCGGTGGTGTTGGCGCTGACGATCGGGGCCTCGGCGGCGCCGGTGTCCGCGATTGGGGCCGCTGCGGGAGGAGGACGCGGGGGAACCGCCGCGGGCGCGGCGCAGGGTTCTGTCGCGGCAAGTCCGGCCGCCGCAGCGCGGTTTTCCGGGGGGACGGTAGGCGTGGAGACGAGAGTGGGTTCGCTGGTGTCCGATGCCTACAGTTCCCCGGAGGTCCGGGTGTCGTCCAGCGGAAGCGGCAGCGCGAAGGCCGTGTCTGGGTCAGCGGGTAGTGCGGGGACCACGGGCGCGACGGGGGCGGGTATCGCCTGTCCGCTGGTCCGGGCGGCCGGAACCATTCCCGCGTGCTGGCCGGTGTGCGAGGTGTGGGGGAACGTGGGCCCCCTTGCGTCGGGGCAGATGGCCGTGCGAGGTGTGATCGAGCACGCGGGGACAGCAACCGAGTTGACAACCCCGGAGGGGACGGTGGGGTTGACAGGCAGCGTGGACGAACCAAGCGGTACCGCGGCGACGGTGGTCGGCTCCTGGAGCATCGCCGAGGGGAGATTGACGGTGGGCGTGGTGCGGGTGATTCCAGTAGAACGGTCGTGCCCGCCGTGCCCGGTGGCCACCGGTGGGGCGGAGCCTGTCTGCTATCCTCTGCCGTGCGCTCCGAAGCGGTGCGTGCTGCCGGAGGGGTAGGCGACAACCGACCTGGGGGCGGCCTACCTGCTCTTCCCGTTGGTGCTGACGGATGTTCGGAGCTTTCAGGCAAAACGGGCACTCGTTGCCTACGCCAGCGCGTATTTCTGCGCGGCGCGGGGGGCGATGGCCGAACTCGAGGGCCATGGGGGCAACCCGGCCGCGCGCCGCCCACCGCCGGCGCTGCTGGAACCCGCGCGCGGGTCGCTGCGTCCAGTGTATCGTGCAAATCGGGCAACGGCTGACACCACCCGTACAGGGCGCGGTATGATCTGATGGCGCGGGCGGCGCATCAGTCGCCAGAGGTGGCCCGCGCCCGCCTGCGCGCGTGCTGGCCCGTTGCGCCGAGCCGGACCCCCTTGTGCGGGGGCGCGCCACGGCCGGCGGCGCTGGACCACGCCGGGATGCGCGGGCTGTGTTACCGCGGGCACCGGCTCGCGCCGGGGGTCTGGCACGACCAGGTGCGGCCGCGCGGCGTCGGCGTGAATCTGGAGCGGGGCCACCGCCGCGGGCGGACGCTGCTCCCGCGGGCCCAGGCCCGCGGCGCCCCGAAGGATGTGGGAAGTGGGAAGTGGGAAGTGGGAAGGGTCGCCGCCCCTGCCAGGACGGGCCGCGGCGGCCTGCTGCGCCGCGGGCGCGCGCCGGGGCCGTCCGCGGGTGGCGCGGAACGATGCGGGCGCGCC
>JAJZWQ010000111.1 GCA_021846605.1 Bacillota bacterium | reverse complement strand
CGCGCAGAGCATCGCCGACGTGGGCTGGGGCGAACTCCTGCGGCCACTGGAGTACAGGGCACGGTGGTCTGGCCGGGCCTTTGTCCAGATCGACCGCTTCCACCCCAGCAGCAAGCGGTGCCATGTCTGCGGGCACACCGTGGCGGCGTTGCCGCTTGCAGTGCGGCACTGGGACTGTCCCGCGTGCGGCGCCGTCCTGGACCGGGACGTGAACGCCGCACAGAACATCAAGGATGCGGGGCTCGCGGAACTGGCGGCGTCTGCCTGGGGAGGGGACGTAAGCCCTACCCGGAAACGGGTGGGCGGACCCCGGCGAAGCAGGAAGCCCCGGTGAGCGATCACCGGGAATCCCCCGGCCGCGGGGAGGAGGTCAAGACGATGCACCGCCTTGGGGCGGCGCTGAACGAGGTGCGGGCGCGGGGGCGCAAGGCCCTGGTGCCCTATCTCATGCTGGGGGACCCGGATCTCGAGAGTTCGGTCGAGGTGGGGCGGGCCATGGCCGAGGCCGGCGCGGACGCGCTGGAACTCGGCCTGCCATTTTCCGACCCCATGGCCGACGGCCCCGTGATCCAGGCGGCCGGGCAGCGCGCGCTCGGCGGTGGGTTGCGGGTGGACGCCGCGCTGGAGGCGGTGGCCCGCCTGCGGGCGCAGATATCCTGCCCGCTGGCGCTGATGACCTACGTGAATCCGGTGTACGCGCGCGGGTATGACGCCTTCGCCGACCTGGCGGCCCGGTCCGGCGTCGACGGGCTGGTCGTACCGGACATCCCTGTGGAGGAGAGCGGGGTCCTGGGTGCCGCCTGCCGGGCGCGCGCCATGGACCTGGTGCTGTTCGTGGCGCCGACGTCGACCGACGAGCGCATGCGGGCGGTGGCCGTCGCCGCCAGCGGCTTTGTGTACTGTGTGTCGGTGGCGGGGGTGACCGGCGCGCGCTCCGACACCCTGGCGCGGGTGCCGGACACGGTGCTCCGCGTCCGGCGGTTCACCGACCTGCCCCTGCTGGTGGGCTTTGGCATCAACAGTCCCGAGAAGGCGGCGTCGGCGGCCCAGGTCGCCGACGGGGTCATCGTCGCCTCCTGGATCGTTGGCGCCGTCGCGGCGCTGGGGCCCGACGCGGCGCCCCAGGCGCGCGCGGCGCTGGCCGCGGGGATGGTGGGCCGCCTGCGCACCGCCCTGGACTCCGCCGTCTAACGCGCCCGGTCTCACGGCCCACGAACAGCGGGGGTCGCCGCATATACTGCCGGCAAGACCGCGTCGGCCGTGGGGGTTGCCGCAGTCCGGTAAGGAGGTGCGGCGATCGTCGGCGTCTTCACCATGCTGCTCGTCATCCTGGGGGCGGGGTTGCTCGCGGAGCGCGTCGCGCGCGCCACCGGCCTCCCCGACATCGTCCTCTTCCTGGTCACCGGGCTCCTGCTGGGCCCGGTGGGCGGATTGGTGCACATCCGGCCTGGGGGCGGCCCGGCGGGCGTCATCCTGACCTTTGGCGCCGCGTTCATGCTGTATGAGGGCGGGCGCCGCCTGGGGTTGGACGTGCTGCGGCGGATCTGGCTCGGGCTGACGCTCCTGTCCACCGGCGGGCTGCTGGCGACCGCCGCGGTGGTCGCCCTGGCGGCCCATCTGGTCGGCCTGTCCTGGCCGGTGGCCGGACTGGTGGCGGCGGTGACGGCGGCCACCGACCCGGCCACCGTGATCCCCCTGTTCCGCAGCGTCCGCGTGCGGGCGCGGCTGGCCCGGCTGCTGGAGGCCGAGTCCGCGTGCAACGACGCCGTCGGGGCCGTTCTGACCTTCACCCTGGTGGGCCTGCAGCGTGGCGCGGCCCCGGGGGTGCCCGCCGCGGCGGGGCTCGTGCTCTGGAACATCCTGGGCGGATTGGGTGTCGGTGTGGTCCTGGGGGTCTGCGCGGCCTGGCTGGTCCCCGGGGGCCGGGGTCCAGCGCTCTTCGACACCCGCGAGCAGGGGGCCCTCCTCTCTCTGCTGCTCGTGCTCGCCAGCTACGTGGCGGCCAGCGCGCTGCACGCCTCCGGGTTTATGGCCGTGTTCGTCGCGGGGGTGCTGACCGGGAACCGCCACCTGGTGGGGACGGTGCCGCCCACGGGCCACCGGCGCATGCACGATTCCTACCTGCGGCAGGTCACAGTGCTGGTGCGCCTGCTGATCTTCGTCGTCCTGGGCGCGACCGTCGATCCCACGCTTCTGGCGCGCGCCGCCTGGCCGGCCGGCCTGGTCACCCTGGTCCTCATCTTCGTGGCGCGACCGGTCGCCGTTGTCCTCTGCCTGCCGCCGGACCGGGTGGCGCGCTGGACGGTGGGGGAGATGCGCCTGGCGGCCTGGGTGCACGAGACGGGGGCGGTGCCGGCGGCCCTGGCGGGCACCCTGCTGGCGCAGGGCATCCCCGGGGCCCGCACCGTGGCCGCCTTCGTGTTCATGGCGGTGATCGGCACGATCCTGGTGCAGGTACCGACCACCACCTGGTGGGCGCGCGTCTCGGGCGTCCTGGATGCCCCGCCGGCCGCGCGGTGACGCCCCACCCACAGGAAACCCGGGTGGGACGCGGAATAGCTCCGACAGGCGCGGCGTGACCCCGTGGCCCGGGACGGCGCAATGGGGACAGCGGCTGCGCCTGGACGTTGAGCCGGAGCGCGCCCGTCCCGTGATCGCCCTCCTGGAGACCGCGGAACGATCAGCACCATCGGGGCACAGCGAGGACAGCGGGGGCCCAGCCCAGCGCTGGGATTGATCCGACGCGGGCGCCGGAGGGCGGAGGGCCGGATGCATAGAATCCTGCGGGGTCTGCAGTTCGTCTGGCCGCCGCTGGCGCTGGCGGTGGTGGTGCTGTTGGCGGTCAGCGCTTACAGGGGATGGCAGCTCACCCACCCCCCGCGGCAGCACGGGACGCTGAATCCGGCGACCGGAGCCTCGCTCGACTACCGATGCCTGCCGCTGACCCCTCCGGTCGTCTGCAGCCCAAACGCCACCCTGTCCACCGCCCGCGCGCATATCCCGCTGGCGGCGTGGATCGTCCCCTCCTACTCCAACATCTACCCGGGCAGTTCCGGCGACTGGTCCCAGGACACCGTGGTGCTTGTCCCCAACCATGGTCAGAGCCGCACCTCGGGCAGCTTCCCCGTGTGGACCGTGACCAAGGCGCTCTATGACGCGGGGTTCAATGTGGTGCTCTTCGACCCCCGGGGCACGGGGGCGTCCGGGGGGGCCGGCATCGGCTTCGGCACCGTCGAGGTCAACGACCTGATGACCGTGGTGCGCTACCTGCAGAGCCTGGGGCCGCCCCAGGGCCACGTCGCGGTCTGGGGGCTGGGCACCGGGGCCGACACCGCGATCCTGGCGGCGGCGCGAAGCCGTACCATCAGCGCCGTCATCGCGGACAGCCCCTATGTGTCGGCGGACGGCTACCTGCGGCGGTCCATCCCGCGCTGGACGGGCCTACCCGCCTTCCCCTTCTCCGAGACGATCCTCTGGGCCATGCAGCGGGAGACCGGAATCGACTATGCTGCGTATAATCCCCTCCGCGCGGTGACCGCGCTGGGAGGGGGCCACCCGCGCCCGTTGCTGCTCGTGGCCGGGGCGTCGGACACCGCGACACCGCCCGCCGACGTCCAACGCCTCTTCGCCGCCTCCCACGACAGCCTGGCGCGCAAGCTGGTCGTGCCGGGCGCGGGTCACCTGGCGGCGTTTGCGCGCAGCGGGCCCAGCCGGAGGGACCCGCGATACACCCAGTACATGTGCCGGGTCCTGCTGGTGCTGCGGGAGATGGCCCAGCCGGACGTCGCGCCCTCGACGCTGGGGGCGTGTGGGGCGGGCACGGCGGCGTCGTGAGCGGGTTGGGGCGCGGATGTCGGGCGGACGGGGAAGGGGGCGTACGGGCATGACGGATGGCCGCTGCGTCCGCGTGGCGGGCGTGGGTGCTGGCGCCCCCTGGGCCGCCTTGGGGCAGGGACTGGTGCGGGCCATGGTCTCGGCGGGTCGGGCGGGCGAGGCGTTCGCGGTGGATCTGCGGTTGGAGGTGCCCCCGGAGGGTGTGGCGCCCGCCGGTGCCGCCGTGCTGCAGCGCCTGGCCGAGGCGGAGGGGGTCCCGCTGACCGTGACACTGGCGCCGCGTGCCGCCGCGCTGGATGGCGCGGATGTCGTCCTGTGTCCGGGGGTACCGGATGTCCGGGCCGCCGTGCGGGGGGTGTTGGCGGCCTGCGGCTGGCCCGACGCGCCAGCGGAGGGGGCGGGCGCCGTGGTGGCCGCGGCGCTGGGGGCGCCGGCACTCCTGGGCCTGGCGCGGGAGGTGGCCGCCCGCGCCGCGCCAGCGCTGCTGGTCACGCTGCCGCCCGTCCCGGACATCCTGGCCGGCGCCGCCCGGCGGCGTTTCGGTGTGAGCGGCCTGCGCGCGGTGGGTTTGGGGTGGCACCTGGATGCCTTGCGCGCCCGTCTGGCGGCCCTGGGCGGTGCCCCTGAGGATGCCGTGGCCCTGGTGCACGGCGGCGTGCACCGTGTGGGCTGGGTGCTGCGGTTTGCGGTGGAGGGGCGGGAGGGATACGGCGAGTTGGCCGAGCGCCTCGGCGCCGCCACGGAGCCCCTCGCCGAGGTGTATCGCCTCACCGGCCTGGTCCCCACCGTGGCCTCCGGCGGCTGGCCCTGGAACCCGCCCGGGGTGGAGATGCCGGCGGACGGCGTCCCGTGGGCCGAGCCCGGTGCGGGGGAGGGGGACGGGAGCGCGGTCGGCCGACTGGTGCGGGCGGTCGCCACCGGCGAGCCGGCGGTGATCGGGCTCGATGTCCCCTTCGGGGGAGAGGCCCTGAACTGGGCGCCAGAGGTGACCGTGGAGGTTCCGGCGGTCGTCGTGGGGCAGAACGTGGAGCCGGTGGCAGTGGGCCCGCTGCCGGCCGGGGTGGACGGTCTGCCGCGCCTTCTGGGTCTGCAGCGCGCCTTGGCCTCGGACTACCTGGCCGCGGGGGCACCGGGGCAACTGCTGCGCGCGCTGGCCGCCACCCCGCAGTGGGGAACCCCTCGGCAATGGCGGGCGCTGGCGGCGGCCCTGCACGAGCGCACCGGAGCGGACCTGGAGGTGGCCGTGCGGCCGTAGGCCGATGTGTGCGTCGTGCACCCGGATTGGGGTCCAGATGCCGAAGATTACGCTATCCGGCAGGACTGCGGGTGCGGCCCGTGCGATGGCACAGCAAGGCCTCGGATGAGCGTGGCTCGAGAGGGGCAGGCGGCCAGGAGGCTGCAAACGCGTGAATAGTGCTGCAAGCGGGGGCGGGGGGGGTATGCGGGCAGGGATGCGGTCAGAAGGGCGTAAGTGGGGGCAGCCAGAGCCGTCGCGACACGGCTTGTGAGATCAGGGAGAAGGGATGGGAAGGTCGAAAACCGTCGACCACACAGCCCCGGATCCTGGATGCTCTCAACATTACTCGCTTCGCGCCCTCGGCGGTGACCGTCCCGCCATCCCGACCGTGTCACTACACTTCGCGTCCCCGAAGCCCTTGGGCCTCTGCGACTCCTCGCACGACTGGCGAAACCCAGGCAGGAGGGTGTCGACCGGCCATTGCGCAACCGACCAGTTGCCTGGAAGGCTTGGACCATCCGCCAACTCCTTCTGCATAGCAGATATCCGCCCCTTTACCTGCCCGACCCAGACGGCGTTTCCATCCGTGAGGGGCCCAAGCAGGCGCGGCAGCCAATCTCTGATCGGCCGGCGACCAAGGTGGCAGCCGAACCGCAGCGGGGGCAGGAGACGGGAAGGAAGCCCGCGGCATCCAGGCACCAGCGGAGGGCGAAGGGGTAGCGGCGGTCTCCGCGCCGGACCCACAACGGCAGGTGGAGGGCGGGTGCCAGAATCAGGTGCAGGCGCATGGGGCGCAGGATGTGTGACGGCCGATACTTCTCCTCGATCTCGCGCAGTCGACGCTGTGCTTCCGCTTGGGCGACTTCGGCCTGACGCGCCAACAGGGTCTGCCGCTCTGCGGGGGCGCCCTGTTGCCGCCGTGCGATGGAGGCGAGCAATTCTTCGTAGTAGGCGGTGGTGCGCGCGCTTTCTGCCTTGGCCAGCACCGCCGCCTGCATACCCAGTGAGCGGCTGCGTTCCTCTGCTTTGGCATGCAGCAGGGCGTCGGCGGCCGGTAGCGCCACATCCAACTGTGGCCACAGGATGGGGTGGCGCGCGGGGTCCCCATGCAACCGTCCGGCGCTTCGCAGCAGCCGTATGTGCGCCGCATGGAGTTCTCGCCCGCTGCGACCGTCCACCCACACCTCAACCCGTTCCTGGAACTGGTCGTCAACGGTGTGGGTACAGAGGGCATCGATACGCAGTAGCGGCGCAAAAACGGGTTGGGGCGGTCGCTCGGGGTCGATGCGTCCGTGGTCGACGGCCACCGCCTCGCGCGCCTTGGCGAGCAGCGTCTCCGGTGTCGGAGGCAGGGGACGGGGCCAGGGAAGCCAGACGATACCGGCATCGCCCTGTTCCAGTACTTCGCCGACCCCGCGTTCCAGGGCCGGGTGCCCTGGGGTCAACAGGAGGGCTCCGTCTTCGGCGGCCACATCGGGGTCTGCGGTGATGGCCAGGGTCTCCGGAACCCGTAACACCTCGCTCAGGTCCGGGGGAACGAGGACCAGGGCGGCGTCCGGGCCCTGCTCGACAGCCGCGCCGCGCGTCTCAAGCCAGCGCAGGAAGAAAGTGCACGCCACGTTCATATCCATCAAAATCGCGGCAAGGAGGGCGTCGCCGCAGGCGACGCAGGAATTGCCGCTGCCTCCCCTCGATGGTGCGAACGCATCTTCTTCAGAACCTGACCCCGCGGCCGCGGGTGCCGGCGGGTGTGGGGGTTGAGGCCATGCGGCGTGAGACCAGCGTGCAGCACACCGGGTCGTTCAACCGCGTCTGCGCCGTTCGTGGGTCGGCCAGACGGCACCGGCGGAAGGTGTCCCGCCACCAGGAACGCCTCCGCCGGGACTGCGACCACGTACCGTCCAAGCGCGTGGTCCAGTCCGTGGAGCCCGGCGCCACCCTGGCCTTCGAGGACCTGACCGACATCCGCGACCGCGTGCCCGGGCGCATACAGCAGGGCCGTCGATTGCACGGGTAGTCCTTCTACCGGCCGCTCAGGTTCGCACGCTGAAGGGCGGTACCGGCGGGCGTGGCCGTCGTTACGGTCGATCCCCCTTAGGCCCGCCAAGAGTGCAGCCGGCGCGGACACCGGAACAAGGCCAACCGCCAGAGCCGGCGAGCTTTCCGGCGCACGCAATGCGGCTTCTCCCTTCACCGGACCTCAACGCGGCCAGCAACAGCGGGCGCCAACAGGGCCCTGCCAGTCTCGCTACACGTGGGGCTGGCGAGCCGCCGTCCACCGGCCTGTCGCGGCCACGAACGTGTGGCTGCAAGCCGTCGGCTCCCGCCGACGGCGTTGACGAACACGCACCGTTGGCAGCAAGATCGGTGCCCGTGGCCAACCGGGCCCGCGCGGGGTGGACGGGCGAGGCGGAACGTGTTCTGAAACAACCGGCCGGCGTTTGCTGCGGACACTGCGGCCTCCCCTCCCGGCACCCACGCGCGCCCGCAGAGTCGCCCTGTCGGGGTGCGGATGGCGGGCCCGGCACGACGCGGTTTGTCATCCGGCTTTACAGCGCGGCGTCTTCCTCCGACGGCAGCCAAGCATCCCCCTCGGCACGGCCCTGGAGGTAGTCACGGCGCGCGTCGGCCAAGCGGCTGCCCAATTCCTCCAGACGCGCCGCGAACTCGATGTCGTCGCTGCTGCGCACATGCTCCTCGAAGACGGCCTGCTCGAAGTCGAACTCGTCCTCGATGCGGCCGAGAATCATGTCCAATTCGCCAACGACCAACTCGAACAGGTTGATCTTGCTTTCCAGGACGGAGAGGATGTGGTCTTCCAACGTGCCGCGGGTCACGAGGTTGTGGAGGACGACGTCGTGTTCCTGGCCGATGCGATGGATGCGCCCCAGCCGCTGTTCGATCTGCATGGGGTTCCACGGTAGGTCGAAATTGATCATGACGTGGCAGAACTGCAGATTGCGGCCCTCACCGGCGGCCTCAGTGGTCAGCAGCACAGGTCGCGGTCCCTGGAAGGCCGCGATGACGGCGTCCTTGTCGCGTCGGCCGAGTCCGCCATGGTACACCCCCGCGTCGACCCCTGCGGCGATCAGGGCTTCGGCAAGCATATCAAGCGTGGCGCGGAATCCCGTGAAGACAACGACCTTCTCTCCCTGACGCAGGTGGTGGTCCAGCAGGTGCAGCAGGGCAGCCAGCTTTGCGGTTTGCGGCACATGCAGGGGGTTTGGCGGACGGTCCATGCGTTCCAGCCCGCGCGCCAGGGCGGCCGGGCTGCTTCCGGCCAACCGTTGGAGGCTCCGCAACGCCATGCGTTCGGCCGGGGTCGCTGTCCGTCCCGTGGTCCGCACATGCGCCGAAATCTCTTTATACAGTTCGAGTTCACCAGGCGCGGCCTGAACGCGGCGGGTTTCGGCCAACCGGCGCGGTAGCATCACGGCCACCTCGCTGCGGCGGTGGCGGACCATGATTTCACGCATCTGGCGCTGCAGGGCGGGCAGGTTGCGGACGGTGGCGGCCGTCGTCGCCGTGCCATACTGCCGCCGAAACTGCGTCGGGGTGCCCAGGTGTCCCGGCCTCAGGAGGTTCACCAACTGGTAGAGTTCGTCCAGGCGGTTTTCCACGGGCGTTGCCGTCAGCAGCAGCAAATAGCGGGTCTGCAGGGATTTGACCAGTTGTGCGGATGCACTGCGTGGGTTTTTCACACGGTGCGCCTCATCGACGATCACCAAGTCCCAGGGCACGGCCGCCGCGGCCGCGCTGTGCGGCGCGCGCCTGGCTGCGGCCAGGGATGCCAGGATGATCGGTGCGCTCCAGGGATCGGCCGCGGCCTGCCACGCGCTGCCCCCGTGGATCAGGCAGGGCAGGGCGAACTTTCGCTCGAGCTCCTCCGCCCACTGTCCGACCAGCCCGGCGGGGACGAGGATCAAGGTGTGCGAAGCTTGCTGGCGCAGATAGAGTTCGGTCAAGATCAGGCCGGCCTCGATGGTCTTGCCCAGCCCGACCTCGTCGGCCAACAGGGCCCGTCCGCGCATGCGCCGCAGGACGGTGGTTGCGGCCGCCACCTGGTGCGGAAATGGGACGAAGCGCAACTGCGCTTGGGAGAGCAGCGTCTCGAATCCGGGGCGGAGCCAGACGTCGGTGGCCGCGTCCACCAGGGTGGTGTGGGCCTCGGACGCCTCCTCCCCGGCGAGGATGCGTTGCAGCAGTCGCTCCCAGCCCTCTGGGACGGCCAGTGGCCAACCGACGGCCGCCGTCTCTGGCGTGCAGACGGCCCATGGCCCCCGCTCTTCTACGGCGCGCCACGCGGCGGGGCTTGGTTGGGTGAGGGCCTGTTCGTCCGGATCGATGGTGATGGCGGTACGCCCTGCCTGGAGGCGGATCGCCCCCTGTCTCCCCAGCAGGCTGCGGATGTCGCCCCAGTCTGCGGACGCCCCGAGTTGCAGCCCCTGTCGCCGGACCAGTAAACAGACGGCGGGATGGTGTGGGTCCTGGGCTGCCACGGCACGGCCTCCCTTCCTCTGCCAAGGGCGGCGGCATGCGGCGCATCCGCCACCGTCCAGACCCAGCATAGCGCAGTGGACGCCGGCGCGGTCTGGCGTATTGCCAATCCGCGTGGACGGGGATTGTGGTGCCGCAGGGGGACGCCCCTTCCCCCAACCAGTACTGCGATGCGGGGGCTGTGGCCTGAGCGCGACCGACCTCGCGCCGCTCCCTCCCGTGATGCCATCGTGGCCAGACTGGCGACGGCCGAACAGACCGACGATGGTCCCGCCTTTCGGAGCGCCTGCTGGAGGGCCGGCGCGTCGGCCGCGACGCCAGGGCCGACGGTATTGGCAGCTTGTGGTGACGATCAACGGCTGGCCGAGAGGGCCGGATACCCCCCATGTTCCAACGGGTGATTCTGGCGCTAGCGGCGCGGTAGCCGGACGCGGGGGCCGCTGTCTGGCGGCCCCCGCCTGTCGGTAGTCCCGCAGGAGCGGCGGCCCCTGTCTACGGGAGCAGGGCCGCCGCCGCCACCCCGTCTCGCGCGTGTTGGTTGCCCCCTTGCACCATCGGCGACCGCAGGGCGGACGGTTCTCGCCGTCGCGTTCTGGGCCGGGCGCGCAGGTCCGGCCAGGTCGGCTCCGCCGCAGGGGGAGGGCTTCTGCTCGCCCGGGCCAGGACCCCAGGCTCCGCTCTCGCCGCCTGGCTAGGCCCAATACCGCTTAGATAACGGCGCCGCAGCGGTCTACTGCGACGCGGCGGAAGGTCGCCGTCACCGGTCCAAAGGCACCGCCGCTGAACCCCCCGCCGTCTTTCGCGGCCGCCGCCCCGCAAAGCCAAACTAAGCGGTATTGTGGCTAGGCCGGCCGCCTGCACGCTGGCCGCTGATCGCGATTGCCTGTCCTATTGCCTATACTTAAGATATTAATCGCATGATACCCGGACGCGAAGACGGAATCCGGCAGGGGAGAGACAACGATGGCCAAGCTGGTGCGCGAGGGCGACGAATTGGTGCTGCACCTGATGGAGTCGGAGAAACTCGAGGGCCTGCACGGGGATCTGCACATCCCTGTGGGGCATGTCGCCTCGGTGGAGGCGATCGATCACCCCATCGGCGCCGTCGGCGGGATGAAGGTCATGGGCGCGCGCCTCCCCGGGCTGTTCGCGATGGGAACATACGAAACGACGGGTGGTCCCATCTTCGCCATGGTCCACCGCGGGGCCGCCCGCGGGATCCGCATCCACATACAGGGGGGCGGCTACACCGCCGTCATCATCAGCGCCGAGGACCCCGAGGGCACGATCGCGTCCCTGGGTCTCTGAGACCGACGAGCGATGGGTGTCGGCGGGGCCCACCGGGGTCCGCTGGTCCTTCCGAACATACCCGACGGGGGATGGAGGGGCCCGGGCCACCACGGATCAGCCACCGGGTCTTGGAGCGTGCCGGCGTGGACATCCCGCAACTGGCGGCCCGTCTGCGCGAGGGGCTGGGGACGCCGGCGGCCGGTGCCGCGGCGACCC
>JAJZWQ010000110.1 GCA_021846605.1 Bacillota bacterium | reverse complement strand
CCGGCTGCCGCCACCGCAGCCGTCCCCAGAAGACCACCGTTTCCACCGTGCACTCCGGATGCGCCCGCACCACGGCGACGTGATGCTCGATCAGGCCGCACGGGTTCGCGGGACCCATCTCGAACTCCAGGTGCCAGACGCTGTGATCCTCACCGACCAAGAGCGCATCCACCACCACCGCCTTCGTTTCCACCAGCGGCACTACGGGTGATCGGGCCTCGACGAAGGTGGGGCTGGGTAAGCCGAACTCGCGCAGGGTCGGGTTGCGCAGGTGGGTGAAGAGCCAGCGCAGGGAATGGTCCGTGCGCTCGCGGTGCGGCGCGGGGGCGTCAGCCAAGGCGGTCCCTCCCGTCGTCCAGCCAGGATTCGCCGCTGGAGTGCTGCCGGTGGCGCCCTGAGGCCAGCTTGCCCGTAACTGGTGCGTCGTCCCGATGGGCGGGGCCTTGTGCCAAGAGGCCTCCCACAAGAATGACGCCATCCTGAGCATGGCCCGCTCCAGGCACGCGTACGCCACGGTGAGGGAATACAGAGCCTCACCGAACGGGCGGGTGGTGTCCCTGCTTCCCGGCCCGCGGCGATCCCCGCCGCCACCGGCCAAGAAGGCCCCGCCCTGCCTCGACCGATCCGGCGGTACATCCGCCAAGGCGAAGACCGATCAGTGCTTCACCGCAAAGACCGCTTCCGCCGCTTCCGGATCCTGGGCACGGATGACCGCACGGAGCCATTGCTTCAGCAGAGCGGGGTCATCCGTAGCGGCCACCACCTGCTCCACGGGCGCCGGCACTCGGTCGAACCGCGCCAGGAAAGCATCCAGCACGTCCTCCCGCGCCTTGCGCACCTCGCCTTGCCGCTCCCCTTCTTGGCGTCCTTCTTGGCGTCCTTCTTGGCGGAGCACTTCAAAAAGCTCTTCTCCCAGAGGCATCTGCCGTAGCACCTCCAGTAGGAACGGTTGCTGCGCAGACTCCAGGGCGCCGTACGCCAGCGCCCCCATGGCACCCGTCACACCTCGCCGCATCTCCGGCTCCAGAATCGCCGCGAGCGGGACGGCATCCCGCAACACGTCCCACATGGGCCGCTCCTGGTGCATCAATGGTAGCATGGCGAGCTTCAGGATGTCGCCGCTGGTGAGCGTCGCGCCGCCACGCGCCTTGTCGTCGAGTCGCCGCAGTTCCGCGTCCCCGTCCATCTCGGCCAGGAACACCTGGTGCGCATCCAGGGTCGCCTTGCCGCACCGCACCGGCTGCCGCCACCGCAGCCGTCCCCAGAAGACCACCGTTTCCACCGTGCACTCCGGATGCGCCCGCACCACGGCGACGTGATGCTCGATCAGGCCGCACGGGTTCGCGGGACCCATCTCGAACTCGTAACTGCTCAGGCCGCCCGGGCGGGGCGGGCCAAGAAGTCGCTGGACAACGGGCGCGGCCTGTGGTAGCGTCGGCCTACCCGGGTGCCTCCCGCTGGAAGGGGTTGCGACCAGCGCATGCCGCCATCACGGCCGAGCCGAGAGGCGATCCTGGCCCTGTGCGCGACGGATCCGGAGCAGGTGGCCGACCTCGTCGTGGCGCGCTGTACGCCCGGGTGGATGCGCTTGAGGAACAGGTCCGAGAACTACAGCGGCGGCTGGGCCTGATCAGCCGCAATAGCGGGAAGCCACCGGCGAGTGATGGCTACGACAAACCGGCGCCCAAGAGCCTGCGCGAAAAGAGCGGTCGACCCTCCGGCGGCCAACCCGGCCACCCGGGGCATCGCTTGGAGTTGCGCGCGGATCCCGACCGTGTCGTGGTGCATCGGCCCAGCGCCTGCCGGGGGTGCGGCCACCATCCGCTTGGCGGGCCGCTTGCGGGACCGCACGCTTGGACAAGCACCTCAGGTGCCGTGGCGGGCGCTCGGCCAGGATCGCGTTCTCGTGCCTGCTGGAAGGGATCGGCCGGGATGGCCGACTCGACGGCCAAGCGGTCCCCCGGCCACAGCCACATCTGATCGCGCTCCCCGGGGCCGCCGACCACGGGTCCGGCCCGCCACCGTCCATCCCCCTCCGCGCCCGGCACCGCAGGCAGGGGCCCGGCCGCCCTCCGCCCCGCCCCGCCTACCCCGTGTTGCGCAGGCCGTGGGCGATGCCGTTCAGCGTGCGCAGCACGGCCACCAGGTACCGGCTGCGGACCTCGGTGTCCAACGCCGCCCTGCGGACCTGGCGCAGGAGGGATACCTGCAGGTAGGAGAGGGGATCCACGTACGGGTTGCGCAGGTCGATGCTGCGCTGCAGCGTCGGCTGATCGTCCAACAGGCGCGCGTGGCCCTGCACGGCCAGCAGGGCCGCCTGGGTGCGCGCATACTCGGCCCGCACCTGGGCGAAGATCTCCGGCGCCTGGGGCACGGCGTCGGCCGCCAGATCGGCATACTCGGCGGCGATGGCCATGTCCGCCTTGCACAGCGCCATGGCGCAGTTGTCCACGACGGTGCGGAAGAACCCCCACTCCCCATACATCGCCCGCAGCAGCGCCCAGTCCCCCAACTCCTCCAGCGCGCTGCCCATCCCGTACCAGCCCGGGATGAGGTGTCGGCTCTGGGTCCAGGCGAACACCCAGGGGATGGCCCGCAGGTCCTCCAGGGACTGCCCCGGCCGCCGGCGGCTGGGCCGCGACCCGATGTTGAGCATGGCGATCTCCTCGATGGGGGTCGCCGCGTAGAAGTAGGCCAGAAAGCCCGGCCGTTCGACCAGTTCCCGGTACACCTGGCGGGAGACGCCCGCCATGCGCTCCATGGCCGCCACCCACGCGGCCGGCCGCCCCGCCGGCTCCCCGCTACGGATGGAGGCGTCCAGGACGGCCACCAGCACCTGTTCCAGGGTGCGCTCGGCGATCTCGGCCGGCAGGAAGCGGTGAGACATCACCTCGCCCTGCTGGGTGATGCGCAGCCGGCCGCGCACGGTCCCGGCCGGCTGGGCGCGGATGGCGCGGCCCAGGGGGCCGCCCCCCCGCCCCAGGCTCCCCCCCCGCCCGTGGAAGAAGGCCAGGTCCACCCCGGCCGCGGCCGCCACCGCCGCCATCTCCTGCTGGGCCCCGTGCAGCGCCCAGTTGGCGGCCAGATATCCCCCGTCCTTGGTGGAGTCCGAGTACCCCAGCATGACCTCCTGACACCCGCCGCGGGCCGCCAGTTGCGGGCGGTAGGCCGGGTGGGCCAGCAGCGCCGCCAGCATCTGGGCCCCCCCGCGCAAGTCGGCGATGGTCTCCACCAGGGGGGCGATGTCCAGGGCGCTGCGGTAGCGGGCGGCGTGGGTTCCCTCCCACACGCACAGGCCCGCGTCCTGGGCCAAGAAGAGGACCTCCAGCACGTCCTCCACCCCGTGGGACATGCTGATCACATACGGGCCGATAGCCTGCGGACCCAGTTCGGCCTGCGCCCAGCGGATGACGGCGAAGGTCTCCACGACCTCCGCCGCCGCCCGGGAGAGTTGGGCGGACCCCACCTGCCCCGGGCGCCAGCCGCCCGGGGCCAAAAGGCGCGCCAACAGGTCCGCCTGGGCGGCCGGCTGGAGCGCCCCGTACTCCGGGCAGACCCCGGCGGCCGCCAGGATCTCGCCCACGGCCCGGGCGTGGCTGCCGGAGTGCGCGCGGATGTCCATGGTGGCCAGGTGGAAGCCGAACAGGCGCGCCCGGCGGATCAGGGGCGCCAGGTACCGGTCGGCCAACAGGCCTGCGCGCGTCTCGCGCAACGCGGCGTCGATGTCCTCCAGGTCGGCCAGGAACTCCCGGGCGTCCGAGTAGCCCCGGTCGTGCGTGGAGAGCGCCTGGCCGGCCCCCTCGCCGTCCCCCGCCGGCTGCCCCCCCGCAGCCAACAGCGCCAACTCCAGCTTGCGGTACACGAAGAAGAGCTTGCGGCGACAGGGCTCGTGCCGGTTGCGGTCGCGCATGAAGGCCGCAAAGGTCGGCATGGCCACCTCGTCGGCCGTGATCGACTGCCGCAGCGCCGGCACCGGGGGCTGCAGCGTGCTGGACCCGCTGAGCTTGCGGGCCACCTGGGCCACCAGCCGCAGGTACTTGGTCAGCGCCAGGCGCTTGTGCAGCCCCAGGGCCTGCCGCGTGACCTCGGCGGTCACCGCCGGGTTGCCGTCGCGGTCGCCGCCC
Source organism: Bacillota bacterium (assembly GCA_021846605.1). Next base: position 7,003 of record JAJZWQ010000110.1, on the reverse strand, counting down.
ACCCAGGTGCCAAAGCGCACCACCTCCCCCACCCGGATCCCGGCGTCGGGATAGGTGCGGGCCAGGGCCGCCTCCAGCTCGCCGGCCACGTCGGGCAGCGCGTCAAAGAGGATGTCGTCGAAGTAGAAGAGGTTGTTCTTCACCTCGTCGATCACCGACGGGGGCGAACTGCGCAACTCGTCGGTCTGCCAGAGGGCGGTGATCTCCGCCCGCAACCCCTCCTCCAGGTCCGCGCGCTCGGCGGCGGTCAGGCGCGCGCGGTCGGCGCGCGCCAACGCCGCATACAGCGCCTCGTACTTGTCCAGCACGGTGCGCCGCACGTTCTCGGTGGGGTGGGCGGTGCTCACCAGGTCGACGCGCAGCCCCCCGACCAGGGCCCGGACCGCCGGCCCGTCCAGGCCGCGCGCGCGGAACTCGGGGATCAGCTGGGCGAACGACTCCTCCTGCGGCCCCTCGACCTCCGGGCGCAACTCGTGCTCGCGGCGCCGGCGGATGCGGTGGTGCTGCTCGGCCACGTTGACCAGTTGGAAGTAGATGGCGAAGGCCCGGGCCACCGCCGCGGCGCGGGGCAGCTCCAGGGCCGCCAGGCGCCGGCGCAGGGCGGCGGCCTCCTCCGGCCGCCACCCGGCCCGCAGCCGCTTGCAGATCCGGCGGATGGCCTCGACCTCCGCGAAGAGTTCCGGCCCGCTCTGCTCGGTCAGCACCTCGCCCAACAGGCGCCCCAGCAGGCGCACGTCGCGCCGCAGGGCCGGGGACGCGCCCGCGCCTGCCTGGGCCGTCATTCCAGCGCCTCCCCGGCGCCGGCGGCCGGATCCACGTCGCGGTAGACGAAGTCGGGCCACCCGCCCTCGATCCACGCCTGCCCCAGGCTGGCGCGGAAGGGGTCCTCGGCCGCGGCGTCCAGGAGCACGATGGCGCTGCCGCCAAAGCCCGCGCCGGTCATGCGCGCCCCGAAGACCCCCGGCGTGGCCGCCGCCGCGGAGACCACGGCGTCCAGGGCGGCGCAGCTCACCGCGTAGTCCTCGGCCAGGGAGCGGTGCGAGGCGTAGAGCGCCCGCCCCACACGCGCCCACTCGTCGCGGCTGGCGGCCTCCACCACCTCCAGCACGCGCAGGTTCTCGGTCACGATGTGCCGGGCCCGGCGCGCCAGGACCGGGTCCTCCAGGCGCGCGACGGCCGCCGGCGTGGCGTTCCGCAGCGAGGGCAGCCCCAGGGCCGCCGCCGCCGCCCGGGCCTCCCCCACCCGCTCCTGATAGCCGCCGCCCGTCACCTGGTGCGTGACGCGCGTGTCCACCACGGCCAGGCGCAGTCCGGCCGCCCCCGGCCGGAAAGGGACGGGGGTGGCCTCACCGCTGCGCGTGTCCAGCAGCAGGGCGTGCCCTTCCTCGGCCAGGGCCGAGGCCAGCTGGTCCATGACGCCGGTCTCCACCCCGGCGAAGCGGTGCTCGGCCCGCCGGCCCGCCGCCGCCAGGTCCTCGGGGGCGCACCCCAGCCCGTAGAGGGCGTCGAGCAGCCCGCCGACGGCCACCTCCAACGCGGCCGACGAAGACACCCCCGCCCCCAGGGGCACGTCCCCGCCCACGGCGAGGTCCGCCCCCCCGGACAGGCCCAGTTCGGCGGCCACCCCGGCGACGTAGTTGAACCAGTCGCCGCGCGGCCCCGGGGCCAACCCCTCCACGCGGGCCTCGGCCCAGCGGTCCAGGGTGGCGCTGTAGGCGCGCAGCACGCCATCCGCGCGCCTGCGCCCCGCCGCCACGACCTGCAGGTCGATGGCCATCGGCAGGCAGAGTCCCTCCTGGTAGTCGGTGTGCTCCCCGATGAGGTTCACGCGCCCCGGGGCCTGCCAGACCCGCTCCGGCGGGCTCCCGTAAGCCCGCACGAAGATCTCCCGTCCATACTCGCCGACCTCGTCGCCCCTCACAGCGGCACCCCCGCCAGCATCGCGGCCATCGACTCCGGCGTCGCGTCCTGCAAAAAGGCCCCCGCCCCCGACTCCGACCCCGCCAGGTATTTCAGCTTTCCCTGGGCGCGGTGGATGGGATAGAACGTGAGGCGCATGTGCCACAGGTCCGCCTCGGCGCGCGTCGGTGCCTGAAAGATGCACATCATGTACGGCATGGGCTGGTCGTGCAGGCCGTCGTAGCGGCGCACGGTCCGGCGCAGCAACGCCGCCAGGCCCTCCACCTCCCGCGTGTCCAACTCGGCCAGCGTCCCCACGTGCCGGGCGGGCACCAGGTGCAGTTCAAAGGGGAAGCGCGGGGCAAAGGGCACGAATACCGTCCAGCCCGGCGCAGCGTCCACCTGGCGCGTCCCGGCGGCGGCCTCGCGCGCCAGCACGGCGCACTGCAGGCACTCCCCCTCGGCGTCTTGGTGGCGGCGCACCTCGGCCAGTTCGCGCTCCACCCGCGGCGGGACGAAGGGGTAGGCGTAGATCTGCCCGTGGGGGTGGTCGATGGTCTGGCCCACCGCGTGCCCGCGGTTCTCGAAGCAGAAGACATACCGCACGCTGGGGTCGGCGGCGAGGCGGCGGGTGCGGTCGGCCCACACCCGCACCAACAGCGCCACCTGCCGCTCGTCCATGTGGGCCAGGTGGGTGTCGTGGACGGGGGAATACAGGACGATCTCCGCGCGGCCCCCCGCCGGGGCGGAGGCGTAGCCGTCGGTCCGCGGCGGCCCCTCTCCGGGGGCCGCCTCCCCGCCGAACGATGGGAAGCGGTTGGGAAAGACCGCGACCGCGTAGTCCCGCCGCGGCGCCTCGCTCGCGGCGCGCTCGGCCGCGCTGGCGCCCTCGGGCACCGGGCAGAAGGGGCAGCCCTGGGCCGAGGTGGTGATCGGCCGCCCCAGGCGCTTGCTGGCCACCGTGATCCATTCCAGGCTGAGCGGATCCAGACGCAGCTCGCTCATGCCGGCCCCCCTCCCGCCTGCCAGGCCCGCCAGGCGTCGGCGACGATCTCCCCCAGGGAGGAGCGGTTGGCCCGCCAGTCCAGCACGGCGGCCGCCCGCGAGACGTCGGCCACCAGCGCGGGCGGATCCCCGTCGCGCCGCGGGCCAGGCGCCCAGGGCACGGGGCGGCCGGTGACGCGCTCGGCGGCCCCGATCACCTCGGCCACCGAGCACCCCCGGCCGCTCCCCAGGTTGAAGCACCCCGACTCGCCGCCGCGCCGCAGGTGGGCCAGCGCCGCCAGGTGCCCGGCGGCGAGGTCGGCCACATGCACGTAGTCCCGGACGGCCGTGCCGTCCGGGGTCGGGTAGTCCTGGCCGTAGACCGCCAGCGGAGGGCCCCCGGCGGCCGCGGCCAGGACGCGCGGGATGAGGTGCGTCTCCACCGCCTTGCGCTCCCAGGCCCCCTCGCTCCCGGCGGCGTTGAAGTAGCGCAGGGCGGCCCAGGGGAGGTCGTGGGCCACGCCGGCCCAGTGCAGGGCGCGCTCGAAGACGGCCTTGGTCTCGCCGTAGGGATTGATGGGCGCCAGCACCGCGTCCTCGGGGATGGGGCTGCGCGCGGGAATCCCGTAGACGGCGGCCGACGACGAAAAGATGAAGGGCGCGCCGCCGGAGGCCAGCACCGCCTCCAGCAGGGCCAGGGACTCCCGCACATTGTGCTGATAGTAGCGCAGGGGCTCGGTCATCGACTCGCCCACGCTGGTGTCCCCGGCGAAATGGAAGACCGCCGCGATGCGCCAGTCGGAGAAGATGCGCCGCAGGACCACCCGGTCGCCCACCTGGGCCCGGACCAGGTGCACGCCTGGCGGGAGTGTGCGGCCACTGCTGGTGGACAGGTTGTCCAGGCCGACGACCTGGTGGCCGGCCGCCACCAGGCGCGCCACCACCGGACCGGCCACATAGCCGGCGGCGCCGGTGACCAGCACGGCGGGCACGGGGCCCGTCGTCGGGGCCGGCGCGCGGTCGTCCGGATCCGGCGTGTCGAAATAGTAGGTGAGCACGCGGCCGTCGGGCCGAACGTCCGCCTCTGTGCGCAGCCGAATCCCGCCCCTTCCGTCCTGTACAGGGCGGCTATTTGCATCATGGCTTGCCGTTTCCTGCCGAGGGCCCGGCGAGCCGTTGCGCCGGACGGTGATCCCGTCCGGCGCCCGCGCGCTCAGCCCACCTGGGGGAGCTTGTCACCGCAGGCCGGACAGAAGTGCCAGCCGGTCTCCACCGCGTGGCCGCACCAGGGGCAGAAACGGGAAGCGCCGGAACGCCGGCCGGAGGGAGCCGCGGCCACCCGGCCGCGGCGCGGAGCCGCGGCCGCCTTGGCCTCTCCGTTGCCCACCCTGAACTCCATGCCCTTGGGTCCGTGACTGGTGGTGGCGATCTGGCCCTTCTTTTCGAAGGAGCGAATCAGGTAATACAGTCGCTCGGGCTTGATCCCCAACTCGTCGGCCAGGGCCTTGACCGTCGTCAGCAGACTACCCTCGGTTCCACCAATGCGACGCAGCAGTTCCTGGAGCACCTGTTCCCGGTCCAAACTTCGGAGCCCCCCCTCTGGAGATTGGTGAAAGTATATGTGGAAGTCACCAACCCAAGTCAAGCCCTGGCGGGGCATTTTTATACGGAGGGTTTTTCAGGGGGTTTGGCAAGGGCATCCTGCGCGGGGGCGACCGCATAGGCGGATGTGGGGACACCCTCAACCCGCGTAGTTTCGACGCAATCTGGCAGATTATGTGCGCGCGGCGCCCCGGCGCTCAGGCCGGGGGCGCCGGCACCAGCCGCAGGATGGTGGCCTCGGGGCGGGCGTTCAGGCGGAAGGGCACCAGGGTCATGCCCAGCCCGCGGTTCACATACAGCGCCTGCTGGCCCTGACGGTACCAGCCCCCGTCGCGGTAGGCGCGCGCGCGGTCATGCCGCCAGACGCGGTCGAGGTTGCCGACGCGCACCTGGCCGCCGTGCGTGTGCCCGGCCAGGGTCAGGGGCACCCCGGCCTCGGCGGCCCGGGGGAAGATCACCGGGTTGTGGGCCAGCAGCAGGTGGGGCTGCCCGCGCGGAACGTGGCCCAGGGCGTCGCCCAGACGGTCGCGGCGCGCGGTGGGGTCGGCCACCCCGGCGATCCACAGGCCCGGGACGGCCTCGGTCGCCGTGTTGTCCAGCACGGTGATGCCCAGCCGCCCCATCACGTCGCCCAGCGCGCCCAACCCCCCGACGCGGTCGTGGTTGCCCCAGACCGCAAAGGCGCGCACCGGGCGCCCGGTGTGCAGCGCCATGGCGTGGAGCACCGGCGCCAGGAAGTCCCCGACGGCGCCGACCTCGCCGGGCCGGTCGCAGTAGTCGCCGGTGAGGCAGAGCAGGGGGCAGCTCAGCCCCTGCGGACCCAGGCCGGTGATCAGTTCCTGCGGGGTGAAGGGGAGCCGGCGGATGTGCAGGTCGCTGAGTTGGAGGATCGCGGTGGCCGCCTCGGGGGCCAGCCCCTGCAGCGGCACCTCCCACTCCAGGACCTCCAGCCGCCGCGGCTCGACATAGCGGGCCCACCCCAGGGCCACCGCCGCCACCCCGACCATGGCGGCCGGCAGCAACCACAGCCCCCGGTTGCCGCCCCCCCGGTTGCTCAACGCCGCTCCACCTCCGCCCCGATCAGTTCCAGCGGATACGCGCGCTCCATGAAGTCCAGCGCGGCGGCCAGCACCCGCTCACCGTGCGCTCCCTCGGTGCTCACCACCGCGGCGCCCACCTCCAGCCGGTCCGGGTGGTCGTGCCAGCCCACCTCGGCGATCGCGATCTGAAAGCGGCGGCCGGTGCGCCGCAAGAGCGATTGCACCACCTGCCGCTTGTCCTTCAGGGTCTCGGCCTGGGGCAGGCGGAATTCAGCCGAGAGCACGCACACCACCACGCCCGTCCCCCCCGCCCAGCGCCGCGGCGCGTGCGGGCTATTGTACCGTAGCCAGGCCGCGGTGCTCGGCCCACACCGAGCGGATCCAGTCGTCAACGTTCGCGCGCCGCTCCACGAACGGCAGATGGCCCACGCCCTCCCAGAAGGTGGCGCGGCAATCGGGCAGATGCGCGCGGAAGAAGGCGGCGTCCTCGACCGGCACCACCCGGTCCCCCGTCCCCCACGCCAGGAAGACCGGCTGGCGCACGCGCGGCAGATCCCGCTCCAGCGTGGGGAAGCGGTAATACTCCAGCGCCCGCAGCATCTCCCGCGCCCGGCGGGCCCCCCAGCGCAGATCCTCCTCCTCGTCGGGCTCCACCTGGCCGATGTCCGCGACCAGGTGCGCGAACTGGCGCCGTCCGAGGGTATGCGTGGAGACCGCCCAGATGACGGCCGGCGCCATCAGCCGCCCGACCACCGGCCAGCGCAGGAACTGGTAGCCGGAGGTGTACCAGGGGTGGAAGATGGCGCCGGGGGCCATCAGCCCGATGGTGCGGAAGCGCTCGGGGTAGCGGCTGATCCAGTCCAGGAGCACCGCGCCGCCAAAGGAGTGCCCGATCACCGCCAGCGCCGGCCAGCCCTGCAGCCGGCACCACTCCTCGCAGGCGTCGGCGAACTGGCGCACCTCCATCTTGCGGTGGCTGAGGCCGGAGGCGCCAAAGCCCGGGAGGTCGACGGCGGCCAGGGGCAGCTCGCCCCCCAGCCGCGCCATGGTGCCGCGCCACTGCCGCCAAGAGCTCAGCATGCCGTGGATCAGGATCAGCGGCGGCTCGGCGAGCGCGCCGCCGGTCACCCAGTGCAGGGCCAGGGGCCGGCCCCCCACCTGGACCCGGGTCTGCCGGTGCCGCCAGGGATCCCCCCGCCCGCGCACGCCGCCCACCCCCCGGCGACGGGGCGGCGGCCGGACCGGCCGCCCCGGACGCGCATCCGCGGCGGCACACCCCGGCGCCACCCGCGTGTCCGCAATATATCACGGGGGTTGCGCCGCCCGACCGGCGGGCGCAGGATGCTCGCATGACGGGCACGCCCTCCTGGATCGGTGGCGACTGGACACCGCCCCCCGGCGCGGCGCCCCTGGCCTGGCGCCGCGCCGGCCTGGAGGCGGCGACCGCCGTGCGCAGCGGGCGGCTGGCCCTGGCGCGC
>JAJZWQ010000109.1 GCA_021846605.1 Bacillota bacterium | reverse complement strand
TGCCCTGGCGGGCGTGGCCGTGGCCACGGTAGATCCCCGCTACACCAGCCAGAAGTGCAGCCGCTGCGGGCACCGGGAGAAGGCCAACCGTCGGAGTCGGGGCGACTTCCGCTGCCAGCAATGCGGCTTCTCCCTCCACGCGGACCTGAATGCGGCCAGGAACATCGGAGCCAACCACCTGGCCAGCCTCGCACGTGGGGCTGGCGGGCCGCTGTCAGGCGGCCTATCGCAGCACGATCCGGTAGCCGCAAGCCCCCGGCTTTCGCCGTGGGGTCCTGACGTCCCCTCGCGCGGAGGCGGGCCGCAGCAGATGGTACCCGCTCGGGCGTATCATGGCGGGCGAGGAGCCGTAGCGCTTCCACGGCCTCCGCTGGATGCATGGCGGACCTCGGCGGCTGCGGTGGATGTCGCGCGACCCCTGAATCGGGCGCAGGGGGCGGGGATCGCGATGCGGGAGCGCACCCGGGCGACGCGTCTCCGGATCTACCTGGGCGAGCGGGATCGCTGGCGGGGGCATGGGCTGGCGTGGGCGATCACCTGTGCCGCGCGCGACCACGGCCTGGCCGGGGCGACCGTGCTCCGGGGGATCGACGGATACGGATACGGGGTGGACAGAAGCATCCACACGCAGCGCCCGTTTTCTTTCTCCAGCGACCTGCCGCTCATGGTCGAGATCATCGATGTCCCCGAGCAGATCGAGGCCTTCCTGCCCGTCGTGGAGTCCATGCTCGGTGGCGGTTTGGCGACGACCGAGCCGGTGGAGGCGATCTTCTATCGGCGCGGCCAGACCCAGGCGCGGCCCACAGGACAGGGGGCCTGGGACGGGCGGCCCGGACCACCACCGGGTGATTGACAGTGGGCGCCACGCGTTCCTATCATGTCGGAAAGGCCCATCAGGCGATGGAGTTCGCCCGAGGCGCCCGTGCCTCGAACCGCCACCCGGCTGATAACTCCTGAGGGGATGCCCCTCAGGAGTTTTTTTGCCGTCGCACTGCAGAGTCTGTCTCCCGGTCGGACCGAGGGGGGCGCGCACATGCGGTTGGTGGGGGCCCAGGCGCTGGCAGTCTGCTTTGTTCTCCTGTGTGCGCCGCTGTACCGCGGGGTGCTGGAACGGTTGCGCGCGCGCCTGTTCTGTCGTGTCGGGCCACCCGTCCTCCAACCCTATCGCGACCTGCGCAAGTGGTTTTCCAAGGAGACGGTGCGGACCGAACGCGCCACCGCGCTCAGCGCGCTGGCGCCGATCGTGTATTTCTGCGGTCCGGTGATCGTCACGATGCTGATCCCCGTCCTGACCCGCTCCCCCCTCCCCCTGGCCTTCATGGCGGACATGCTGGGTGGAGGCTTCATCCTCGGGGCCTCGGGCTTCTTTCTCCTGCTGGCGGCGCTGGATTCGGCCAGTCCATACGCCACCCTGGGTGTCAGCCGGATCCGCCTGGTGGGCGTCTTCGCCGAACCGGTCATCACGTTGGTCGTGTTCGCCGCGGCGGCCGCGGCGGGCTCCACCATCCCGTTCGTGGTGAACGCCACCTTCACATCGGCGCCGTGGATCGGCTCGGCCGCGCACATCGTCGTGCTCGTCGCCTGGTTCCTCTTCTGGATCACGGAGACCGGCCGCATCCCGATCGATAACCCGTCTTCCACTTCGGAGCTATCCCTGATCGACCCGGCCAGGACCTTTGAGGCGGCCGGATCGGACCTGGCGCTGTATGAGTGGGGCGGCTGGATGAAGTTCATGGTGGTGGCGCTGATCGGGGTCAACGTGCTGGGCACCACCTGGGGGCTGGCCGCGACCCCCGGCCTGGGCGCCCTGCTGGTGGCCATGGTGGTCGACGCCGGCAAGCTTTTGGGCGTGGGCGTCGTGCTGGTCGCGCTGGAAGTGTCCTTCGCGAAGCTGCGGCTCCTGCGCATCCCGGAGTTCCTCACCGTGTCTTCGCTGGTGGCGCTGGTGGCCGTGGTGGCCGCCACGCTGCGGTAAGGGGGTGGCGGGGGTGCAGGCGGTCGAGGTCCTGGCGGCGACATCCGTGTTGGTGCTGGCCGTCGGGGTGCTGCTGGCCCGCAGTCCCGGCGCGAGCGTCACGCTGTATGCGCTCGCCGCGGTGCCGCAGGCGGTGCTCGCGATGGTGCTTGCCGCCCGCGGCGTCCCGTGGCTGTGGCTGGACGCGGCCGCCATCCTGGTGGTCAAGGGGCTGTGGGCACCCCGCCTCCTGCGGCGCGCGGTGCCGCCTGATCCGCGCCTCTACGGGCAGCAGTCGGCGTTCTCGCCCGCCATTCTGCTGTGCGCCGTGGCGGTCGTGACGCTGCTGTGCCTGCGGGTCAGCGGGCGCATCGCGGGCGGTGCCGGGGGGCAGGCCCTGGGGTTGGCGCTCGCCGCGCTGCTGGTCGGTCTGTCGGCCGCGGCCGTCCGTTCGGAGCTGTGGGCGCAGGCCGCCGGCATCCTGTGCGGCGAGGCGGGCCTGATGACGGGGATCTTCGTGCTGGCCGGGGGTCTCCCACCGGTGGGTGAAACCTGGGCGCTGGCCGAGGTGCTCGTCCTGGCCGCGGTGTTGGCGGTCATGGCCCGCCGGGTGCACGCGCACCACGGTGCCGCCACGAGCCGGTTGCTGCGGGGGTTGCGCGGATGACGCCATTCGTGGCGGCGCTGCCCCTCGCCGTCCCTGGGCTGGCCCTGCTCGCCACCGCCCTGTGCCGCCGGCCCAAGGCCGTCTACAGCGTCGCCTGGGCGGCGCTCTTGGCGCTGTGGCTCCTGGCGCTGGCGGTGCTCCTGCGGCCGCCTGTGGGGTGGGACGGGCTGGCCCGCTGGTACAACCTGCTGGTCCTGGTGCTGGGCGGGTTGAGCCTTGCCGTCTCCATCCAGTACATCGCCACCGAGCGCGCGCAGGGCGCGATCACGGACGCGGCCGTGCGCCGGTACTTTCTGTGGTTTGAGGCCTTCATCGGCTGCCTGCTGGCCGTCGGTTGCCTGACCAACTACCTGGGCATCTGGGCGGCGGTCGAGGGGACGACCCTCACGTCGATCCTGCTGGTGGCCTTCGACGGCGGGCCGCACCCGCTGGAAGCGGCCTGGAAGTACCTGGTCGTGACCGGGATCGGCGGCCTGCTGGCCCTGATCGGCACCGTCCTGACCCTCCACGGGGCGCACCTGTCGGCTGGCGCGTGGACGCTGGCCACGCCAGTGCGGGCCGCTGCGCCCGCGGACCGGGTCGCGGTCGAACTCGGGTTCATCCTCGCACTGGTGGGATTCGGCAGCAAGGCGGGATTGGTGCCGTTCCACACGTGGCTGCCCGATGCGCACAGTGAGGCGCCGGCGCCGGTCTCGGCGGCGCTCTCCGGGATCAAGTTGGTGGGAGGGCTCTACGCCCTGCTCCGCATGGCCGCCGTCGCCACCCGGGCGATCGGGCCGGCCTGGCCCCACACGTTGCTGATCATCACGGGGATCCTCTCCCTGGGCATCGCCGCAGCCGCGGTGCCCGGCCAGCGGGATCTCAAGCGCATGTTCGCCTACTCCAGCATCGAGCACATGGGTGTGATCGCCCTGGGCGCCGGTTTCGGCGGCATCGGCCTGCTGGGCGCGCTGCTGCACATGTGGACGCACGGCTTCGGGAAGTCCGCGCTGTTCTACGGCGCCGGCAACGTGCGCCTGCGGTACGGCGCGACCGGGGGCACCGGGGTGCGGGGCATCATCGCCGACATGCCCCTGTCCGGATCGGCCCTCGTCCTGGGGGCCATCGCCATCGTCGGGCTGCCCCCGTTCGGCCTGTTCTGGAGCGAATGGCTGGTGCTGTTGGGTGGGGTGCAGTCGCACCACGTGGTATGGGTCTGCGTGGCGCTGGTCTTCCTGGTCGTGAACTTCCTGGGCTTCGGACTGCGCCTGCCCCGCCTGCTGTTGGGCCCGCGCGCCGCGGGCGCCGCCACGGCCGAGCCCGGCGGAGCTATCTGGCCGCTGGCGGCGGCGGTGGCCGGCGTCCTGGTGGTCGGCCTGGCCTTGCCCGGCGCCTGGCACGGTACCTGGGTGGCGGCCGCCCGGGTCCTGGGGGGTGGCGCATGAGTACGGGCGGACCGCGGATCGGTAGCGACGCGCCGCCGTCCGACCGGCTCGCGGCGCCCCAGTGGGTCGCCGCCGCGGACTTCGGGCCGCGGCTGGCGGGCGTGCTGTTGGACCAGGCGGCGCACCTGCTGCATCTGACGTGGGTTCCGGACCTCCCGGGCGCCCCCCGCGGGGCCGGCGAAGAGGGTCACCTCCTGGCGGTCTATGGCGGACCCGGTGGGCCCGGCTGCCTGGCCTCCCCGGCGCGTGGGGCATCCCGGCCCACGGCCTGCGGCGTGGTGGCGGCACTGCTGCAGGAGCGCCGTCTCGAGGCGGCCGGTGTGGCCTGGGCGGAACCGGCGCCAGCGCGCGACGTCGTGGGCCGCGGCGTCTTCACCTTCCCCCTGGGGCCGGTGCGCGGTTCCGTCACGGAGTCGGCCGGTTGGCGGTTCGCGGTCATGGGCGATGAGCCCCTGGCCCTTGATCTGCGGTTCGGCTACAAGGTGCGCCATGTCGAGGAGCGGTTGGGGACGGCGGGACCGGCCGGTGGGGCGGCCGTCGCCGAGCGCGTGACCGGAACCTCCCCGGTGGCCCACGCCTCGGCCCTGGCTATGGCCTGGGAGGCGGCCCTCGGCCTGGAGGTACCGGACGCGGCGCGGTACTGGCGCGGGATCATGGCGGAGTTGGAGCGCCTGCAGAGCCACCTCGGGGACCTGGGGGCGCTGGTCGACTCCACCGGGCTGCCGGCCGGCGCGGCCGAGTTGCTCGTGTGGCGCGAGGAGGTCCTGCGGCTGTGCGCGGTCCTGTCCGGACACCGCTATCAGCGCGGTCTGGTGACCGTCGGCGGCCTGCGCGCGGAGCCCAAGCCGGCAGACGACCTGCTCCCGCGGCTGTTCCGCATCGCTGACCGCGTCCCCCGCGTGATCGCCGCGCTGGACCGCACGCCCTCCTTCCTCGACCGCCTGCACGGCACCGGCATCCTGTCTGAGGAGGTGGCCGGCCTGCTCTCCCCGGTGGGACCGGTCGGCCGGGCCTGTGGTCGGCCCTACGACGCGCGGCACGACCACCCCTACGGCCTCTACGCTGAACGCGGCTCCCCCGAACGTGTGGTCTCCGCGGGGGGCGACGCTTGGGGCCGCTACGACGTCCGGGTGGGAGAGGTGCGCGCCAGCCTGGCGTGGCTGGCGCGGCGGCTGGCCGAAGGGTGGCCGGACGGTCCGCTGGCCGCGGCCGTGCCCGCGCCGCCGTCTGCGGGCGCGGAGATCTGGCTGGGGCGGGTCGAGGCCCCCCGGGGCGAGTTGGTCTACCTGGTCTGGCCCGGGCGGCCGGGGGGCGTGCCGTGGGTGCGCGTGCGCACGGCGTCCCAGGTCAACTGGGCGGCCGTGCCCCCCGCAGTGAGCGCGGGAGGCGTGCTGCAGGACGTCCCGATCATCGAGGCGAGCTTCGGGCTCTCCGTGGCCGCCTTCGATCGCTGAGCGCGCGACGGGAAAGGGGGGGCCGTGCTGTTCACACGGTGGGTGCATGGACTGACCGCCCCGTTCACGACACCGTTTCCCTGGAAGCGGGACGCCGAGGTCATGCCGGACGGACCGCCGCCCGAACGACTGGAACGGGTGCGCCCCGGACCGCTGACCCGCTCGCTGGCGATCCGCCACATCGACGTCGGGTCGTGCGGCGGCCCGGAGAGCGAAATCAGCCTGCTCACCGCGCCGCCCTACGACATCAGCCGTTTCGGCTTCGTCTTCACGCCCTCGCCCCGGCACGCCGACCTGCTGTTGGTGACCGGTGCCCTGACCCTGGCCATGGAGCCGGTGTTGCGCGAAACGTACAGGGCGATGCCGGCGCCCAAGCGCGTCATCGCGCTGGGCGCCTGTGACAGCGCCGATTGCCCCCTGGCGCGGGCGCCCGCGGCGATCGAGCGGCTGCGGCAGGTCGTACCGGTCGACGTCTTTGTGCCCGGTTGCCCGCCGCCACCGGCGGCGATCATCGCCGGGCTCTTCGCGGCCGTCGGCCGTACGGCGCCGGCCGTGGAAGTCCGGGAGGTGCCGTCATGAGCGTATGGGCGGCCGGCGCCATGCTGGTCTTCGCCCTGGTCGCGACGGTGGGCACCATCGTCCGTCCCGCCGCGCGGGGGACGGTCCGCGCCGGCGCCTGGCTCTTGGCCCTGTCCGGTCTGGCGCTCGTGCTGTGGGGCGCCGCCTCGCTGGGCGCCGCCCCCTCGGTGCTCCAGGTCCCCATGCCCTGGCCGTTTCCAGCCGATGTCCTCCGGCTGGAGGGCCTGGCGGCGGGGTGTGCGCTCGTGGCCGGACTGCTCTTCATCGCGACCGGCTGGGGGCGCGCGGCCGGGATGGCGCCCGGGGGCGCCGGCCGGGTGCTGCTGCTCCACCTCCTGCTCCTGAGTGTCGCCTGGTTCCTGGCCAGCACCGGGCCCCTGGCCATGCTCGCCGGCTGGGAGGGCCTCTCGATCACGGGGTACTTCCTGCTGATGGCCGATCCCCCGCGGGTGCGGCGCGCCGCCTGGGCCCTCCTGGGCCTGTCCGAGTTCGGGACCGGGCTGTTGTTCGCCGCCCTCCTGCTGCATGTCGGGGGAGGGGACCTCGCTCCGAGCGCGCGGATCGCTGTCGCGCTGTTGGGTCTGTTCGCCTTGGGGGCCAAGGCCGGCCTCTTTCCCCTGCAGGTGTGGGTTCCCGTCGCCGAGCCCGAGGCCGCCGGTGATGTGGCGGGGCTGTTCTCCGGCATCCTGACCGCCGTCGCCGTGATCGGCTACCTGCGGGTGGTGCAACTGGTGGATCCGCCCCTGTTCACCGTCGGCGTCGTGACGACGGTCTTCGGGCTGGCGGGTGCGGGGGCCAGCGCCCTGCTGGGGCTGGTCGAGCGCGACATCAAGCGGGTGCTGGCCTACGGCACCCTGGAGGCCCTGGGCTTGGTCTTCACCGCGTTGGGCGCGGCCATGGTCCTGGAAAGCCGGGGGGCGGGTTCGGCCGCTCTCATCGCCCTGGCCGGCGCCGTGACGTTGCTGGCCGCGCACGCGGGGGCCAAGTATGTGCTGTTCGGCAGCGCGGGCTGGATCGAAACGCAGACCGGCATCCGTCTGTTGGACCGCGCCGGCGGCGGGTTGCGGCGTCTGGGCGGCGGGGGCGCCCCGCTGGTGGTGGGTGTCGCCACGCTGGCCGGGCTGCCGCCGTTCGGCGGGTGGCTGGGAGAGTGGCTGCTGATCGAGGCCTGTCTGGTGCCCATCCGGGCATATCCCGGACTGCACGTGGCCTTTGCCATCCTGGCCGCACTGCTCGCGCTGGTGGCCGCCGTGGGCCTGACCGTGTATCTGCGGTGGATCGGGATGGGCCTGTTGGGTCCGGCCCGCACGCCGGCCGCCGAACGGCTGCCGGCGCTGCCGCGCCTGGGCGTCGCCGGCCAGTGGCTGGGTGCCGGCGTGGGCGCCGCCGCCGGGATCGCGGCCGGCTGGGTGCTGCCCTGGGCGGGGAGGGCCACTGCCTGGTTGGCGCATGGTCAGCCCGTGATCGCGCCGACCTACGTGGATCCGAAGGCCTATCAGGGCATCGTCACCGTGGGGGCGGCGCTCTTCCGCGGCGTCGCCGGGAGCACGGGGAACGTCGTGTTCGCGGCCGGCGGTTTCGACGTGGCCTCCCCCTGGGACCTGGCGTGCTTCGCCCTGCTGCTGGGGCTGACGGTGGCGCTGGTCACGGGTCGCCTGCGCCGCCGCACGGTGCGGCGCGTGCGCACCTGGGTCGGCGGGGAGCCAGAGGACGGGCTGCGCCTGATCTGGACCGCAGAGGGTTTGGGTCAGCCGTTACGTCTGACCTTCGCCACCTTCTTCGCGCTGGAACGCGCGCGCCGTCCCCGCGGCGACCACCCGCTCACCGGTGGTCTGCTCTACCGGAGCCGCACAAAGCTCCGTCTGGAACACCACGTCTACCGGCCGCTGCTCGCCTGGGCCTCCCGCGCCTCGGGCGCCGTGCGCCAGCGGACGCAGTCGGGGGACCTGCGCCACTACGTCGGCTACCTCCTGGGGGCCGTGCTCCTGGGGCTGTTGGCGGTGGACCTGCTGCGGTAGCTGGTGTGGGCGGGCGCTCAGCGGGCCTCTTCGCGCGTGGCGTCGGCGGCGGGGGCCCCCATGCGGCGCCGCAGCAATCCGTACTCCAGCGAGTCGACCAGGGCCAGCCAGCTCGCGTCCAGGATGTTGTCCGACACCCCCACCGTCGTCCAGTAGCCGTCGGGGGACTCGGTGGTGATCAGCACCCGCACGCGGGACGCCGTGCCGTCGCGCCCGTCGATCACGCGGACCTTGTAGTCGGAGAGGTGCATCTCGCGGATCACGGGGTACGGGTTCTCCAGGGCCTTGCGCAGGGCCTGGTCCAGGGCGTTGACCGGGCCGTCGCCGTGGGCCGCCGTATGGAAGAGCCGTCCGCCCACCCGTACGCGCGCGGTGGCCTCCACGGCGGGGACCTCGGCGTCGGTGCGCGCCACGTGCACCGAGTAGCCGACCGCCTCGTAATAGGGCTTGTAGGTGTGCAGCACGCGCCGCGCCAACAGATCGAAGCTGGCCTCCGCCCCCTCGAACTGATACCCCTGATACTCCAACTCCTTGACGCGCTGCAGCAGTTGACGCCGCCCCTCGGGCGTCATCCAGTCCAGTCCCAACTCACGGGCCTTGTAGGCCAGGTTGCTGCCCCCGGACAGTTCAGACACCACCACCTGGCGGCTGTTGCCGACCTGCTCTGGAGGCACGTGTTCGTACGTGCGGGGGTCGCGGTTGATGGCGCTTACGTGCAGGCCGCCCTTGTGGGAGAAGGCGTTGGGCCCGACGTACGGCGCCCCGGGGATCGGTGGCAGGTTGCACAGGTCGCTGGCAAACCGGGAGAGCGCCGTGAGTTCGACCAGTTGCGGCGCGCACCCCAGGGTGTATCCGAGCTTGAGGGCCAGGGCGGGGATCAGGGTGCAGAGGTTGACGTTGCCGCAGCGCTCGCCATAGCCGTTGAGCGTGCCCTGCACCTGGCTGGCCCCGGCCGCCACGGCGGCCAGGGCGTTGGCCACCCCCAGCCCGCCATCGTCATGCGTGTGGATGCCCACCGGGCATCCGACCCGGCCCACGACGTCCGCCGTCCAGCGGGCGACATGCTCGGGGAGGCTGCCCCCGTTGGTGTCGCACAGGATGACCCAGTCGGCCCCCGCCTCCGCGGCGGCCACCACCGTCTGCAGGGCGTAGCCGCCGTCGCCGTCGGCCGCGCCGTCGAAGAAGTGCTCCGCGTCGTAGAGCACCTCCAGGCCGCGCGCCTTGAGGAAGGCGACGCTGTCGGCGATCATGCGCAGGTTCTCCTCCAGGGTGGTGCCCAGGGCCTGGGTGACGTGCAGCCCCCAGCTCTTGCCCACCAGGCAGGCCGCATGCGTGCCGGCCTCCAGGGTCGCCCGCAGGCCGGTGTCTTCGCCGACGGGTGTGCCAGCGTGGCGGGTCGAGCCGAAGGCGACCAGACGCGCGCGCAACTGCAGCCGCGCGGCCTCCCGGAAGAACTCCGCGTCCTTGGGGTTGGAGCCGGGCCAGCCGCCCTCGACATAGTCCATGCCGAAGGCGTCCAGGCGTTCCAGCAGGCGCAGCTTGTCCCGCAGGGTGAGGGCCACCCCCACCTGCTGCGTTCCGTCCCGCAGTGTGGTGTCGTAGATGTGCACCGGCTTTCCCTGCACCCGCTCCACCCCTCCCAGAAACGTTCTGGCCTGCCGCTCGCGCCCACCCTACACCCGTTCGGCGGGGCCTGCAACGCGGCCCACCTGCCCGCGGTACCGCCAGGCGCGCGTGCGCTCTCCCCAGCCCGGCAGCGGATGCAGCGCGGATACGTCCCCCGGGGCGCCGTCCGCCCTGCTCCGGCCCCGAACCTGGACGTGATCCGCATCCCTTCCCCGCCGCGCGGAGCCGCGCCCACCCCGCAGTTCAGGCCCCCGGGAACCCAAACAGCGGTTTGATGGAGTAGACGTCTGTCTGGGCCGTCCCCGTGCTGTTCCGGCCCCCGAACACATACACCACCCCGTTGAGCAGCGCGGCGCCCCCAGCGCAGAGGCCGGCCGGAAACTCCCCCACCTGCTGCATGCCGCCGGTGGCATCCACCGTCCAGATCGCGCGCCGGGCCTGGCCGCCGGCCTGGCAGCCGCCGGCCACCAGGGCCGTGGGCCCCACCGCGGCCGCCATGGCCTGGTCCACGAGGTACGGCAGGGCGGCGATCGGCACGGGCCGACCGGCGGCGCCCCCCATCGGGATCCACTGGATGCTGGAGGTGCGTGCCCCGTTCGCCAACTGGCCGCCCGCCACCACGATGCCGCCCGGGATGGCGGCCGCGGCGCCGTAGCGCACCGGGGTCGCCAGGTGGGCGACGACCTTCGGCGCCGCCCCGGACACCGCGTAGATGGCCGCACTGGAGGTGGTGCCGTTCCAACCACCCAGGCAGTATGGCCGGCCGTTCACAGTGACCCCCGCCATGTCCGAGAAGGGGGCGGGCAACTGCGCCGCCAGTTGGAGGGTCGTGCCGTTCCACAGATAGATGCCGCTGGAGCCGACCGCCTGCCCGCCCCCGCAGACGTGGATCCCGGACTTCCCCGTAGCCGCGGCGGCGTCATCCATGACGCGGGGCAGGGCCCCCACGCGCGTGAGGGTCGCGGGCTTGGTGCCCTGCCCCGGTGTGAAGGCGTAGATGGCGTCGCTGAACCCTGCGGGGCCGCTTCCCCCGAACAGATAGATCTTGCCGTTCAGGGCGGCCGCGGACACGCCCTCCAGCGCCGTGGGCAGCAGCGGCCCCAGGTTGGTGACGATCGTGTTGACGATGGGCAGCCTGCCCTGGCCACCGGGAACCACGGTGGAGCCCACGCCAGTACCCGAGGATCCGGGGGGCTCGGTGGGCGGTGCCGGCGTGCGAGAGGAGCCGCACGCGGCCAAGAGGAGGGCCAGGGCCGCCACGGCCAGGGCGCGGAAGGCGCAGGGTACGCGCACCGGGACATGCACCTCCGGACCCCATCCTGGGGATCGGTCCCGCTTTACGCAACAGCCTACCGCTGGGGCGGTTGGAGCAGGCCCAGGAAGCGGACGCCGGCCGCCGGGGCGCCGTGGGTCTCGGAGAAGGCGGTCGTCAGGACCCCACGGCTAAAGCCGGGGGCTTGCAGCTACCGGATCGTGCTGCGATAGGCCGTCTGACAGCGGCCCGCCAGTCCCACGTATAGCGAGGCTGGCAAGGGAGGTGACGCTTATGTCCGAA
>JAJZWQ010000108.1 GCA_021846605.1 Bacillota bacterium | reverse complement strand
CGTCTGCCCTGGCCTACCACTCTCCAACTCCGCGACGGCATCGCCGCCCGTCATTCCCGACTATCGCGACGCATCCAACGCCCTCCGTCCCCACGCCCCCGGCCAGCCCTCCCGACCCCTCCGCTTCGCGCTCGAAAACCGTCCCTGATCTGCGCCCCGATGCACAACGCCCCGCCCCAAATTCGCCGAACTCTGAATCTACGCCGCACGTCGCCGCTCTTGACATAGCGCGGCCAGGCGAAGACTTCTATGCTCGCCGTTTGTTGTGTATTAGGGCCGCATCCCCCGGTTGATTGCCGCTCACTGTGCGGGCGTCAGGTTTCCGAGAAAGCTCCTAAAGCGCCCGGACGGACGGGAACGGCTCACCCCACGCCTAAAGGCGGGGGCTTGCGCCGCCTCTTTGGTCACGGCCGTGCGGGCCCAGGCACGGGACCACCCCGACCATCTCCGGCACCGTCCTGGACGACACCGGACACCCCGTGCCCAAGGCCTCGGTGACCATCGCGGCCTCCGCCCCCGGCTTCGGCGCCCACGGCAGCTTGTCCTCGACCACGGTCACCACGGGTGTCTACGGGACCTATGACGTTTCCTACCTGGCCCCGGACGCGGCCGGCGCGGTGCTGCTGACCGCCACGGCCTCCGGCAGCCCGTCGAGCAGCAGCACGGCGTTCGCGACCACGCCCGGGAACGTCGCCGCCGGCGGCGCGGGCAGCGGCACGCCCAACCTGACGCTCAGCGCGGCCGGTGGCACCGGCGGTGCCGGTGTGGTGCAGTACTCGGCCGACCCGGTCAGCGCGCCCGGCCCGAAGGGCACCACCGGCTACTTCGACGCCGGGCTTTCGGCGGGGAGCACGTTTCAGAGCGTGACGATCCACGACTGCGGCCTTGCCGGACCGGAGCGCGCCTTCTGGTGGAACGGCTCCGCGTGGGCAGCGGTCTCGCCCCAGTCGTTCGCGAGCGGCTGCCTCACCATCGGCCCGCTGCTTGCCAGCGGCACGTCGACGACGATCGCGCAGATGGGCGGCACGCCGTTCTCGGTCTCGACGGCGCCGTCGCAGCTCGCGGCGGGCGACGTGCTCACATTCCGGCCGGTCCCCGTCGCCCCGACCGGCACGCTGTCCCCTGACCAGACTGTGACCGTGTCCGTGTACGCACAGGACGCATCGCGCGCACCGGTTCCCGACGCCACCGTCTACCTCTCGCTCGCCGGCGGCGGCTCCGCCCGTGTCGGCGCCACGGCGCTGTCGTCCACCCCGCAGGCGTTCACGACGGGTTCCGGCGGTGTGGTCTCCCTGACGTACACCGCCCCGGCCACGCTGCCCGACGGGGGCGTGGCCACGATCCAGGCCGCGGGCGACGACCACGGCGCACCCGGCGATCACCGCCTCGGACACCTACACCTTCGCGTCGCCGCAGAGCGGCGGCGGCACGCCAACCACGCCGACCACGCCGAGCACGTCGGCCGCGCCGCCCCCCACCTCGGTCGGTAGCCTCGGCGGTACCCTGGCGAGCGCGGACGGCGCCTTCACGCTGACCGTGCCGGCCAACTCCATCGCGGGCGCTGGGACGCTGGGCCTGAGCGAGTCGTGCGCGGCTCCGGCCGGCATCCCGTCCGACACGGTGGCCGCCATCTGTGTGTTCACGCTGGCCGGCGCCACGCTCAGCGCGGCGCAGCCCATGACCATCCGCTACAGGGCATCCGCCCTCGGGGGCCTGCCCGCCGCCCGGCTTTCCGTCTACAAGCAGGACGCCGACGGCTCCTGGTCCTTCGTGCCGACGGCGGTGAACGCGGCCGCGGGCACGGTCTCCGCCTACGTGTCCGGCCCGGCCACCCTCGCGGTCCTGGCCGACACCCAACCGTTCCCGGACGTCCCGCCGTCCTTCTGGGCAGCCGGAGACATCAACACGATCGTGGCGGCCTCGCTGGCGGACGGCTTCCCGGATGGCACCTTCCGCCCGAACGCCGCACTAATCCGCGCCCAGTTCACCAAGATGCTCGTGCTGGCGCTCGGGCTGCCGGTGGGGAGCGGGACGACGGGCTTCACGGACGTGCCGGCCGACGCCTGGTTCGCCCCGTACGTGGCGGCGGGCGTGCGGGCGGGCCTGATCCGCGGCGTCTCGGCCACCACCTTCGACCCGGACGGGACGCTGACGCGGGAGGAGATGGCGGTGCTGCTGGCACGGGCGCTCCACCTGACCGGGACGGTAGCGCTGAACTTCAGCGACGCGTCGAGCATCAACACCGGGGCGGTGGGGGACGTGGAGGCGGCCGTGGCCGCCGGGTACCTGGTCGGCTTCCCGAACGGCACCTTCCAGCCGCTGGGGCCGACCACCCGGGCGCAGGCCGCCCAGGTGCTGTCCACGATGATTGGCCACGAGGCCCCGTAGCCTCCGCGCGCCGCGACACCGCTGGCCCCGTTCGTGGAGCAGCCGCGCCGCTCGGTCAGCATCGCCCCGCCACCCCCCGGACCACCCTGCCCCGCGGGTGGCCGCGGCACACCGGGAGGGGGCAGAGCGTCTGGCGCCCGAGCCGCGCCTGCCGGCATCCGCACTTCCCCAGGCGGGCGCGTGCCTGGCCACGACCCCTCCAAACGGGATGGGCGAAGGATCCAGTGCCGTTTTGTGGAGGACGGTCGAGGCGAGGCTCCGAAGGGGTCCCGGATCAACATGCCCCGGCGGGAAAAGGGGGCGTGCGCCCGATGAACCCGGCGGAGAGCGGCCGTGGGGGAGGTGCCGGTGCCATCGGGAGACCCGCGGCGGACAGCGCCGCCGGCACTACCCCGCGCAGCAGACGAACCCCGGCGGATGGCGGACGTGGTGCGCGCCACCATGGACGGCCATGCATCCTGCCATCTCCCCGGGGGGCTGCTGTTGGCGAGGCACGGGGCCGACGCCGGTCCCCAGGTGCCTGAACGGACCGCGGTGGCGCACTGCCCATGGGCCGATCGCCAGGGCCCCCGCGCCTACCGCGTTCGGGGTGTCTTCCCACCACCGCCTCCCGCCCCGGGCGCCATGAACGGGACCCCTGGTACCCGCGGCGTCCCGCCGCGGGACCGGCGGACTGGTGCGGTCGTGGTTGTCGCGCCTGATCGGGTCCGCCCGAGCGCATCAAGGACATGGCCGCCTGGATCCGCGCACCGGCAGGTGCCATGCGGGGCAGGCCCCTGCCTGGCCAGGTGACGCATGCGTGTCCGGCTCTCGGCATGGGCGGCGTCACCGACCGGTGCGTGGTCCCCGGCACTCCGCCGGGGGATGCGGAACATCTCCGAGGGAGGCAACGATCGTGGAGGGTGACTCCCGCTTCCGTCTTTCGCGCCGCGCCGCCCTGAAGGCCGGTGCCGCGGGGCTGCTCGGGGTGGCCGCCAGTCCCAGCCTGCTCCGTGGTCGGGTCCTGGCGGCCTCGGCGCCCGCGGCATCCTCTTTGGCCGCTGGGACCCTGCACGTCCCGCTGAACACCGGATGGCTCTTCGGGGGGCGGTACCAGACGGGCAGCGCGGCCCCGGGCTACGACGACAGCGGCTTTGCCTCCGTCACCCTTCCCCACTGCGTCACGCCGCTGTCGTTCTGGGACTGGAACCCCACCACCTGGGAGCACCGCTAT
Source organism: Bacillota bacterium (assembly GCA_021846605.1). The sequence continues at coordinate 7,701 of JAJZWQ010000108.1, read as the reverse complement.
ATCTACCGCAACCACCTGCAGCCACCCGCCCTGGCGCAGGGGCAGCGGCTCTTCGTCGAGTTCCAGGGCGTCATGGTCGACGCCACCCCGACCTTCAACGGGAACATCCTCGGCCTGCACCAGGGGGGATACCTTCCCTTCACCTACGAGCTCACGCCGTACCTGCAGGCCCAGAACAACGTCCTGGCGGTCGAGGTGGACTCCCGCTGGCTGTACGTGCCGCCCGAAGGCAACAGCGCCGGTCCGGCCTCCATCGACTACCTGCAGCCCGGAGGGATCTACCGGGAGGTGTCCCTGCACGTCGTGCCGCAGGCGTTCATCACCGACGTCTTCGCCCTACCGGCCAACGTGACGACGTCCAGTCAGGCCGTCCACGTGGAGTGCACGATCGACGCCGCGCAGGCCATCGCCGGTCCGGTCGAGGTCGTGGCGACGCTGCTGCCGATGTACGGGACGGTGCCCCTGGCCTCGGCGTCGACGCTGGCATCCGTCACGCAGCCCGGGCTGACCACCGCGTTCCTCCAACTGCAGAATCTGGGCGCGGTCGATCTGTGGAGCCCCGCCACGCCGACCCTGTACAACGTGCTGACCCAGTTGCGGGTCGGGGGCGTGACCGTGCACAGCACCCAGACGCGCATCGGCTTCCGGGAGGCCAGCTTTGAGGGCGACGGCTTCTTCCTCAACGGGGAGCGGTTCAAGCTCTTTGGGCTCGACCACCACCAGATCTTTCCCTGGACCGGCATGGCGATGCCGGCCCGCGCGCAGCGCCGCGACGTGGCGATCCTGAAGTATGCGTTGAACTGCAACATGGTCCGGTGTTCCCACTACCCGCAGTCCCGCCACTTCCTGGATGCCTGCGACGAGTTGGGCGTCATGGTCTGGGAAGAGACCCCGGGTTGGGGCTTTGTGGGGGACTCCACCTGGCAGCAGTTGTGCGTCCAGAACGTGCACGACATGATCATCCGCGACCGCAACCGTCCGTCGGTGATCATCTGGGGCACGCGCGTCAACGAGGCCCCCGCCGTGGTCGGCACCGTGCCGCTGTGGGCCGAGACCCGCAAGCTCTCCTACCAACTGGACGGATCGCGGCCGAGTTCGGGCACCATGACGGACCACTCCACCATCAACTGGGCCGAGGACGTCTACGCCATGGACGATTACTCGCACTCGGGCTACAATGCCTTCCTGCTGCCTCCCATCCCCAACGTTCCCTATCTGGTGACCGAGGCGGTGGGGGCGTTGGACCAGCCGTTCTTCTACCAGCGCACGGTCTCGCAGTGGGACCAGCAGCACCAGGCCTTCCTGCACGCCCAGGTCCACAGCCTGGCGGCCCTGAACAACGGGTACGCTGGCCTGATCGCCTGGTGTTCGGTCGACTACGACTCCCTCAGCGGCAACATTCGGGAGAACCTGAAGTGGCCCGGCGTCGTCGACACCTTCCGGGTGCCCAAGCCCGGGGCCGCCATGTATCGCGCGCAGGTCTCCCCGACATGGCAGCCGGTGATCGAACCGTCCTTCTACTGGGACTTCGGGCCCACCTCACCGGTCACGGGCCTGGGCACCGAGGCCATGATCTGGTCCAACTGCGACACGGTCGAGGCCTACGTCGGGGGAACACACTCCGTGACGCTGACCCCGCAGACGGGGAGCTTCCCCGGCCTGGCCCACCCGCCGTTCTATCTGGATGTCTCGCAGGTGGACGCGGCGGCGTTGCCGGACCTGCGGTTGGAGGGCTACGTGGGGTCCACCCTGGTGCTGTCCCGGAGCTTTGCCGGCGATCCGAGCGGGGACCATCTGGCCGTGACCGCCGACGACGTGCAGATCAACGCCGACGGCTCGGACGCCACGCGGGTCACGTTCCGCGCCGTCGACCGCTACGGCGCCCCCCGGCCCTACGTCTCGGGCAACGTGCAGATCTCCCTCACCGGCCCGGTGGTGCTGGTGGGCGACGCCCAGTTCGACTTCGGCGGCTTCGGCGGGGTCGGGGGCGTGTGGGTGCGCTCGTTGGCCGGTCAGCTGGGCACGGCCGAGGTGACGGTCACGCACCCGACCCTCGGTTCCGGCACCGCCCAGGTGCTGCTGGTCGCCTCGGCGCCGCTGACCCCCCAGGCCTTTACGGACATCCCCGTCGGCTATGCGGCGGCGGCGGCCATCGAAGCCCTGTCGTCCAAGGGCATCGTGGACGGGTTTGGCCACGGGCTGTTCCAACCCGACGGCGATCTGACGCGCGCCCAGTTCGTCAAGATGCTCGACCTCACCCTGGGCCTTGTCCCGGGGAACGGGCAGACGGCCTTCACCGACGTCCCGCCCTCGGCCTGGTTCGCCCCCTACGTGTCGACGGCGGTCCAGGCGGGCATCGTCGACGGGACATCGCCCACGACGTTCTCGCCGAACGGCACGCTGTCGCGGCAGGAACTGGCGGTGCTGCTGGCCCGGGCCCTCAAGCTGGGCGGCACGACGACCCTGAGCTTCACGGACGCCGCCCAGATCGCCTCCTGGGCCACGGCCGGCGTGGAAGCGGCGGTGGCCGGCGGGTACATGAGCGGGTTCTCGGACGGGACCTTCCAACCCCTGGCGGCCGCCACGCGGGCGCAGGCGTCCACGGCGCTCGCCCTGACGCTGGCCCAGCAGGTATAGCGGGGGGGGCGGCGGGAGCCGGTCCCAGGGGGGTGTCTGTGCGGGGGGCCGGCCGTCGGGGGATGCGGCGCGGGCCTCCGAAGGGGACGAGGCCACGGGGGAACGGGATGGCCAAGCTCACCTCGCCCGATCAGAGGCCGGGGAGTCCAGCACATGCACCCACCACCGCGGCCGGGCCCCCCGGGGCGATCCCAGCATCAGGGAACCCCCGTCCCGGCACGGGCGTCGGACGATGGGGGGAGAGGCGAGGATGCGGGACCCGCGCTGGTGGGCCACGAGGTGGGTCGTCGCCACGGTGGTGGCCGTGGCCATGGCGTCTGTCGGCGGCGCTCGCGCGCCGACGGCATCGACCGCCCGGCCGTCCGGTGTCGGCGGGTCCAGGGGCTCGGTCGCCAACCACGCAGCCAGCGCTGCCGGCCAATCCTCGGGCACGCCGACGGTGATTAACGGCATCGGCTTTTGGACCGCCCAAGACGGCCTGCTGGCGGCCTCGCAGGGTTGTACCCTGACGGTCGAAGCGACGCGTGACGGCGGGAGGGTATGGACCACCGTCCTGCGCCTGCCGCACGCGGAGAGCGGCACGCCCACGGTAACCGGTCGGGAGGACGCCTGGGTGCGCATCCTCCCGTGCGACGGGCAGGGCACCACCGCACTGGTGCACAGTTCCGACGGCGGCCGGGTCTGGACAACGGTTGGCGACGCCAGCGTGGCAAACCTGGACTTTCTCAGCGCGACTCAGGGGTGGGCCATTCGCGCCACGCCCAGCGCGCAGGTGACGAATTGGCTGGGCCTTGCCCTGTCGGTGGTGAACACGGACGACGGCGGTCGGCGTTGGCAGCGCGCGCCGGGGCCGTCTTGCCCTCAGGGTGAGATCCTGGAGCTACTCAGTGCCCCCGACGCGTCCACCGTGTACGTGGTGTGCGCCGGACAGCCCGGTGCCGGCCAGCAACCCAAGACCCTGGAGGTGACGACGGACGGCGGGAAGACATGGGACGTGGTCGCTTCCTCTGGGCAGTCAACTGGGCAGTCGGCCGCGGGCATCCTCGAGGCCGGGTATGCCTCGGGGTTGGACTTTGTCACGCCGCGACGCGGGTATCTGTGGATGGCCCGAGGCCCGGTCCTGGTGACCTCCGACGGCGGCCGCCGGTGGTCCGGTGTCGACTTGGGGCCGCATTCGGATGCGGCTCAACCCCGTTCGGTGTCGTTCGTCTCGGCCAGCGTCGGGTTCGTCCTCGTGCAAAACGAACCGGAGCAGGACGCGTCCCTGCTGACCACCGTGGATGGTGGCACGAAGTGGAGCGTCGTGCGGACCTGGCAGCACAGCATATAGGCCTGCGCCGTGGCGTTCGGACGGGTTGCCCCCGGGGGCCGGGTCCAGTTCGTGGCGAAACGCCTGGTTGACCGACGTCCTCGCTGGCCGCTTTCACCGCCTTTTCCGCGCGATTGCGGCGTCTGGCGGGCAGGGCATTGTTTCCAGGCTGGAGAATCGCAGGGGCGGCGATCAGCCAAGGGCGATGCGTCATGGTCTGCGATGGGACGGTCCCGGTTCTCCGTGGCTGGCGGACGCACGGGCCGCCGGATCGACGCATGGCGATGGCGGCTTTCTGCGGGGCGGACACCCGAGGAGGCATGGGCGACGGACATGCAACTGCCCGCCCGCTTCAGAGACATCTTCCTGCATCCCATGACCGCGGAGGCCCACCCGCTCGGCCGCCACGCCAGTCGTGTTCAGGGTGTGCACGACCTGTCGCCTCTGTCCCGACCTGTGCCAGGTTCGTTGTGGCCCAACCCCATGGCCCGCACCCCGCCAGAAGGTCCTGGTCAGTCGGGGATGTCGGTCATCGGCCCGGTGGCGCTGCGCCCTCCTCGCCCACGAGCAGCACATACGCCATGGCCCAGGTGTCGGTGTGGCTGACGGCCGCTATGACGTCCGGATGGCCGCTGGCACGCGCCATGGCGGCGACCTCGCCCAACAGGTGCACCCGCGGGGGCTGCCCGGGATGGAGGACGGTGCTGACCTCGGTCCAGCGCAGGCCGTGGCTCCAGCCGGTGCCCAGGGCCTTGAGTACGCCCTCCTTCACCGCCAGGCACTCGGCCAAGTGGGGCCAGGGGTCACGCCAGCGGTGGCAGGCCGCCAGTTCGGCCCCCGTGAAGACGATGTCCAGGGCATCCCCGGGAAAGCGCCGGACCTGGCGGGTCTGCACTAGGTCCACCCCATGGCGGAGCGCCCCCGCCTGGACCGTCATGTGCATTAGGCCGGTGGCTCCCCCTGGTAGGGGCCCAGCACCAAACTGGCCATGTGGCCGGCAAAGGCGAACGAGTTAGACAGCACCGGGCCCGGCGGAAGCGTGCGCCCGGGCGGTGTGGCAAAGTCCATGTCGGGCACGATGGGATCCCCCAGACCGCAGGTGGGGGGCAACACACCTGTGGCGATGGCCAGGCAACAGGCCACCGCCTCGATGCTGCCGCTGGCCCCCAGCCCGTGTCCCACTTGCGACTTGGTGGAACTCACCGGGATACGGTGCCGCCCCAGCAGGCGCCGCAGGGCATCGACCTCCATTTCGTCGTTGGCCCGCGTCCCTGTCCCGTGGGCGTTGACGTAGACCAGGGCGGTGGCCGGGAGGCCCGCGTCGGCCAGCGCCGCAGTCATCGCGCGCCAAGCGCCGTCGCCCGTCGGATCGGGGGCGACAGTGTGATAGGCGTCATTCACCGCGCCGTATCCCAGTACCTCGGCATACACGCGCGCGCCCCGGGCGCGGGCGTGGGCTTCGGCCTCCAACACGAGCACGGCCGCGCCCTCGCCCAGCGAGGCCCCGTCCCGCTGGCGGTCAAACGGCCGGCAGCCCTCTGGATCCAGGGCCTCCAGGGCGTTGAAGCCCGCAGAGGGAAGTAGGCACAGCGGATCGGTCCCCCCGGCGACCACCACGTCGCAGCGCCCGTCGCGGATGAACCCCAGGGCCTCGCCGATGGCATCGGTCCCCGCCGCGCAGGCGGTGGTGAGAGTGCGGCTTTCCCCGTAGAGCCCCAGAGTTTCAGCGACCGCCTGGGTGATGGCGGCGGGTGGGTAGCGTAGGAGAAGTTCGGGGTCCTCCTCCCCCGCCACGAAGCGCTCCAGCGAGGCCAGGCCCCCCAGGCAGGTGCCCAGGGTGAGCCCCGCGCGCCAGCGCGCGTCGCCCTCCAGCCCGAGCCCGGCGTCGGCGATGGCCTGCATGCCGGCCACCACGGCTAGGCGAGCCGCAGGGTCCAGCCCCGCGGGCTCTTCGGGGAAGGGCACCACATCCGCGGCGACCTGACTGCGCCAGTCGCCCTCCATCCAGCGCGGGCGGGAGACCAGGCCCCGCCGCCCGGTGCGCAGGGCCTCCAGGAAGGCCGGGATACCGGTTCCCACCGGGGTGACGGCGCCCAGTCCTGTGACCACCGCCCGGGTCACGCCAGAGCGCCCCGGGCCAGGCGCAGCACGTATCGGGCCATCTTGTCGGCCGTATCGACATCGGCGGCCGGCAGTTCCCGGGGCAGGCGCAGGTGGAAGCGGGACTTGACCGCCATCAGCACCTCCAAGACCTCCACGGAGTCCAGTTGCACCGCGGAGTGCGTCCCGAACAGGGGGGTGTCGTCGGTGATGGCCAGCGCGCCCGGCGCGGGTTGCAGCCGGTCGGCGATCACCGTCTTGATGTACGCGCGCACGTCGTCCAGGGCCGGTCCGGTATCCATTGCCGATCACTCCCTTGTGCGTCGCCATGCCGCTCCGTCAGCAGGTGAGCCCCCCGTCGACCGCGATCACCTGGCCCGTCAGGTAGCTGCTCGCCGGGGATACCAAGAAGGCGATGACCGCCGCCACCTCGGCCGGGGTGGCGAACCGCCCCAGGGGCACGGCGGCCCGGTAGGCCGCCAGGCGCCGCGGGGGCAGGTCGGTCAGCATGTCGGTGTCGACGTAGCCGGGCGCCACCGCGTTGACGCGTACCCCAGCACTGGCCAGTTCGCGGGCTGCCGCGCGCACCAGCCCGTCGACACCGGCCTTGCTCGCGCAGTAGCTGGTCTGGCCGGGCACGCCGCGCGTGGCGGCCACCGAAGACACCAGCACGATGGCGCCGCCGTCGCCGACCACCATCTCGGCAGCGGCGGCGCGTAGGCAGTGGTATGCGCCGCCGAGGTTGGCGGTAAGGACCGCGTCCCAGTCGGCGGCGGACGCCCGGAGCATCAGACCGTCCCGCGCGATGCCCGCGCTGTACACCAGGACGTCCAGGCGCCCGAAGGCGGCGACGGTGGAAGTGACGGCCGCGGCCGCCGCCCCGGGGTCGGCCGCATCCATCCCCAGACACTTGGCGGTCCCGCCTCCGGCACGGATGGCGTCGACCACGTCCCCGGCGGCGGCAGCATGGGAACGGTAACCCACCATCACCGCGGTGGCCGGGCCGGCCAAGGCGAGGGCGGCTGCCCGCCCGATGCCGCGGCTCCCGCCCACCACCAGGGAGACGCGCTTGGAGGCTCCGCTCACGCGGCGCCGCCCCCCGCCAGGAGGACCGTGGCCCCCCAGACGCCCCCCAGGTGGTGGCTGTGGACCAGCAGGCCCCCGGCCGGTCGGGCGCCGGCAACCGCTGGCCGCAGACGGAAGTGGGGATCGCAGTTCGTCGGGACGCAGGCGGGAAGGACCCCCCGCTCCAGGGCCAGTGCCGCAAGACCCAGGCTCAGGGCCTCGGAGGCCCCGAAGGTTTCCCCGAACGCGACCGCCGGTGTCAGCACCCCGGCCGTGTCCGCGCCCGTGCCGAACACCTGGCCCAGGGCGTGCGCCTCGGCGGCGTCCGCCTCGATGCTGCCGTTGGCGGCGGCGAAGACCGTGCCGATCCCCGACGGCTGCAGCCCGGCCGAGGCCAGTGCTGCCGCCAGGGCGCGGGCCGGGGCGGTGCCGGTCGGATCGCCAGTCCCCAGATCGGCGGTGGCGCCGGCCTCGCGGCCGCCGGCATGGGCAAGCACGTGGGCGTAGGGGCGCCGGCTGCGGGCGGCCGCAGCTTCCGCGCCCTCCAGGACAACGGCCGCGGCGGCCTCGGCTGGCGCGAAGCCGTCCCG
>JAJZWQ010000107.1 GCA_021846605.1 Bacillota bacterium | reverse complement strand
GGGGCCGCGCGGCCGGCCCCGGCCCGGCGCCCGACGCCGCCCCAACTGGACCCGGACGAGCGGCGCCGGCGCGCGCGCGTGGCCGCACTGGAGGCGCGGATTTCGGCGGCTGAGGAAGAGATGGCGCACCTGGGCGAGCGCCTCGGGGATCCCGCGCTCTACCGCGAGGGCGGGGCGGCGGGAGAGGTGGTCCGGCTTCGTGACAGGGTCAAGCAGGAGCTGGATGCCCTGTATGCCGACTGGGAACGCGAGGCGGGCCCGCAGGAATCGACAGCACCCAGCCGAAGCCTCTGGGACAACGGGGACGCTTCCAGGGGAGGTCGGGACCAGTGAACGCAGGGGATGAAGGGGCGCCGGCGGCCCGCCGGGTGACGCGGGTCACCGTGCGCATCGGCGGCGTGGAGTGCCAGTTGCGGGGCGAGGAGCAGGCCGCCTACCTGGAGGGTCTGGCCTCCACGGTGGACACCCAGATGGCCGAGGTCGCGCGGCTCAACCCACGCCTGTCACAGGCGCAGACCGCCATCCTCGTCGCCCTGCGCACGCTGGACGACCTGGTCCGGCTGAAGGAGCAGCACCAGCGGGTGCTGGCCCTGGTCGAGCGCCAGTGGGGGCAGCGCCGCGAGGGCCAGGGCGGCGCGCCGCATGCCCGGGCCGAAGGCGGCAACTGAGGGGCGGCGGGATCCGCTCCTGTCGCGCCAGGCCTTGGCGCTGGCCGGGACCCCAGGGACACAGCAGGGGACCGCGGGCTCCTGCGCCCCTTGGTCGCCACCATCGCCTATCGCCGCGGCCTGGCCCTGTGCGACGTCCCGGCGGCTTTCGGGGCCTTCTCGGCGGGCGCCGGGGTGCGCACCCTGGGCGAACGGGTGCGCCATCTCCGGGCTGATGTATTTCGCCCAGAGGCTTTTGTTCGGCGGGGAGCGCCCGAGGTTCCCGCGCTGGACTGGGAGGCGCACATCGGCGGCTTCCCGGCGGCGCTGCCGCGCTGGGCGACCGATCCCCGGAGGGACGGCCCTGCAGGGGCCGCTGATCATGCCGCGGCGCTTGGGGGGCGCCCCCCAAGCGGGCGACCGCTACCCCTGGGCCGACATCCGTGGCGGCGACGTCGGCTTGGGGTGCGGCCTCAGTGGGGGGCCGCACCCGGGCAGGCGACCCCCGTCCCCGCCAAACCGCAATACCCGTTGGGTACCTGGTGCAGGTACTGCTGGTGGTGGGCCTCTGCGTAGTAGAACGGGCCCGCCGGCGCGATCTCCGTGGTGATCATCTCCGGCCGGCCGGCCTGGCGCAGGGCGGCGGCATACGCCGCGCGCACCGCCTCCGCTTGGTCCCGCTGCGATGCGTCCACGGTGTAGATCGCGGAGCGGTAGGGCGTGCCCACATCGTTCCCCTGACGCATGCCCTGCGTCGGGTCGTGGCTCTCGAAGAAGCGGCGCAGCAGGGTCTGGTAGGACACCCGCGCGGGATCGAAGACGACCTGCACCGTCTCGGCATGCCCGGTCCGCCCCGTGGACACCTCGTCGTAGGTGGGATACGGGGTGAAGCCCCCGCAGTAGCCCACGGCGGTGGAGTGCACGCCGGGCGTCTGCCAGAAGAGCCGCTCGGCCCCCCAGAAGCACCCCAGAGCAAAGTACGCCGTCCGCAACGCGTCTGGAAACGGCGGTTGCAGCGGCGCATCCAGCACGGCGTGGCGTGCGGGGATGGCGAACGCCGGCCGGTCCCGCCCCGGCAACGCCGTGTCCCGCGTGATCGCGCGCCCGCGCCAGGCAAAGAGCGGCACTCCACCGCACCCCCCGGCCCAGTATGGCCAGCGCCGTCAGTGGCCGTCAAAGGGTCCCCGGGGCGCCGCGCAACGGTCCGACGAAGACTGCCACAGACATCCATCGTATCTTCATAATTGGCGTGTAAGCTCATGGCACAAAAGGGATACGGAGGTGTGGAGTCATGCGGTGGACCCGTCGTGTGCGCCTCCCGCGCGGGGCGCGGCAGTCCGGAGCGTCGGTCGAAGCAGACGGAGGTCGGGAAGACAGCCTGGCGGGCGGTGGGGTGTCTCCCATGGTGGAGGCGCAGGGCGGACGTCCGGGCCGGCGGGCGTGGCGCCCGGCCGTGACCGCCGTTCTGGGTGCGCTCGTGGGCGGGGCGCTGGTCTACGCCGCGCTGCCCGGCTACCGGGCGCTGGCGGCCAGCTTCGCGCAGATCCAGACCGTACCCGTCTCGGCGGCGCAGCAGGCGTCCGGGGCGCCGGCCGTGGCGGTGTACACGGCCCTCAGCCCGTCGGTGGTGTTGGTGCGCAGCGAGAGCAATGTGCAGAGCGTGTACGGCACGCAGAGCCAGGTCGACTGGGGGAGCGGCGTGATCTTCAACTCGGCCGGCTACATCGTCACCAACGACCACGTGGTGGCCGGGTCGACCAAGGTCACCGTCACCCTCAAGGACGGGACATCCTACCCGGCCACGGTGGTCGGCGGCGACGCCTCGACCGACCTCGCCGTGCTGAAGATCAACGCCGGCAAGCCCCTGCCTGCGGCGACCTTCGCCAACAGCAACGACGTCACGCCGGGCGAGGTCGCGATCGCCATCGGCAACCCGCTCGGCCCCCGGTTTGAGCAGTCGGTGACGACCGGCGTCGTCAGCGCGCTGCGCAAGATGCTGTATGGGCTCAACTCGGAGTCGGAGCGCGTGACGGAGATGATCCAGACCAACGCGAACATCAACCCCGGGAACTCCGGCGGGGCCCTGGCCAACGCCCAGGGGGAGGTCATCGGCATCACCACCATGAAGGTGGCCCAGACCGGCGAGGCCGGCGTCTCGGCCACCGGGCTGGGCTTCGCCATCCCCTCCAACACGGTGGAGCAGGTCGTCAACGACATCGTCCGCTACGGCTACGTCAAGCGGGCCTGGCTGGGCGTCACGGTCGGCGGCAGCGGCAGCTCGTCACCCACCGCTCAGGAGACGCTGACGGTGACCTCGGTGACCGCCGGCGGGCCGGCGGTCGGCCAGCTCCAGCCGAACGACGTCATCCGGTCGTGGAACGGCCAGCCCGTCGCCAACATCTATGACCTGATCGCCGACCTGAACGCGGCCACGCCGGGGCAAACCGTGGCCGTGGGGATCCTGCGCGGCGGCGCCGCCCAAACGGTGCACATCACCCTGGGCACGGCGCCTCGCTCCCAGACCAGCGCGGCCGCGACCAGCGTGCCCACCCAGACCGGGACGAGCGGTGGCTTCCTGCCCTTTCCCTTCCCGTCCACTGTCGGCCCGGCGCGCAGGTCCCCGGGCGTCGTCGCCTGAGCAAGCCGGGGGCGCCGCGGGTGACCGCGGCGCCCCACCCTCTCTGGTCCCCGCGGGATCGGTCCGGCCGACTGGGCGGTCCGCGGGGATGCGGTACCCCAAGGCCATCCTGTCCGCCCTTCGTGGTCGCCTACAGGGGTTTGCCGAGTTGGCGACGAACCCGTGGTAACGAGGCGACCCTGAACCAGCTTGGGGGGAGACCAGATGGCGGTGGGTGCAGTGTTCCGTTGGCTGATGACCGGGTCGTTGGTGGCGTCCCTGGCCTTGACCGCCTGCGGGGCGGCGACGCCGGGGAGCAGCGGGAAGGGTCAGTCGTCGGGCGTGACCACCAGTGCTCCCGCGGAGGTGACCATCCCGTACAGCGTCTCCGCGTTTCTGGCACCCGGCAAGACGATGACGGCCGAGGGGTTCAGCGCCTTCGGCGACCTGGACAACCAGACAGCCCCGCCGGCCGGTCCCTACAAGCTGTCTGTGGGGGGCACGAACGTCACGTTCAACTTCCCGGCCACGCACAGCACCAGCCAGGACTCGCTGGCGGTCCCCTAGGGGCCGGCCTCTCCCAACCTCACGGTGACGCCTGGGCACTACAAGTACCTGTACATCCTCTCGGGGGTGGCGGGCGGGCCGGTGCCGGCCAACGTGGTGCTGCAGTATTCGGGCAACAGCACGACGTCGGTGGCGGCCGGCTTTGACGACTGGTGCACGGTGGAGACCAACGCCACCCCCGTCACCAACAGCTATCCGGCCTGGCAGGGCCCCGAATTGATCAACCCCAGCAACGGGGCGACACAGAAGGTGTCCTCGAACGGGTATACGGGAAGCGCGGACGGGTGCGGGCTGTATGTCACACGGGTGCCGGTCGACTCCAGCAAGACGCTCCAGGCCGTGCAGATCCAGAACACGATGACCAGCCTCCCGGCCGGTTTCCCGTCGATCACGTTCCCTCCGGCGGCGCACTCCGGCCGCATCAACGTCATCGCGATCACGGCGCAGTAAGTGCGTGGGGGGGCCGGCGGCCGCGGGCCCCCCACGCCGGCTCCAAACGCCCGGTGGGGGGTGGGCGCCACGCGCCTGGCGGCAGCCCAGCGGCAAGCCCTGTACAGGGACGGGTACGTGCTCCTCCCCGGGATCGTGCCCCGCGCTCGGGTGGACGCGGCCCTCCAGGCCATCAACCACTCCCTGGGCAGCGAGGGGCTGTCGCCCGACCGGCTGGGGGAGTACGCGAGCCGCTCCTACTGCCCCGAACTGCGGCAGAGCGCGGAGGTCACCGACCTCCTGTATGGCTCAGACCTCTGGGACCTCGCGCAGGACGTGATCGGTCCGGGCCGCATCCGTCCGGTGGACGTCGGCCAGATCGCGTTGCGCTTCCCCCGGCCGGGACCCGTACAGCCGCCGCATCCCCACATCGACGGGATGTCCAGCGCGCTGAACGGGGTGCCCCAGGGGCGCATCGCCAACTTCACGGCCCTGGTCGGGGTCTTCCTGAGCGATCTGCCCGCCGCCGACGTGGGGAACTTCACCGTCTGGCCCGGCACGCATCGCCTGTTGGAGGCCTACTTCCAGGCGCACGGGCCGCAGATGCTGCTGCAGGGGATGCCCGACGTGCCGCTGCCGGATCCGGTGCAGATCACCGGGGCGGCGGGGGACGCCGTCCTCTGCCACTACCAGCTGGCTCACTCGGCCGGCCAGAACGTTTCCCCCCACATCCGCTACGCCTGCTTCTTCCGTCTGGCCCATGTGGAGCACGAGGCGCTTCACTGGACGTGTATGACCGACATCTGGCGGGAGTGGGAGGGGATGCGCGAGTTGACGGGCGCTGCGCCGGCCATGCCCTGAGGGGTCCGGGCCGGAAAAGGGCGGGGGTCCCCGGTCTTCCGGGGACCCCCCCGCGGCGCGTTCGGACGGGGCGGCGTCTCAGCCGTTCCATCCGCCGCCGGTGCCGCCGGTGCCGCTGGTGCTCGTGGTCGTGGTCGTACCCGTGGTCGCCGGGGTCGTGCTGCTGCTGGTGCTGCTGCTGCTGGAGATGCCCTGGGTGTCCCGGCCGCAACTGGAGGTCACCGCGGTCCACAGGTGCAGATAGCCCTGGCCGTTGGTATCGCCCGCGGCCTTGTCGCCGCTGAACGTGTAAAGCGGATACCCGTTACAGGTCAACTGCGTGCCCGAGGGACTGGAACGCGTGATCGTGCCCAGGGTGCCCGTGACCCCGATGCCCGCCGAGGGGGTACCGCTGACCGTGGCGGGCGGCCAGAGCGCGGCGCAGGTGCCGGTGCAGTTGCTGACGCCCTGGGTGTCCTTGGAGAAGCGGTACAGGGTCATCCCTTGCGCGTCGACCAGGATGGTACCGATCTTGGCGTTGTTGGAGACAGATACGGTCGACGGGCCCTTGCTGCTCGGCGCGGCCGCGTTTACGGCGCCGCATGCCGCCAGTACCATCGTGGCGGCGCAGATCGCCCCGATGGCCATCCAACGCGTCCTCCCGGGTGTGACCGCGATCGTCCTACCCAACGGAACCACCTCCCAATCCGCATTCGAAGCCTCCACAGCAGTCCGGGGCCGCAACGCCCGGGCTCCCTGGTCCGACCGCGCGCGTCAGCCCGCGGGGCACCCACCCATGCGCGCCGTGGCGGCCGTCTGGGCGGCCGCCACCTCGTCGTGCACCGTACAGCCGGCGCCGTGGTCGTTGACCAGACCGCTGGCCTGCATCAGGGCGTAGGCGTTCGTCGGGCCGATGAAACGGAAGCCGTGGGAACGCAGGCAGCGCGCCAATGCCGCGGATGCGTCGGTCCGCGCCGGCGGGGGGCTTCCCAGGGAGCGGGGCGCGGCGGTCGGCGGACGGTGGGCCCAGACGACCTTCGCCAGGCCCAGGCCGCTCGACCGCAGGGCCAGCGTGGCACGGGCGTTGTCGACGGCCGCCGCGATCTTGCCCCGATGCCGGATCATGCCCGGCAGGGCCAGGATCGCCTCGATGTCCGCGACGGTGAATCCGGCGACGGCGTCCGGTTGGAAACCGGCGAAGGCCTGGCGGAGGAGTGGTCGGCGGGAGAGGATCAGCCGCCAGGTGAGGCCCGCCTGGAATCCCTCCAGGCAGATGCGCTCGTACAGACCCTGTTCGTCGACGACGGGGCGGCCCCACTCCAGATCATGGTATTCGGCGTATAGGGGATCCCCGTCGCCGAAGCACCGCACCGTCAGCTCCCCCCCCACACCAATCGCCGGACGGGCGCCGGTCGCCGCGGACGTTCCCTCGCCGGAGGACGGTCGTGCCACCGCCAGCCCCCCAGATTTCCAGACCAGCGCCCACAAGCATACACCTGTTACGAACGAATGGGATAGTTGGCTTAGGCCTTTCGCCCCTGGCGCCGGGGCAGGGGATGTGCTCCAGAGATCCGGACGGATGTTCCCCTGAACTTCATCGCCAGGCGGCAGGGTGCGGGCGGGGGCGGCACGAAGCGGGCAGGGCCGCCGGCCGGGCGCCGGACGGTGAGGGGTGGTGGGGGTGTGCGCATCGCCGACGTGCGGGCGACCACCGTGACGGTGCCGCTGGAGGCCCCGTTGCGCCATGCCAACGGCGTGCACTGGGGCCGGTTTGTGCGGACGGTGGTCGAACTGGAGACCGCCGACGGCCTGGTGGGGTGGGGGGAGATGGGCGGGGGCGGGGAGAGCGCCGAGCAGGCCATCACCGGTCTGCGCCCGTACCTCCTCGGACACGACCCCTTCCAGTTGGAGGCCCTGCGCTTCAAGATCTGCAACCCGAGCGCCTCGCTCTATAACAACCGCGCGCAGCTGCATGCCGCGCTCGAGTTCGCCTGCCTGGACCTGGTCGGCAAGCGGCTGGGGGCGCCGGTGTGCGACCTCTTGGGGGGCCGCCTGCGGGACCGGGTCCCCTTCGCCAGTTACCTCTTCTTCCGATACCCCTCCGCCGCGGGCGAGGGGGAGGTGCGCACGGTCGAGCAACTGGTCGCCGAGGCGCGCCGCCTGCGCGCGCGTTGTGGCTTCCGCACCCACAAGCTCAAGGGGGGTGTCTTCCCCCCGGAGTACGAACTGGAGTGCTACCGCGCCCTGGCCGCGGCCTTCCCCCAGGACACGCTCCGCTACGACCCCAACGCGGCGCTGTCTGTCGAGGAGGGCATCCGTTTCGCCCAGGCGATCGCCCCCCTGCGCAACGATTACCTGGAGGACCCCACCTGGGGGCTGGCGGGAATGCGGCGCCTCCGGGGGTTTTCCGCGGTTCCGCTGGCGACCAACACCGTCGTCGTGAACTTCGAGCAACTGGCCGCCAACATCCGGGACTTGGCCGTGGACGTCATCCTCCTGGACACCACCTTCTGGGGCGGCATCCGGGCCTGCGTCAAGGCCGCGGGCGTCTGCGAGACCTTCCAGTTGGGGATCGCCGTGCACTCCTCGGGTGAACTGGGGATTCAACTGGCGACCATGCTGCATCTGGGCGCCGTGCTCCCCAACCTGGCGTTCGCCGCCGATGCCCACTACCACCACTTGGCCGACGACATCCTGGTGGGCGGGCCCCTCCCCTACGGCGAGGGCGGCATCGCCGTGCCCGACGGCCCCGGTCTGGGGGTGGAGGTGGACCGCGAACGCCTGCGGCGGTACCACGAACTCTATCTGGAGTTGGGCAACTACCCGTATGATCGTGATCCCGGGCGGCTGGAGTGGTATCCGCTGGTTCCGAACACACGCTGGGCCGATCCGGAGGATGCGGCGCGTCCCGACGTTGACGCCCGGCGCCTGCGGGGTGGCGACGCGTCGGTATCGCCCTTCGGCCGCTGAAAGTGGGGATAGACATGCCGATCGACCGCGTTTACCTGATCCACCACAGCCATACCGACATCGGCTACACGCACGACCAGCCGATCGTCTGGGAGTTGGAGCGCCGCTTCCTCGACGCCGCGCTGGACCTCTGCGCCGAAGGCGACGACGCCGCCGACGACGCCTTCCGCTGGACGGTGGAGACCACCGCCCCCCTTCTGCATTGGCTGGAGCGGGCCGACTCCGCGCAGGTCGAACGCCTGCGGCGGGCGGAGCGGGCGGGCCGGCTGGAGGTCACCGGGATGCTGGCCAATCTGACCCCTCTCTTCGACACCGATCAGTTGATCGAAAGCCTGCAGCCGCTGGCCCTGTTGCGGGAGCGCTATGGCCTGCACGTCCGCCACGCGATGAACTGCGACGTGAACGGCCACAACTGGCCGCTGGTCGAGGTGCTGCTGGACGCGGGGATCGAGGCCTTCAGCATGGCCATCAACGAGGTCTTCGGGGGCGCCCCCCTGGACCGGCCCGACGTCTTCCAGTGGGAGGGCCCCTCCGGACGGCGCCTTTTGACCTTCAACGGCTGGCACTACATGCAGGGCAACTTCATGGGCATCCCCGACGATCCCGAGCGCTTCCGCACGGCATGGGCCGAGATCGAGGGGCGCCTCGAGGCCAAGGGCTGGCCCCTGCCCTGCATCGCGATCCAGATCACGCACCCGTCGGGGGACAACGGCTCGGCGGACCCGCGCCTCCCCGCGTTCGTTCGGCGCTGGAACGCGGAAGGCAACGGTCCCCGGCTGCGTCTGGCCATCCCCCGTGACTGGTGGGCGGCGGTGCGCGCCTCCGGCGCCGCCCTTCCCACCCACCGAGGGGACTGGACCGACTACTGGAACTTCGGCGCCATCTCCTCGGCCCGCGAGCAGACCATGAATCGCCAGAGCCGCGCCCGCCTGCGGAACGCCGATGCCTTCGCCGCCGCCGACGGGACCGGCACAGCGCGCGCCCCCCTGCGCGCCGAGGCCTGGCGCGCGCTCCACCTCTGGGATGAGCACACCTGGGGCGCCGACCTCTCCGTCCGGGATCCCGAAAACGAGGACGCCGCCGCCCAGTGGCACCACAAGGCGCACGCGGCCTACCAGGCCCGCAGCCTCAGCCTGCTGCTGCAGCGGGACGCAGTGGCGGACCTGGTGCGCCGGATCCCGCACGGGCCCGAGGACGCCCTGGTGCTCTTCAACCCCAGCCCCTGGGAGCGGCGCATGGGCGGGCCGGTCCCCGAGCGGTGCCTGCACCGGCACGGCCTGCCCGGGGATCCCTCCGCCAGCCGCCACGCGGTCGACCGGACGAGCGGAGCACCGGCCAAGTGGCTCCCGGCCGTCCCCGTCCCCGCTCTGGGCTGGACCGTGGTGCCCGTGGCGGCGCTGCGGGACGTGGGGCAGCCGGCCCCCTCCGAGGCGGCGGTCGTGGAGACCGACCGCCTGCGGATCACGTTCGATCGCGAACGTGGCGGGATCGCCGGTTGGTGGGACAAGACCCTGGAGCGGGAACTGGTCGACCCCGCGGCCCCCTGGCCCCTGGCGAGCTTCGTGCACGAGGAGGTGGCCGACCGCCAGCACCCCTGGCCCCGGCACCTGCTGTATGCGGGGGGATGGCGGGGCGACTGGCGCGCGCGGCGGAGGGGGGCGGCCGTGCGCCAGCACCGGGTGCTGCGGACGCCTGGCGGTTGGCGGGTGGAGCAGCATCTGGACGCCGCGGGCGTCGACGACGCCCGCATCGTCTTCACCCTGGAGGAGGGCAGTGGTGATCTGGAGGTCTCGGCCGCCTGGACCATGCGGCCGATCACCCACCCGGAGGCCACCTATCTGTTCTTCCCGTTCGCGCTGATCGGCGCGACCGCCCGTTTCGACGCCGGGGGGGTGGCGGTGCGCGTCGAGGCGGACCAGATCCCCGGCTGCTGCCGCGACTACTTCACGGTGCAGCGCTGGGTGGATCTGAGCGGGCCGGCCGGCGGGGTCACCGTGGCCACCCCGGACAACCCCCTGGCGCAGTTCGGGGGCTTCCACTTCGCCCACGGGACCCGGCGGGCGGACCCCGCGCGGCCCTGGTTCCTGGGCTGGGTGACGAACAATTACTGGGAGACCAACTTCCGCGCGCACCAGGCCGGCCGGGTCCAGGCGCGCTACGTCGTGCGCCCCCACGCCGGCGACTTTGCGGAGGCCGCCGCGCACCGCTTCGGGGAGGAGGTGGCGCACGGCCCGGTGTGGGCGCCGGCCTGGGATCCGGCGGGTCCCGACGCGCCCCTGCCGCCGACGGGGGGCCTGCTGTCTGTCGGGGGGGAGGGGATCCTGCTGCTGCACCTCCTGCCCGACGGGGAGGGTGCCCTGGCGCGCCTTTTCCACGCCGGGGATGCCCCGCGGCCGGTGCGGCTGGAGGCCGGAGCCCGACCGGTGGCGGCTGCCTGGGAGTGCGACCTCTTCGGGGCGCCGCGCGTGCCGCTCCCCGTGGCGGGGGGGGCCGTCGCGTTGGAACTGGCGCCGCGGCGCCTGGCCACGGTTCGGCTGCGCTGGGGCTGACGGGTTCCCGGGGCGGACCACGGGGCCGGTCGGAAGGCGTATGCTGGAGTCGGGATGGAGACGGAGTCCGCCGGGGGTGGGACGGGTGGCGATCGGGAGCCTGCCCGTCGCGCGCGTCCAGGAGCTGCAGGCGACCTTCGCCCGGGAGGGTTACCTGGTGGAACGGGGCCTGCTCGCCCCCGACGAGGTGGGCGAACTGCTGGACACCTTCATGACCATGCGTGCCGGCGGGCCCATCCCCGGGTGCTTTGCGCCGGTGTCTCCGGCGGAGAGCGGGGGAGACATCCTGCGGGTCTATCCGCGCATGATGCATCCGCACCGGGTGAACGCCTGTGCCCGGGGGTACCTGCTGCACCCGCGCATCCTGGCGGTCCTGCGGGCGGTCTTCGGCGAGGAGCCGCTCGCCGCCCAGAGCATGCTCTACTTCAAGCCCCCGACGGCCCGCGGACAGGCGCTGCACCAGGACGACTACTACCTGCGCACGACCCCGGGCAAGTGCGTGGCGGCCTGGATGGCGCTGGATCCCTGCGACGAGGAGAACGGTGGGATGATGGTGGTGCCGGGCACCCGGGACACCGCCATCCTCTGCCCCGGGAAGGCCGATCCCCGCCTATCCTTCACCGCCGATGAGGTGCCGCTGCCCCCGGGTCTGTCTCCGGTGACCATTCGCCTGGCGCCGGGCGATGTCTTGTTCTTCAACGGCAGCGTCATCCACGGCAGTTACCCCAACAGTAGCGCGGACCGCTTCCGCCGCTCGTACATTGGGCACTATGTCATGACCGTCGCCTATAAGACGACGGCTTGCCAATCACCCCGCTTGCGCGGGCGTGGCGTGCGGGCGCATGACGGCGCCCCGGCGACCGATGTTGA
>JAJZWQ010000106.1 GCA_021846605.1 Bacillota bacterium | reverse complement strand
TGCGGCTTCCGCCTCAATGCGGACCTCAACGGCGCTCGGAACATCGCCTGGAAGCACCTTGCCGGGATGGCTACACGCGATCCCGGCGGGCCGCCGTCAACCGGCCTATCGCAGCACGATCCTGTAGCTGCAAGCCGCCGGCTTTAGCTGGCGGTAGTTGACTTCGGTCCGTCCCCCGGTCCGGTGTGCCGGTGGCGGCCTGAGGCCAGCTTGCCGCAGATGGTGCGCCCCAAGGGCTGGCGCGGCGCTGACCGATGGAGTTGCGCGCTGGCCGCCCCCTCTGGCACCGAGGTCCGCGTACCACGCGGCAGTGAGTCGCGATGCGCCTCTCGGGCAATCCGCCGCGCCACTCATACGCCGCCAGCAGCCAGCCCCACCACTGGCCGGCGGCCTTCCCCCGCCGACCGCAGGGGCGCGGCCCGTGCCCGCACCGCCCGGGGACCGTTGCCACTACCCCGCCCGGATAGCGTAGATGGTCTGCGCGGCGATCTGGGCGGGGCCGGCGTCCCCGCCGAACAGATACATCACACCGCCCACGGAGGCCGCGGCACCCCAGCAGAGCGGCTGCGGAAGGGACCCGAGCACGCGGAACGCCGACGGGCTTCCCGGATTGATCCCCCAGATGGTCGTGAACGTGGGGATCAGGTTGGCGTTGCAGCCGCCGGCCACGATCACCTCGCCGCCCAGCACGCCGCCCGCCGCGCGGTCCAGCGGCTGGGGCATGGCGCCAGCGCTACCGGAGTCTCCGGCGGGCGTGGCCCACTGGATGCTGGCGGTCGCCGATCCGTTGCTCAGCAGCCCCCCGACGATCCAGATGCGGAGGGAGGCGGCGGCCACCGCCCCGTAGCGCACCGCCAACGGGAGGTGGGCCACTGTCTGGGCCGCACCGGCACCCACCGCATACACCCCGGAGTTATACGACGTGCCGGTGTACCCGCCCAGGCAGTAGGCGCGCCCCCCGAGACTCACCGCGCCGAGGTCCGCCAGGGGCTGCGGCAGGGTGCCGACCGCCTGAGCGGTCGCGGCCCCCGGACGATACTGCAGGACGGTGTTCAGGATGGTGTTCCTGCCGCCGCCGCAGAACAGGATCCCGCCTCCGGCTGCGACCGCGGCGCCGTCGTGCAGGGCGCGGGGCAGTGTCCCCACCGCCGTCAGCGTATCGGCGGTGGGGTTGAACTCGTAGATCTGGTCGCTGAAGCCCTGCGGTCCGCTGCCGCCAAAGAGGTAGACCTGCCCGCCGACGGCGGCCGCCGAGAGGCCCACCAGACCTACGGGCAGTCGCGCGGCGAGCGTTTGCACGGACACCGAGGTCGGCACGGAAGTCGGCGCCGAGACGGAAGCGGAGGAAGACGGAGAAGAGGACGAAGACGAGGATGGCGCCGCGCTCCCCGGGCGGGACACGCGCCGTGGTGCCCCGCGGTGGCCGAGGGAGACCGCCGTACCCACCGCCAGGGCCGCCACCACGCCGGCGGTCAGCCACCAAAAGCGGCCGGTCGGCCGCATCCTCCTGCGGTGCACTCCCCCACCCCTTCTCGGCGACCAGCCTATCAGCGCGAGCGGCCGGCGGGAGTCGGCACCGCGGCGGCGCGGGCCAGCCCCCTCACGGTCGGCATCGGCGCGTCCGGCGGCACAGCGCAGCCGCTTGCCCGACGAAGCCCGCACGCGCCCGGGCGGCGGCACACGGCGCCTACACCCGCACCGGTCCCCTGAGCACGCGCCAAGCGGCCAACGCCGCCAGCGCGGCCAGCGCCGCTGTGGTGAGGAAGAGCCCGCCCATGCCCAGCCGAGCCCCCACCATCCCGGCCATGGCCGGCCCCCCGAACATACCGATGGCATACAGCGACTGGTAGAACCCCATCGCGGCACCGCGCCGCTCCGGGCTGAAATTCTGCACAGCCGTCGTCATCAGCGTCGGCCCCAGCAGTCCCAGACCGAGCCCGATGGCCGCCGAAACGGCGTCGAGCAGGGCCATGTGCGGCGCCAGCGGCAGCGTGGCGGTGCCGAGGGCGGCCAGCGTGAAGCCGAGCACGGACACCTTCTTACGCCCCCATCGGCCGCCGAGGGATCCGCTGGCCAGCGAGGCCAGAGCGGTAGGCACCCCCGAGGACACCGACAGCAGCCCCAGCGCGACTCCGCCCGCGTGGAAGCGGGTCACGGCGAGCAGTGGGCTGAAGCCGAACACGGTGACAAAGGTCACGTAATGAGAGACGATCGAAAGCCCGGAGGCCGTGAGGACCCCGCGGTCGCGGCCTGCCGCCAGGCGCATCCGCAAGGACACGGGCGGAGCGGCCGTGCGCCCGCCGGATCCACGCACGGCCAGCGCAAACAGCAGGCCGGCGGCTGCCAGCCCCGCCGCCCCGAGAAAGGGCGCCCCAAAGCCGAAGAACTGCGCCACCAGTCCGCCGGCGAAGGTGCCGACCAGTTGCGATCCGGTGGCCAAGAAGCCGACGACCCCGAGGGCCTGGCCCGTGCGCTCCGCGGGAAAGAACTCGGCGAACAGGAGGGTGATGGCCACCCAACCGCAGGCCCCCAATCCGGAGACGGCGCGAAAGACGCCCAGTTCCCACGGCGAATGCGCCAGGGCCATGCCGACGGCGGCGATCCCGCACGCCAGCAGTGCGGCGGCCAAGAACGGCTCGCGCCGGCCGAGACGGTCGCTCCAGACCCCAAGGGGGATGCGGAGCAAGAACTGGACGAAGCCATACGCGCCGAGGACCATGCCCACCGCAGCGACGCTGGCTCCCAAGGCGTGGGCCCGCGGCGCCAGGACCGGTACAAACAGATACAGGCTCAGCCAGTACAGGCAGATGGCCGCCACGCAGAGGCTCAGACCCTGCGCCGCTGCGCCCTGGGGGCGTGGCGACCCAGGTGCGGCGGAGGGGGCGGCGGGCGGGGGCACGGAGAGGGCCTCCTCCCTGAGTGGGCGCCAGCCGAACGCGGCACGCGCCAAAAACCTCACGAATACGCGCATCCGATCGTGTGTCCTGCCGATGGGACGCCAGAACGCGTCATTCCCACGAGGGAGGCGGGCCTCGGGCCAGCAATGCGGGAGCAGCCGGGTATGTAGGACGGCGCGGGATGTGGGGACCGGAGTGCATTGGAGCGACCACAGGGCGGGCAAGCATGGCGAAACCATCTGGCCAGCGCGAGGTCGCAGACGGTGCCGCGCAGGCGCCGATCAGCGTATCGGAGTGCTGACAGGCGAAAACCGGAGTCAACGACCGTCGCTGAAACCGACGGCTTGTCCGGCTGGATCGCGGGACGTTCGGCCGGTTGACGGCGACCCGCCGAGGTCGCGTGTCGCCATCCCGGCAAGGAGAGGAGCGATCTGGAGCCATGTGCCCGAAGCGGTTTTCCGGCAAGCCGGTGCCTTGGGGCGGCGTCTCCTCTCCGGTTGTGCTGCGAGCATTGTACCGGGCGGCAGACTCTCCGCCCGAACCCGCTACGCTCCGTTGTGCAGCTGATCAACCGTTCCTCTCCTCGTAGCCTTTTGTTTCCGACCGCTTGCGCGGTCAGTTTCCTGCTTGGAGATTCCTGCTTCGCAGGAGCCGGTTTCGCCGGGCAGTGCTCTCAGCCAGAGCCTTCTCCTCCACAGGCGTTTCGCGTCTCCAGGGAACTCCCGGCGACAAGCGACGCGAGATTCCGCACCGCGTTCAGGTCCCGGTCGATCTCTGCCCCACATCCCTCGCAACGGAAGACCCGCTCGCCCAGTGAGATCTCGGCCTTGGTGTGACCGCAGGCCGAACAGGTCTTGGTCGACGGGTAGAAGCGGGGTGCGACGATCAGTCGGGACCCGTACCATTCTTGTACTCCAGCATCCGCCGGAACTCCGCCCATCCGGCGTCCGCGATGGCCCGCGACAGATGCCGGTTACGGATCAGGCCGTGCACGAACAGGTCTTCGACCACGATGACCGACTTGGTTTTCGCCAGGTCCGTGGTCCGCTCGTTTCGCACCCCGGACGCAGAGGACGCCGGGCTTTGCATCGCAGGGGACGCCCCTGGTCGCCATTGGGGGCGTCTCCCCTGACGGCGAAGGAAGGCGTCCGTGCCCTGGCCGAAGCGAGGCCGCAGCCGCCGCCTCCCACCCAGATCGCGCGCCTCGGCGCGTCCCCGGGCGGGAGCGCTACGGCTTGCCGCCGTTCCCGGCCGGATTGTACCCGGGAGCGGACTCTTCCGGGTTCAGGGCCGGCGTGACGGGAATGACGCCCGAGGCGTCGTCCAACTGGTCGGGGCCGGTACCGGCGACGCCCGTCTGCCCGTACTGCCAGACCACTTTCCCGCTGGTCGGCCCCGTAGGCTGGACAACGATGATGCGGTCGTTGTGGTCGTCGCAGATCAGGACATCACCGTTGGAAAGCAACTGCGCAGAGGAGGGATGGTTGAGCTGGTTGGCGCCTGTCGGCGTGTAGTTCCAACGGACGTGTCCGCCTGGCCCAAAGAGATAAATGTGGCCGGGAGAGACCCAGTCCGCGACCAGGATCGATCCGTTGGGCATTTTGAGGGCGTCAGACGGATACTGTGCGGGCACGACCATGGTCCACAGGGTCCGTCCCGCCGGATTGACCTCCATCACGTTGTGGCTGTTGTGGACGGCATTGTTGCCCACGTTGGTGATCAGGAGGTTGCCGTCCGGTTGCGGCACGTCGTCGTTGGGCCCGATCAGGTACCCGGGGATGACCCCGGGGACGCCGATGTGGGTCTTGGGATCGATCGTTCCGTACTGCCAGACCACCTGGCCGCCCTTCGTGACGACGATGACGCGCTGGTTGTTGGCGTCGTCGATCAGGATGTCGCCGTTGGGCAACCTGTAGGAATCGTCGGGATTGTTGATGTAGCCGGATCCGGTCAGTTGGGCCGCTCCCGGGCCCTGCGTCGGCACTCCCAAGTGCCCGTAGGACCAGGTGATGCTCTTGGTGGCCATATTGATCGCCACGACGCGGTTATCGTTCTCCTGGTTGACCAGCAGCTTGCCCGGCGCGTACACCTGGATGTCGTCCGGATCGGCCAGGCCACCCATTTCCCAGACGATCTGGTGTTGGACGTTGACCTCGATGATGCGGTTGGCGCTCCCGTCGGCAATCAGGAGGTTGGACGGCAGAGGAGACGCGGCCGGGTCGGGGTGGACGGTGGGAATCAGCTCGTAGACGCCGTTGACGATCTTGCCCAGATGGGTGCTCATCTGCGTGGTGGCCGTGATCACGGGCGAGTGATTGCTGGCGTACAGTTCACTGGGATTGAGCGCCACCGACCCCGGGAAGTTCGCCGAGATCGATCCCGCAAACGCGTTGGCGGAGGTCGAGGAGCCGGACGTGGTACCGGAGGTGCCGCCACTGGTGGAATTCGAGGCCGCACCCGTGGTGGACCTGGACCCAGCGGATGAGCTGTGGCTCACGGGAGCGGTGGCGGGCACAGTGGAGCACGCGGCAAGCAGCAAGGCCGCGACCGCGGGTGTCGCGGCTCGGGCAAGACGCATGATTCGACTCCTTTCCACACGGTCCGACGGCACTCGGCCGACGCGCCCGTATCATACCGCGAGCAGATCGGAATGCCACGCCACTTGGAGGCAAATCTGGGAAGAGCGCGCCGTTGCGGCGCGCCTCAGAGGAGTTGCCCACCGGCACGCGCGGGCGAGGACGCATGTTGGCGGCCTGATCGCGATGCAGGCGGCCGTCAATATGGCCCAAGCGACCGCGGCCTCCTCACCCGCGCGCCAAAGGGGCAACAGGAGCGTCGTCCAATGCACGGCGCGCGGGCATCGCGTTCCCGCCCCCGACACGGTCGCGACCGCGGTGAGATTCAGCCGCCGATCAGCGCGCACGGCCCTCCACCCCCACGCTCGGACGAGCGGAGCCGCAGGCCCCGGGTGCGCGCGTGGGCGGCGATTGCGCGCTCGGCGGCCCCGGTCCGCCGGCTTCCGAGGAGCATCTGTTGCTTGAGCAGGTCCTGCGCCCGCCGGTAGACCTCGACAGGATCTGATTGCCGGAGGCCTCGGACAGGGTGAGGTGAAACGCGACGTACGCCGCGACGAACGCCGGCGCGTTCGACCGCCAAACGGCCGATTTCCTTTTCGAGGAGCCGGCGAAGCTCTAGCAGTTGCCGCAGGCGCGGGGGCGCGGCCAGGACCGCGGAGACGAAGAGCGCCGAGGCGCGCGGAATCGTGTTCTCCACATACGTTCCATCCCCCTGGCGCGACCGGATCGGGCCCATACTCTGCAACTTGGCGATCGCCCTGGTCACAGTCGTCCGGCTGACCCCGTAGGTTCCGGCCCGGTCGACCTCCGTGGGCAGGCGTGCAGATAGGACATTCCTTTCGGTCGACACGCTTCCGACTCGTCCCGGAGTGGACGGACCAACAGCAACCCGTCACCCCCCCCAGCAACGGGATCCCTGCGGTGATGCGAGGCGCGCCGCCCTGCGCCGACTTCCCCCGCAGACGTCGACGGACACCAGGGCCACGCTCGGCCGCTGAGAGGGTCTGAGGAAGGAGGACACGCTTGCCCCCATCGCCAACATCCTGGATGGCGACAGCGATCCGGCCCTCTGCGATCCTGCGGAGCGGGGTCGCGGCCGTCTCGGAGCGCATGCCTGCGGCGATATGGCCGGGTGGCGGGCGGGCGGGGCCGCCCGGGCGGGGGCGCGCGCGTGCCACCCGGACCGCCCAAGGTTGCGCGAGTGGGGGGGCCGCCGGTGGCTGAGACACCCGTCAACATCCTGGTGATCACGACCGACCAACAGCGTGCGGACGCCATGGGTTGCGCCGGGAATGCGCTGATCCGCACACCCACCCTCGACCGTCTGGCCGCCCAGGGGGCGCGCTTCGACCGCTGCTACACGCCGAGTCCGGTGTGCGCTCCCGCCCGGTTTGCCCTGATGTCCGGCCGACTGCCCCACCGCACCGGCTGTTATAACAACGGAGCGCCCATGGATCCCAACCTCCCGACGATACCGGGAGTCCTCGCCGATTCGGGCTATGTGACCCACGCGGTGGGCAAGATGCATTTCACCCCGCCCCGGCGCGCGCTCGGCTTCCAGTCCATGGAGTTGAGCGAGGAGATTCCAGGGTCGGTCGAAGAGGACGACTTCCTCAGCTTTCTGCAGGGGAAGGGGTTCTCTCACGTCCACGAACCGCACGGGGTGCGCGGTGAAATGTACTACATCCCCCAGGTGTCGCAACTGCCGGCCGAACTGCACACCACGGCGTGGACCGCCGACCGGGCGGCCCATTTCCTCCGTACGCACGATCAGCGCCAGCCGTTCTTTCTCTGGGTGAGCTTCATCAAACCGCACCCGCCGTTCGATCCGCCCGTGCCCTGGAACCGACTCTACCGGACCATCGACATGCCCAAGCCGTTCCGCCCCGCCGGGTTCGAGGCCATGCAGACATGGTGGATGCGGCACCAGAATCGGTACAAGTACCGGGAGTCCGGCCCCGACGACACGCTGGCGCGGACGATCCGCGCCGCGTACTACGCCTGCGTCTCCTTCATCGACCAGCACCTCGGGCGGCTCCTGCGCGTGCTCGAACTGACCGGCATGGCCGGCCGCACCCTCGTCGTCTTCACGTCCGATCACGGCGAACTCCTGGGGGACTACGGCAGTTGGGGCAAGCGGAGCTTCCTCGATCCCTCGGCCCGGGTGCCGCTCATCCTGCGGTGGCCCGGTCATGTCGCTCCGCACACCGTGGTGGGCGAGCCGGTCAGCCTGGTGGACATCATGCCCACGGCGCTGATCGCCGCCGGGCTGGATCCCACGCCCTACGGGCTGGACGGCGCGCCGCTGACCGAGCGCGCGGAGGGGCGGCGCGTATACGGGCAGGTGGGCAGCGGCGACAAGGGGTCCTACATGGCCACGGACGGCCGTCAGAAGTACTTCTACTCGGCTCCGGACGACCGGGAGTTCCTCTTCGACCTGACGGCCGGTCCGTACGAGGTCGCCAACCTGGCGGGGGACCTCGCCTGGGCGCCCGTCCTGCGGGACCTCCGCGGGTCCCTGCTGACGCGCTTGGCGCGCGACGGCTATGACGAACCGCTCGCGGGGGACCAGTGGCGGCGGTACCCCCCACCGGACGAACCGGCGGATCCGGACGCGGATCGCATCTTCCAGCCGGCGGCGTGGACGGACCCGTGGCCGCGGACCCCTGGGTACATTCCGGAGTGGGTGCGCCGGCCGCGCTGATGCCGTAGGTCGGCGATGTCCGGAGGCCAGCCATGGCCGGTGCGCGGCCAGGGCTGGCCTGCCAGGGTGCCGCGGGGCGACGGGGTCGGCCGGCCGGGCGTTCCCCGTTGGCGTCGCCAATGAGCAAATGGCCGGGGGCTGACAAACCCGGCACCGCACCGGATGATATCGTGAAAGTTGGCTGGTCCGCGCTTTGGACCAATCCGCAAGTGGACGCCGCTGTCGGGCGGGATCGACCGTTTCCCCCCCGGGGCCGGGCACATCCCCCATCCTGGCGCACACGTGGGCCCCGCTCGGCGAGGCCGGAGGGAATCGGTCCATCCGGGGCCATGCGCCGTATGCTGGCGACGCCCAACCCGTCGTGCCCGCTCTGGGTCCGCTGCGGCGGTCGGCTGAACCTCGCGTAGCGGCCGATTCGCAGGCGGGCTGAGGCGCCGCGCATCAAGAGCGGCCGACGTGTCTGCTTGGCCGATGTACCTTACGGCGCCAGGGCGTCAACCGCGCCGCGGTCGCGGCGCCCCGGCGCGCCGGCGGGGGGCACGGGACGACGCCCCCTGCGGAGCGGAAAAAAAGCGCTCCACCGGCGGCAGGGTGCGGACCCGGCGGACATCCCGCGGCAGGGCGTCGGCGACGGCCGCGCGCAACAGCGCCGCCGACCCCTCCCCCGTGGGCTCCCGCAGGATCGCGACCACGCCGCGGTCGGTCTCCGTCCGAATCAGTCGCCCCACGCCCTGCTTGAGGCGCAACGCCATGGCCGGCACGTCCACCGTGGCGAAGGGATCTCCACCGGCGGCGGCGGCGGCCTCCCGGCGGGCTTCCGCCAAGGGGTCGCGGCCGGGCAGCGGCAGCAGCGGGACGATGACGGCGGAGAGGGTCTCCCCGGGGACGTCGATCCCCTCCCAGAAGGAGTGCCCGACAAGGCACGACTCGCTGTCGCGGGCAAAGGCCGCCAGCAGCGCCTCGGGCCCGGCATCCCCTTCCCAGCGCACCCGGTACTCCGTCTCCAGGCACCCCCGCAACCGCGCCTGGTCCGCGGCGCTGGGCAGCAGGATCAGGGCCCGGCCCCGCGTGTGCCGCAGGAGGTCGGCGATCCGCCGCCCCACGCGGGGCCAGAAGTCCGGGGCCTCGGGCGGGGGCAGGTCGGACGGCAGGTAGCAGACGACCTGCGCCGCCAGACGGAAGGGCACGCCGACGCGCGCGGTCAGGGGCGCCTCCAGCCCCAGGGTCTCGGCGGCGTAGGCGAACGACCCGGCGGCCGACAGCGTCGCCGACGAGAACACCAGGGGGACACCCGGCGGGAGGTGGCGCCGCCAGAGCGGCCCCAGATCGCGGGGGACGACCCAGAAGTCGTCGCGCGCGCAGAACGGGATCTGGCCCTCCCCCTCGATCCCGCGCAGTGCCGCGCGCGCGTCGTCCAACCGGTGCTGCAGGACGCCCAGTCGGTCCCCGTAGGCGGTCTCTACGTGGAGGCCCTCCTCGATGGACATCTCGTCCTGGAGGTGGGCCAACACGCGCTGCAGGTGAGCCGCCGCCTCCCGCAGTTGCGGCGACCGACGCACCGCCACGCGGTCCTCCCCCGCGTCGTCCTCCACCCGGTCGGCCGCCAGCCGGACGGCGAACCCCTGCGTGGCCGCTCGCGCCGTCTCGGCCAGGTGCAGGAGCCGGACCCGCACTCCCTGCCCCTCGCACCCCTCGATGGCCTGCCGCAACTCGTCGCTGTTCAGGCGGAACCCGGCCGCGCGTTGCGCCGCGGACGCAACGCGGTGCCCTTCGTCGAAGACCACCGCTGAAAACGGCGGCAGAACGGGCATGCGCCCCGGGGGCAGGCGGTCGTGGCTGAAGGTGTCCTGAAAAAACAGGTCGTGGCTCACCACGACGATGTCCTGCGCCGCCCGCGTGTGGGCGCGACCCCGCATGAGGCGGCAGTACCCACGGCGCGCGCAAATGTCGCAGCGGCAGTTGGCGTCCCAGGCCACCTCCCCCCAGAGGGCGTCGGAGGCCTCGGGGAATTCGGCCCGGGCCCCCTCCCGGCTCCCCTGGGCCCAGCGCAACAGGCGCGCCCGCCCGGCCGCCCTACCCGCGGAGGCGGCATACCGCTCGACCTGGATGTCGCAGACGACATCCTCCGGCCGACGCGCCACGCGGGCGTCCACATCAAGGGCCAGCAGGTGCGAGAGCGTGGCGATGTCTCCGTCCGGGCCCGCGAGTTGCGATTCCAGGGCGGACGTCGCAGTCGCCACGACCACGGGCTTGCCCCGCAGCCGAGCGTGACAGATGGCCGGCAGGAGGTAGGCGAAGGTCTTGCCCGTACCCGAACCCGCTTCGGCCAGCAGGGGTCGGCCGGCCGCCAGCGCGCTGGCGACGCGGAAGGCGAAGTAGGCCTGCTCCTCCCGCACCTGATAGCCCCGGGCCGGCAAGACTTCATACAGCGCCCGTCCGATCCAGGCCGAGAGTTGGCGCGCATAATCCGTCGGGGTGTCGTAGCGGAAGGGCAGGCGGGTCCAGCTGAGCGGCAAGGGCTCCCCTCCCCCCCTGGGCAGAACACCATCCTGCCCCACCCCGGGGCAGTCGGCAAGCGCGGGGCGCGTGGACGTCGCTCGGGCGCGCATGCCTCCGCGCAGTCATGTGGGGGAGCGACTCCACCGTCCACCTTTTTGCTGCCGCCGGGGAGGCTGAGGAGCGTGTGGCTGGTACTCCTCCGGCGGTGGGAAGTACGGGGTGGGGTACGGCGGGCTGCTGGATCGGCTGTCGCGGGAGACGACGGAGACCGGCCGGGGCAACAACCGGTTGCGACTCGCCAATCGGGCAGAAGCCGCGGGGATGTCGGCAAGGCCTGGCGGATCCGCCGCCGCAACCGGGCCGCTGGAATCTGGGTTGCAAACGGTTGCGGGGAGGGGTTTCACTGCCAGCAAGGCGGATGGGATGGTGCCGCGGACGTTGTGCCGCCCTGAACCTGTTGGCCCGGGCGGACGACCCCCAGATCGGTCGATGGACGCCCGTGGGGCAAGTCGGACGCATCCTGGACCACCGGTTCGGCCGCCGGAAGGAGACGGGGCCCCCGGTTCGCCTCGTGGACCGGGGGAAACGGCACAACCGCCACTGGCCGGGCCGGAGTGATCCGGTCCCGTCGGGGGCCTGACGGCCACGGAGGCTGTCGGGAAGAACCCTCGCGGAGGAGGGCGAAGAATCCAAGGGGGCCCGCGCGTGGCACGTCAGTTCAGACTTGCGCAGACTTTCTAGCCCGATGTGATACGCGCGCGGATGCGCACCAACAACGCGCTGGCCGCCGTCGGCAGGGTCGTCCCGCACCGTCGGACTGATTCCTGCCGGCGGCCCGGAACGGCGGCCGGGGTCAACAGCGCTGAGGGGTGTAGCTAACGGGGCTCTGTGTCACCGAACGTTCGTAGGGGCATTGCCCCCGGCAGCTACGGATGACGGGTGACGACGGCCGGCCCTGGCAGGCGAGCCTCT
>JAJZWQ010000105.1 GCA_021846605.1 Bacillota bacterium | reverse complement strand
GCGATCACCATGTTGGTGGTGACCAGCGGCGGTGCGGTCCGGAACAACTGCACGGCGTCGGTATGCCGGGGAGCCAGCGCGTCGAAAAACGCATACAGCGGTCCGCTGTCGGTGAAGACCTCTTTCAAGAGCGGTAAAGCTCCCGGTCGTCGTCGCCGACTGCGGCGGGTTTTCCCGGCGGCATGGCTTCGAACTCGTCAAGGAGGCGTGCGAGCAGTTGGCGGCGCTCGTGGCGGAGCCGCACCTCCGCCTCCGCCAGGCAATGGACCCAGACCCGCGTGCCCTCGCGGAACTCCTGCAATGGCTCCTCCAGCACCAGGGTGTTGCCGTGCACGACGGCAGGCACCTCGGGCGCGCCCCCGGAGCCCGAGGTGCCCGCCTCCGGCTCGCCCGGCCGCTCGACATGCCCCAGATAGGCGCTCACCGCCAGCCGCACGTGCGCCGCCAGGCTGTTGCCGCTTGCCGCGGCGAGGCGTTGCAGGTCCTCGTAGTCGCGGGGATCGAAGCGGACGTTCGTGGTGACATACCGCATCGACACAGGGCAGCCCCTCCGCGTCACAAGATATCGCGATATCGCCATACCGTCAAGGGGCGCCCCTTGGCGCCGTCCCCGCTTGTGCGACGCATGGCGGCAGGACCTCCCGCCCGCGCGCCGAGAACCTGTTGGGGGCGCCTGCCAGCGGACGCCCCAGGGGGGCGGGCACGGCCGGAGCGCGCGGAATGGCCGTCACCTCACACTTTGTTCACACGATGCTGATAGGCTGTTCCACGGGCAGACCATGCGGGTTTCAGTGGAATTGTCAACGCGCCTGGACCCCGGACGAGCGCCCTGCGACCGCCGGAACCCGCATCGTGCGCAGGGCGAAAGGGGAAAACCCTCACTGATGAGACTGCTGGCGAGGTGGCGGCACCGCACCGCGTGGATGGTCGTGATCGGCTTTGCCCTAGCGGTGGTGTGCGCGGCCGGGGTGGATTACGCCTGGCTCCACCACCACCTGGTGTCCGGGCCGTTCACCGTGCACTCCCAGGGGTGCGCCGGCAAGTCGCAGTCCCAGGGGCCGACGAACACGGCGGTCGGGGCGAGCAGCTGGACCAGCTTTCAGGCGGGCCCCGCCCACAACCCGCTGCTGACGACCGCGCGGAAGTTTGCGGTTTCCTGGAGCTTCAGCACGGGCGGGAGCGTCGTGTCGGCTCCCTCGGTGGTCAAAGGGGTCGTCTATGCCGGCTCGATGGATACCTGCGTGTACGCGCTGAACGCCACGACGGGGCGGATGATCTGGGCCGCCGCGATGAACAACCAGGTCATGAGCCAGCCGCTGGTCGCCGCTGGCCGGGTCTTCGTGGCCTCGGGGAACAAGGGCTACGTGGGCGATGTGACGCGCGGCACCGGGCAGAGCGGGCTGTATGCCCTGAACGCCGCCACGGGGGTCAAGGAATGGCTCTTTCCCACCGTCGGCGAGAACATGCCCACCCCCGCCTACAGCAACGGCGTGCTCTACGAGGCCGGGGGAGGGCGGACGTTCTACGCGGTCGACGCGTCCACGGGCAAGCTCCTGTGGCAGGTGAACGACGGCGCGATCGTCAGCATGTCCTCCACGACGCTGGTGGGGAACATCGCCGTCTTCGGGGGCTGCGCGCCGTGTCAACTGATGGGCGTCAACATCCAGACCCACAAGCTGGCCTGGGTGCTGCCGCTGCCCCAGTCGGACAGCGGCATCGACGACGGTACCCCGGCGGCCCTGGGGAACACGGTCTTCATCCAGGCCCCCGAGGGCTCGGTCTTCAAGCAGGTGGTGGAACTGGCGCTCAACGCCACCACGGGGCAGGTCCTCTGGCAGACCACGCTGGGCACGGACCTGCTCAACCCCGCGCAGCGGGCGGCGGGGGAGGGCGCCCTGGCCGCCTTTGACGGGGAGGAGGTGGGCGTGGCCACGGTAGCGGGCAACCGGCTGTATGTGGGCAGCCCGGGCATCCCGGACCTGTGGGCGCTGGACCCCGCTACGGGGGCGATCATCTGGTCCACGCACCTCAGCCAGGCCGTGCGCACGCCGCCGCTACTGGTGGGCGGGAACCTCTTCATGACCGGGAACAGCGTCCTGGAGGAGTTGGCCGCCGCGACCGGCACCATTGAGGATACCCGCGTATACAACAACTTCGTCGAGGGGACCGGGATCAACATCCCCTGCACGACGGCCGCCCCCGTGGTCGTCGGGGGCACGATGTTCCTGGCCGGGGGGAACAACGGGAGCACGATCACGGCATCGCCCCTGGGGGCGGCATCATGAGCGCGCAGAGCCTGTCCACCGGGTTGGGGGAGCGCGTGGAGGTGGGCGGCCAGCGGGCCGCGGCCGCGATGCGGCACTTCCTGCGCAGCGGCGTGACCTACTGGGGTGCCATGCTGGTCGCCGGCGCGTGCAATCTGGTGTTCAACCTGTTGGCGGCCCGCCACCTGGGGCCGGCGTCCTACGGGGTGCTGGCCGCGATCGTGGCCCTGGTGAACGTCTTCCTGATCGGGGCCAGCGCCGTCACGCGCACCGCCACGGCCGTGGTGGCCAGCACCGACGACCGCGGGGTGACGGCCTGGATCCTGCGCCGCGGAACGGCCGCCGGGGTCGTGGTGGGCATCGTGGCCATGCTGGTGGTCGGCGCGCTGGCCCGCCCGCTGGCCGGGATCCTGCACATGCAGCACCCCGTGTGGATCTGGATCGCGGCCGCGTCCCTGGTCCCCGTGGCGGCCGGCGCGGTCACGACGGGCGTACTGCAGGGGCTGCGGGCCTTCGGCACGTCGGGTGGCGTCAACCTGACAGGTGCCGTCCTCAAACTGGCGGCGGTCCTGTTACTGCTCGACGCCGGACTGGGCATCACCGGCGCGGGGGTGGCGACGCTCTGCGAGGTCACGGTTATCTGGATCGCGGCGCTGGTGATCCTGCACCGCCTGTATCGGGGGGTCGCCCTGGTGGCGCCGGGGGCCGGGGGCGCCACCAGGGCGCTGTGGACTCTGCCGGCGGCGGTGACCGTGGCGCGCCTCATCTTTTTCAACCTGGACATCCTGGTGGCCCGCCACTACCTGACGGCGGCCAACGCCGGGCTGTTCGCGGCGTTGGCGGTCACCGGCCGCATGATCGCCTACGGCACCGGGGCGCTGCCGCCGGTCGTCTACCCCTACCTGGTCCGCCACCGCGACGATCCGGCCCTGGCCAGCCGCTACCTCTTCCTGTGCCTGGTGGCCACGGCGGGCACGGGCGCGGCCGCCATCGCCATTCTGGGTCTGGCGCCGACGTCGGTGGTCCAGGTGCTGTTCGGGAGCCAGTTCGCCAGTATCGCCCCGTATGTCATGTGGTATGGACTGGCGTTTCTCCTATATTCTTTGATGTACGTGCTGCTGCACTACCTGCTGGCCATGGAGAGCTGGTGGGTGTGGGTGTATGCCGTGGGCGGTGGCCTTCTGGAGATGGCCGCGCTGGCCACCTTCCATGCGGGGATCGCCAGCCTGACGGCGGACGAGGTCGGATGCTTCGGGTTGCTCTTCGTGCTGGCCTCGGTGCAGACGGCCGTGTGGCTGCGGCGGACGCGCCGGGCGGTCGCGGGCGGTAGAACGGCGAACGCGTGACGGAGCGGGGAGGGCGGTCATGGCGCGCGCGGAGGAAGGCCCCACCTTCCTGGTGATCGGCGCGGCCAAGTCCGGAACGACCGCGCTCTATCGCTGGCTGCAGCAGCACCCTCAGGTGTACATGCCGGCCAACAAGCAGCCGCACCACTTCGCAGGGATCGAGCCGGCGTTCTGCGGCCCCGGGGACGACGCCCTCAACCGGGATATCGTGACCGACCCCGACCGCTATCGGGGGCTGTTCGCGGAGGGTGCGGGCCACATGGCGCGCGGTGAGGCCTCGCCATTCTACCTCTACTACGCCGCCGCCTCGGCGGCCAACATCCGTGCGGCCTACCCGGACTGCCGCCTCGTCGTCCTGCTGCGCAACCCCCTGGACCGCGCCTGGGCGGGTTACCTGCACCTGGTGCGCGACGGCCGCGAGCGGGGGAGCTTCCGCCAGGCGCTGGAACGCGAGGGCGAGCGCCTGCGGCGGGGGTGGGAGCCGCTCTGGGGTCATCGCAGCCTGGGCCTGTACGGGCAGCAACTGTCAGCGATCCTCTCGGTCTTCCCCCGGGAGCAGGTCGGGGTCTGGCTTTACGACGAGATGCAGCAGCGCCCCCAGGCGCTCTTTGCGGATGTCTGCCGCTTCATCGGCGTCGACGACCGCTTCGTGCCGGCGTTTACGCGGCACAACACCGGCGGGGTGCCGCGGCACCCCGGCCTGCATGCGCTGCTGGTGCACCTGCGGGTGCCGCACCTGGCCAAGCGCCTGCTGCCGGAGGCCACGGCGCAGTGGGTCGTCTCGCGCTACCTGGAGCACCGCCCGCCGCCCGCCGACGTCGCCGCCGAACTGCGGGCGTTCTACGCCAAGGATACGGCCATGCTACAGTACCGTTATCCGGAGAAGGATCTGTCCGCCTGGAGCCGGTGACGCGGGGGGGGGCGATCGGTGGTGCGCCAGACACGCGCGACCGGACGGCCGGGGCTGTCGGTGGTCGTGCCGGCATGGAACGAGGCCGAACGCATCGAGGCCTGCCTCCATGAACTCCACGGGAGCCTGGCGCATCTCCGCCCCGAGGTGGTGGTCGTCGACGACGGCAGCAGCGATGGCACGGCCGAACTGGCCGCCGCCTGGATCGCCCGCCATCCCGAGTGCGACGCGCATGTACTCTCCATCCCGCACGGCGGCAAGGGCCGAGCCGTGCACGCCGGGGTGCGGCGCACCCGTGGGGACGATGTGGCGTACATCGACGCCGACATGGACATCTCGGCGACCGAGATCGAGCGCCTCCTCCGCTGTCGGGACGCCCTGGGGGCGGATGTCGTGGTGGGCAGCAAGCGCTCGCTCGCCTGGCACGAACTCCCCCGCCCGCTCTTCCGCCGGGTGATCAGCGTGTCGTTCAGCTGGCTGGTGGCGCGCCTCTTCCACCTCCCCGTCCGCGACACCCAGACCGGGGTGAAGCTCTTCTCGGGCCGCTGGCTGCGTGCCGCCGTTCCGTACGCGCAGGTGTCCGGGTACCTCTTCGACGTCGAACTTCTGGCCTCGGCCGCCGCCGACGGCCTGAACGTGGTCGAGGTGCCCGTGGCGGTGACCATGCGCCGGCGGGCCAGCCGCATCGGCCTGGGGGACTGCCTGTGCTGCCTGGTGGAACTGGGGGCCGTGGTGCGGTCGGTCGGGCGCGGGCGCACCCGGCACCACCCGCGGCGCATCCGCGCCGCGCACCTGCCGCGGCACCTGGAGCGCCACGGCCCCGCGGTGGGCCACGGGGTACGGTGATCGCGCCATGCGCCTGCTGATGCTCTCCTGGCGGGGGCCGGCGCATCCCGCGGCGGGCGGCGCCGAGGTCTACACGGCGTGCGTGCTGCGCGAGTTGGTGCGCCGTGGGCACTCGGCGACGTGGTTCTGCGAGGGGCCGGCGAGGGATTTCGACGGGGTTCGCGTGGTGGCCGGCGGGCCGGCGCCGGGGGTCTACCTGGCCGGACGCCGCTACCTGCGCCGCCACCGTCGCGCCTTCGACCTCGTGATCGACCAGATCAACGTCTCC
Source organism: Bacillota bacterium (assembly GCA_021846605.1). Next base: position 6,101 of record JAJZWQ010000105.1, on the reverse strand, counting down.
GGCTTCCTGACGCCCCTGGGCAGCCCCCTGCCCGTGCTCGCCCTCATCCACCAGCGCGCGGGGGAGATCTGGCGCTACGACCCCTCGCCAGTCCGCCGACGGCTGGGGCCGGGCGTGGAGGGCGCCCTCCTGCGGCCCTACCGGGGCGTGCCCTTCGTCACCGTGTCGCAGACCACCCTGGCGGACCTGCGCGGCCGCGGCTGGCGGGGGCGGGCCCACATCGCGTACAACGGCGTGACCGTGTCCGACGGCCCGCATCCTCGCAAGGAGCCGCAACCCACGCTCGCCTTCCTGGGGCGCTGGCAGGCCCCGGGCAAGCGCCTGGAGGACGCCCTCGCCGTGCACCGGCTCGTGCGCGCCCAGGTGCCGCAGGCGCAGTTGTGGGTGATCGGGCGCGGCGACCCGCCCTCCCGGGTGGAGGACGGGGTACGTTTCTTCCCCCAGGTTGACGACCCGCGGCGCGACGATCTGTTGGCGCGCAGCTGGCTTTTGATCGCCACCTCGGCCAGGGAAGGATGGGGGCGGATGGTGCTGGAGGCCGCGGCGCGCGGTACGCTCTGCGCGGTCTACGACTCCCCAGGCCTGGCAGAGTCCGCGCTCGCCGTGGAGGGGACGGTCACCAACCCGGACCCGATCTCCCTGGCCACGGCCGTGGGCGAGTTGCTGGGCGCCCCCGGACGCGTGGTGCAGAGGGGGGAGCGCGCCGCGCAACTGGCTGCGGGCTTCACCTGGGAGCGGGCGGCCGACGTCTGGGAGACCGCACTGGCCTCCACCCTGGAGCGGACGCTGGGTCGCTAGCGGGCCGCGGTGTCACAGACGGGCGGCCGGCGGTGTGGTTAATGCGTGACGGTGGGGGGCGAGGGACGGTGCAGCGGTCGGGGCCTGGGGCGGACAGCCCGGACGAGTGGCGCGCGCTCTTCTTGTCCCACTACCCGGGGTTGGTGCGGCACCTGACCTACCTGTTGGGCGATCGCGCCGCGGCCGAGGACATCGCGCAGGAGACGTTCCTGCGCCTGTTGCGCCACCCGTTGCGGCGGGGGGGCGACCCAGAGGCCTGGCTCCGCGTGGTGGGCGTCCGTCTGGCCTACAACTACCTGCGCGGCGAGCGGCGGCGGCGCGGCCGCGAGGACGCCGCCTGGACGGATCCGGCCCTGCGCCCGGTGGGCGCGACGCACTCCGGGGAGGATGCCGCCGTGCGGGCGGCGCTGGACCGGGTGCCGCCCCGGGACCGGATGCTCCTGCTCCTGCGGGCGGCCGGCCGGCCATACGCCGAGATCGCGTCGGCGATCGGCGTCCGTCCCACGTCGGTCGGGACGCTCTTGGCGCGGGCCACGGCAGGCCTGCGCCGCGAGTATGTGCGCGAGACCGGAGACGCCGCTGGCGCCGAGGCGGTGGCGGGCACGTTGGAAGCGGAAGGGGTGCGGGCGCCGTGACGCATTGCGCACAGGGCACGTTGCGCGGGTACCTGGACGGGGAATTGGCGGCGGAGGAGCGGGAGGCCGTCCGGCAGCATGTGGGGGGCTGCGACGCCTGCCGGGAGGCCCTGGCCGCGCTGACGGCGGATGCCGCTTGGGCCGGTCCGCGGCTGGACCACCAGGCGCGCGGCCTGGACGCGGCGGGGGTGGACGGAAACGCCGCCTGGAGGCGGTTGGAGGCCGTGTGGGGGGGTGGCGCGCGCCTGCGCAGCGTGGCGCGCTCCCGGGTCTGGGGCGTGGCGTCGGCGGCCGTGGCGGCCGCGGCGCTGGTCACGCTCACGGTGTCCCCGCTGCGCGCCGTGGCCGCGCAGGTGCTGCAGGTCTTCCGGGTGCAGCAGGTGCAGGTCGTGACCATCAGCGCGTCGGACATCAGCGAGATGCGGCAGGCCCTGGCCGCCGCCGGGTCCGCGGTCGGCGCCGGGTCGGGCGCCGCGTCGGCGCTGAGCCTCCAGGGGCTGGCCAGCGTCCACGTCACGCCGAGCGGGTCGCCGACCACGGTGAGCCTGGCGCAGGCCCGCAAGGAGGTCTCCTTCGCGCTGGGGGTGCCCTCGTCGCTGCCGACCGGGTACGCCCTGGAGTCGGTGACCGTTGATCCGTCCGCGCAGGTGCAGGTGTCCAAGGTGCAGGTCGCGGAGATCAACGGGGTGCTGGCGGCGGTGGGCGATCCGGCGAGCCTGCCGTCGACGCTGACCGGAGCCACCGTGGAGGTGTCGGTGCCGGCGTCGGTGGTCCTGCGCTACACGGGGCCGAACGGAAGCCCGGCCATCGAGGTCGCCGAGGGCCCCAGCCCCACGCTCAGCGTCCCCGGGGACGTGAACATGTCGGCTGTGCGCCAGGCGTTGCTCGATCTGCCGTTTCTGCCGGCCAACCTGCGCAGCCAACTGCAGGCGGTGACCAACTGGCAGACGACGGCGGTGGTTCCTCAGGTGTCTGGCGTGTCCAAGGCGGTGACGGTGAGCGGTTCGCAGGGGTTGTTCGTCTCCGCGCCCAACCAGGGCGGAGACACGACGCTGGTCTGGCTGGCCGGCGGCGTGGTGCGGGCGATCCACGGGCCGCTGACGCTGGCCCAGGCGAACGCGCTGGCGCACAGCATGTCCTGAGCTCCGACGGAGGACAGGGGGAGCGGCCACGGGCGGCGGGGGCTCGGTTCCCCGCCGCCCGCTTGCTCCCGGCGGATTTCCTCGCTTTCGGGATGGGGCTCGAAATGCCAGGGGCTCCACACGGTAGAATGGGACTGGCGGGGCCAGGCCTTGGCCGACCGCCTCCCGACCCCCACCGTGGCCGGTCGGGAGTCCTCCGGCCGAAGGAGCGGTGCGCGTGAGCGGTGGGGCGGGTCCGCTGGCGGTGGAGACCCGGGGGCTCACCCGGTACTTCGGCCGCCACGTGGGGTGCACCGGTATCACGCTCGCCGTGCCGCGGGGCGGGATCTTCGCCCTCCTGGGCCGGAACGGGGCGGGCAAGAGCACCTTCGTCAAGATGCTGGTCGGGCTGATCCGCCCCACCTCCGGCACGGCGCAGGTCATGGGACACCCGGCCGGGAGCCTGGCGGCGCGGCGCCGCATCGGCTTTTTGCCCGAACTCTTCCGCTACCCCGAATGGGCCACCGGCGGCGAGGTGCTGGAGTTCCACGCGGCGCTGGCCGGCATGCCACCGGTGCGGCGTCACGGGCGGATCGCCGTGGTACTGGACCTGGTCGGCCTGCGGGACGACGCCCGCCGCCTGGTGTCCGGGTACAGCAAGGGGATGCAGCAGCGCCTGGGCATCGCCTGCGCCATGCTCGCCGACCCCCCCCTGGTGTTCCTGGACGAGCCCACCTCGGCCCTGGACCCGGTCGGACGCCGGGAGGTGCGCGACCTGCTGCTGCGGTTGCGGAACGAGGGCAAGACCATCTTTCTGAACACGCACCTGCTGAGCGAGGTGGAGATGATCTCCGACCGCGTCGCCGTCATCCGCTCCGGGCGCCTGGTCGCCACCGGCGCCGTCTCCGAATTCCGCGACGCCGTCGAGGAGGCCGAGGTGCGCATCGCCCCCGACGACGGGCCGGCCGCCGCAGCGCTGGCCGCGTGCGGGCGCATCCTGGAGCGGGCGCCGGAGGGGGCGGGCCGGGTGCGCATCCGGCTGGCCCTGGCCGGAGGGCGGGGCCTGGCGGACGTGGCCGACGCCGTCGTGCGCGCCGGCGGGCGTCTGCACGGGCTGCAGTCCCGCGGGCGCTCCCTGGAAGACGTGTTTATCGGGCTGGTCGCCCCGGACCAGGAGGACCAGGCATGGCCGAGCAACTGAGCGTGCTCGGGGCGATCGCCGGCTTCACCTTCAAGGAGGCGATGCGTCGGCGCCTGGTCCTGGCCGGGGCCGTGCTGACGGTGGGCTTTCTCGTGCTGTTCGGCTTCATCACCCATGCCTTGGTGGGGCAGACGGCGGGGGATCCCCTGCTCTCTGCGGCGGGACGCATCGCTGGCGCCATGATCGGGGTGTATCTCGCGCGGTCCTTCTCCGGTCTGTTGGCCATCCTGGTCGCGGTCGGGGCGATCTCGACCGAGGTGGAGAGCGGCGCGTTGCAGACCGTGCTGGTGCGGCCCGTGCGCCGGCAGTCGATCGTGTTGGGGCGCTTTCTGGGATACGGCGGCATGCTCGTCCTGTACACGCTGACGCTGCAGGGCGCGGTGCTGGTCATCTCCCACGTGATCGCCGGCTCCGACATCGCCCACCCCGTGGAGGTGCTCGGCCTGCTCTGCCTGGAGCCACTCATGCTGCTGGGCCTGACGCTGTTCGGCAGCACGCTCCTGCCCACCCTGGCCAACGGGGCGGCCTGCGTCCTGCTCTACGGGGCGGCGGTGATCGGTGGCTTCCTGGAACAGCTGGGCGCGCTTGGCGCCCCCCACGCCCTGGAGCGCGTCGGCTTCTACATCAGTCTGGTCCTGCCCGCCGACGCGATGTACCGCAAGGCGTTCGCGGTGGCCACCCGGCCGCTGGCCTCGGCGGTGCTCCAGCGCTTCATGGGCCCGCTGGGCGCCGCCGTGGACCCCAGCTGGTGGCTGGTGGTCTATGGCGCCTGCTACATCTGCGGCATGGTGGCGCTGGCCTCCTGGATGCTCGCGCGCCGCGACGTCTGAGCCGTGACGTCTTCCCCCCGTCCCCCACCCGTCCCCCCCCCAAACCCTTGACAGACGCGCGGATTCCGGCAGAATGTTTCGGAGTCGGAATATCCGTCCTCGGACGATCCCGGGGGGGTGGCCGGATTGGAGCGGAAGCGCGAGGATGCGGGGTGGCGCCTCTGGCAGCAGTTGACCCAGCTACTCTGGATGCTGCGCCCGGAGATCGAGCCGGTGTTGCGCGATGCCGGGTTGGGTTCGCCGCTGGGATTGTTCGTCTGCCGGCTGGTGGAGCGCGAGGGTCCCCAGCGGCTGACCGATCTGGCGCGCAGCACGCACCTGCCGGTGAGCACGGTCTCCGGGTTGTGTGATCGCTTGGTGGCCGACGGCTTCCTCCGGCGGATCGCCAACCCGCGCGACCGCCGCAGCGTCGTGTTGGAGGGGACCGAGCGCGCGCGCCAGGCGCTGGCGGGGCTTCGCGAGGCGGGCGCCTGCCGGTTCGACGCGCTGTTGGCCGGCATGGACGAGGCGACCCTGGAGGGCCTGATCGCGGGGCTGACGGAATTGGTGCGCACGCTCGAGGACGGCGTGACCGCAGAGCGCGAGGGGTTCGGCGTCCCGGGCTAGGCGACGTGAGGGGCCGCGGTCCGCAGTGATGGGGGGAGACGAGTTGGAGCGCGCCGGGCGCACGGTGTTGGTGGCGGTGGTGGCGGTGCTCGTGGTGCTTGGGGCCGGGGTGATCGGCCTGATTTCCTGGTACAACGGAACCAATTACGTGACGTCCAGTTCCGCGCAGGTGACCACGCCCCTGGCCCCGGTGGGATCGCTGGCCGCCGGTACCCTGGCGACCTGGACGGGCACCGTCGGGGAGAACGTGACGCCCACGACCGTCCTGGGCACCGTCCGGCCCGCCGGTGCATCCGGCTCGGCCGTCCTGGACATCACCGCGGGCCTGACGGGCACGCTCGTCGAAAGTTCGGCGGTCCGGGGCGAGACGGTGGATCCCGGGTTGCCGCTGGCCTATGTCGCCAAGCTGTCTGATCCGTCCATCGTGGCCTACGTCAAAGAGACGGACATCCGCAACGTGCAGAAGGGGCAGTCGGCCAACGTGACCGTGGACGCCCTGCCCAACACCGTGATCACCGGCACCGTGGCCTCGATCACGCTGGGCACCGCCAGCACGTTCTCGCTCCTGCCGTCGCCGCCGCCCAGCGGCAGCGTGAACAAGGTCATCCAGTACATCCCGGTCACCATCGCGCTATCCGGCGATCCCGGCAACCTGCTGCCCGGGGAGAGCGCCTCGGTCCGGATCCGCATCCGCTGAGCGGCGGAGGGGAAGGTCTGGCAGGTCAGGACCCCACGGCGAAAGCCGGGGGCTTGCAGCTACCGGATCGTGCTGCGATAGGCCGCCCGACAGCGGCCCGCCAGTCCCACGTATAGCGAGGCTGGCCAGGTGGTTGGCTCCGATGTTCCTGGCCGCATTCAGCTCCGCGTGGAGGGAGAAGCCGCATTGCTGGCAGCGGAAGTCGCCCCGACT
>JAJZWQ010000104.1 GCA_021846605.1 Bacillota bacterium | reverse complement strand
TGAGGCACTCCAACAGCCGAAAGGCGGAGAAACGGATGTACCGCCACCTACACCAAGGCGCCTCGGCTCTACCCGGCAACCAGGCGTGGCCGCGGAATGCGACACTCCGGGTACCAAAAGGCCGGAGCAATGGAGACCAGAGCCTAAACCCAGGCGCCACCCTTCTACCCGGCAGTGCGGAGCGGCAGAGGGGGTGGCAACCGTGGATCGGGCAGGTGGGAAGATCGAAGCCCTCACGCCGGTGTTTGATCCGGGGAGTGGCGGCGGCGGCCATCGCGGGTGCGGAGGGCTTGCTTGAGGCCTGCGCGCTCCCGTAGCGCAAGGACACGGCCGAGCTGCCCCGCCCAGAACCCAGGTCCGGCGGGCCGTGGCCGCCGCATGCGGCACAGCACGCGGACGGTCGGCCAACCCAGGACCGGGTGGCGGGGGTCGGAGCGCCGCCCGGCCGCCGGCTCAGGGGAGGCGATTGCCCGCCGCGCGGTAGATCGCGTACCACTCCTGGCGGCTGAGCTGCACGTCGGCAGCCCGCACACAGTCCCGCAGGCGCTCCGTCTGCATCGTGCCCGTCACCGGCTGCAGGCGGGCGGGGTGCCGCAGGAGCCAGGCGATCACGATGGTCGTGTTCGTCACCCCGTGCGCCGCGGCGACCGCGTCGATCTGGCGGTTGAGCTCGGCGAACTTCTCGTTGCCCAGGAAGGCGCCCCCGAAGAAGCCGTGCTGGAAGGGCGACCACGGCTGCACGGTGATGTTCTGGAGGCGGCAGAAGTCCAGCACTCCGCCGTCCCGGTCCACGGCTGCGGCATTCTCCATGTTGACGTTCAGGCCGCTGGCGATCATGGTGGCGTGCGCGATGCCCATCTGCAGCTGGTTGACCACGATGGACTGGCGCACGGACTTCTGCAACAGTTGGATCTGCAGCGGGTTGAAGTTGGAGACCCCGAAGTGGCGCACCTTGCCCGCCTGCTCCAAGTGGGCGAAGGCCTCGGCCACCTCCTCCGGTTCCATCAGGGCGTCGGGACGGTGCAGCAAGAGCACGTCCAGGTAGTCGGTGCGCAGGCGGCGCAGGCTGCCCTCCACCGCTGCGACGATGTGTTCGGGAGAGAAATCATACATGCCCATGTGGATGCCGCACTTGGACTGCAGGATGAGCCCTTCGCGCACGCGGTCGCTCATGTGGACGGCGTCCGCGAACAGGCTCTCGCAGCGCCCGCCCGCATAGACGTCGGCATGGTCGAAGAAGTTGGCGCCCAACTCCAGCGCGGTCTGGACGAACCCCTCGGCACCGTCCGCGTCCAGGGACTGCAGGCGCATGCAGCCCACCGCCACGACCGGCACCTCCAGCCTGCTGTTCCCCAGTTTCATGGTGCGCACGGCGGACGCCCCCTCCCGACGATCCGGCCAGCATCCCGGCGATTGTGTCACACCGGCGGGGGAGCGCACAACGCATGTCTCCCCGGCCTTCCCCCGCGGGCGCTTGCGCCTGTACGTGACGGAAGTCGCGTGCGGGCATGCCGCCCCTGCGCAACAGCGTCGGTCGAGTGGGCTGATCGGACTCGGTGGCCTTGCGTCCCCGCCCATCCGCCCCGGAGGCAGGCCTACCCGGCCTACTCCTGCAGATCGAGCATGCGCATCTCGCGCCGGAAGAGCCGGAACCCCAGCGCCATCACGGCCGGTACCTCCAGATGCACACCGTGGGCCGCGAGGCGACCCGAGAACTGGCGTGTGAGCCCTTCCAGACGTACCGCGGCCCTGTCCACTCCGGCGGCACCCCCTCTGGCGGGGAACGGGGGCGCCGCTCAGGGCGTCCCCTCCCCACCGCAGGCATAGCATGTCGGTCGCCCACCCGGGGCGATCGCGGCCCGTGCGTTTCGATTTCGGGCCACCGGCCCCGACCCCGGCGGGGGAGGTGCGGAAGCGGCTATCCCGCCCCCGCCGTGAAGCTGGCTCGGCGCTCCTCGCTGTCCCGGTAGCCGATGCGGCCGGCGCGGACCAAGACCGTGGTGGTCCCGGCGGGCAGTCGCAGCGGTTCCCGGTAGATCTCCCAGCGGTCCCCGGGGCGGTAGGCGAGCGACGCGCCCGGGGTGGCGCAGTACAACTGCAGCAGCACGGGTCCGGGGAAGGTGCCGCCCCCCGAGGGCTCGGTCCCTGGGGCGTCCGGGCCCAGGGGAGTCAGGACCCCACGGCTAAAGCCAATACCGCTTAGTTTGGCGTTGCCGAGCGGCCGCTGCGAAAGGCCATCGTTCGGTGCGAGGGGTGCCGAGGGGTTCAGCGGCAAGGCCTTTGGGCCGGTGATGGCGGCCTTCAACCGCGCCGCCGGAGAGCGCCGTGGCGCCTTATCTGAACGGTATTGCGGCTAAAGCCGGGGGCTTGCAGCTACCGGATCGTGCTGCGATAGGCCGCCTGACAGCGGCCCGCCAGTCCCACGTGATGTGGACCCCTGTGTCAAGACAGGGGGAGCACCTTCGCTAAGCAATTCCCTGCCCTCCCTCCGGTAGACTTGGGTCCGGATCTCGAGCGCCGGGCGGGGGGGCTGGGTGGGGGCGCGCGCCGTCTGGCCGGCGGCCCGGCTGGATCGGCATCACCGGGGCCGACTCCAACGGCGACGGCCTTGTGGAATGCGGACAGGCGTCCAGTTCGCTGCTCGTGGCCCTCGGCTTCGCCCTCGCCGAGGTCGTCTGCGTCTGGGCCGCCCTGGTCCTGGCCTGGGGGGGCCTCCCCCGCCAGCCGACCGGTCCCCAGGGGGGGTCGTCCTCCCCCCTGCGCGATCACTCATCCGGAACAGACAGGATTTTCTCCTGTGACGGGAAAAGGGCACGATGACGCATTGCGGTGCCGACTGGCTTCTCAGCGCCCCGGCGCTACCACGGATGGGGGCATGGGCGTGATCACCACCGATGCGGTCGGGCGGCGCGGTCAGACCCTGACGCCGCCTGCTCCAGAGGGCTTGGCCCGGCGACGGGAAGGCTCTCGCCGCGGCGCGGCCCTCCACGGGGCCACCCGCCCACGACGCGCACCCTGCGGCCACCGCGTTTGGTGGCGTGGAGCCGTACGCCGCCCGGGCGATGTCGCTCTGGGTCACCACATGCGGAGGACGAACAGAGTGCCGCGGTCCGGCCGGCCGCTGGGCCGGGTCCGCCTGGCCCCCCCCGGCGGGGGCCGGGCGGACCCCCTGTATGCGCGCGGTGCAGCGGGACACCCCTGGACAGGCGGGGGTGCGGGGGCCTGCGGTGCTCTGCGACGGTGTCCTAGGGAAGGGAGCGTAACACGTTGCCACACGCCCCACGGGTGCTGTTGGTCGACGATGAGCCGGCCACCGTACGCCATTTGACGGGTGCCCTGGCGGATGAGGGATACGAGTTGCTCAGCGCGGGCTCCGGGGTCGAGGCACTGGACACCGTGACGAGCCACCGTCCCGACCTGGTGCTGCTGGATGTCGGCATGCCGCCCCCGGACGGGTTTGCCGTCCTGGAGCGGATCAAGGCCGATGTCCGCACGCGCCTGATCCCCGTCGTGATGGTCACGGGGAGCGACGGGCGCGCCACGCGGTTGCGCGCCGTGGGTCTGGGGGCCGACGACTTCCTGAACAAACCGCTGGACCTGGTCGCACTGCGCGCGCGCGTTCGGGCGCTGCTCCGCCTCAAGCGACACGTCGACGAACTGGAGCACGCGGAGAACGTGCTCCTCAGCCTGGCGCGCGCCGTGGAGGCCCGCGATCCGGGATTGGGAGAACACTGCGCCCGGATGACGGAGTTGGTGGGCCGGGTGGCCGAGCGTCTGAGTCTGCCGCCCGCCGACCTTCCGGTACTGCTCATGGGGGCGCGGTTCCACGACATCGGCAAGATCGGGATCCCGGACGCCGTGCTCCAGAAGGCGGGCCTGTTGACGCCCGCCGAACGGGTGTTGGTGCGCACGCATCCGCTGGTCGGTGAGGACATCCTGCGCCCCCTGACCACCCTGGCCCCCGTCCTCGCCTTGGTGCGCGGCCATCACGAGCGTCTGGACGGGTCGGGGTATCCCGACGGCCTGCGGAGTGACCAGATCCCCCTGACAGTGCGCATCCTCTCCGTGGTGGACGTCTACGACGCGCTCACCAGCGTGCGGCCGTATCGTCCGGCCATGCCGCCCGACGCGGCGATGGCCCTCCTCCGGGACGAGGTGCGGCTCGGGTACTGGGATGCGCGCGTCGTGGACGCCCTGGCGGCGTACTAGGAGGATCCCCCCCCCGCACAGCGCGCCGCCCGCGCCAGCGACTCCCACAGGGTGCCTGGGGTGCGCCAACCGCGACAACACGCCTCGGAGGGCGTATGCTCTGTGGGAGAGGGTTGGTGCGCGCGGTCAGCGCGGGAAGTCCGCCCGGAAGGGGGTGCCCTGGCACCCCATCCGGTGTTCGGCATTCCCGCCGAGGGGCGGGAGAGATGCCCTGCCGGACCGGAGCGCGCCAGGGGGGAGGCGGGCCATTTCCGCGCATACCGAGCGGCCGGGGGCGAGCCGCCCTCCGCTGATCATCGCCGCGCTGGGTGCCTGGCGGCTCCTGCTCCTGGCGCTGTGGTTGGCCGCCCTGGCCGGCGCGCTGGTGTTCCTGGACCGCTCGCTGGGGCACTTCTGGCAGCAGTTCGGGCCGATCTACCGCTCGACCGGGCTGCAGAACCGCCTGGACTTCTCCTGGTTCTACTACGGGATGCAGACCGCCTGGTTGCACGCCGATCCGCTGCACCGCCTCTACGATGTCGCCGCGCAGGACGGCTGGATGCAGACCCATGGCTTCTCCTACGACCACACGGACATGTATGGCTACCCGCCGATGTTCGCCCTGATCTGGTCCCCGCTGGCCGCCCTCCCCTACACCGTGGCCCGCGCCGTGTGGAGCAACCTCAACCTCTTTGCCTTCGGGCTGGGGCTCGCGGTGGCCGCCTGGCACGCCAGCCCCCGCTTCAGCCTGGCCCGCTGGCTGTTCCTGGCCAGTTTCGGCCTGTGGACGCCGGTCGTGCAGAACTCCTTCTACTGGGGCCAGCCGGACACCATGATCCTGGCCCTGGTCGCGCTGGGTCTGTGGGCCATCTGCCGCCCCAACCCCGGCCGCTGGGCACCGGTCCTGGGCGGGGTGGCCATCGGTCTGGCCGCGTGCTTCAAGGTCACCCCCGCCGTGATCCTGGTGTATCTGGTCCTCCGCTACCTGGTGGTCCGCGACGGACCCAGGGGGCGGGCGGCCGGGCTGGGCGCCCTGGCGGGGTGGGGGACGGTGGCCCTCCTGGCGGCCTGGTCCGGCGCGGTGCTGGGGTGGGGGCTCCTGCCCCGGTATGTCGTGGATGTGCTGCCGGCCGTCGAGCGGTCCGCCTGGGCCCACGGGGCCGCCCCGTGGAACCAGTCCTTCCGCGGGATCCTGATGATCTGGCACCAGAACGTCACAAAGCTCAACCATTGGGCAGACCTCTTCGGGGCCGGCATGGTCCTGCTCGTCCTGGGCGTCGTGGCCCTGCGCCCCAAGCTGGACCACCGCTTGGAGGCCGCGGCCCTGGCCCTGCTGGTGCTCCTGGCCTCCCCCTCCCTGGAGAGCCACCACTTTTCCGTGATGATGCTGCCCTGGATCCTGTTGGCCGGGTACCTGCTGGACCGGTTGGTCGAATGGCGGCGCCTATGGCCCTGGCCGGCCGCGGGTGTCTTCGCGCTGGCCTCGTTTGCGGCGGTGTCTCCCTCCCGACTCCCCACGCTGCACCTGCACACGACGGCCGGCGTCACCACGGCGGTTCCGGCGGGGCGCTACCAGCGCGTGTATCTGGTCGGGGCCAGCACCTGGGGTCCCGTCGCCTTCACCCTGGGCCTGACGTACCAGGGCGCTCCCGCCGGCCGGGTGGCCGCGGTGTGGCCGGACTGGTTCGAGCCGGGGGATCCGTTGCAACCGGTGGTGGCCGGGGAGGCGGAAAACGGCGGGAAGCCCACCCACGTCGTCGGGTTGTATGGGTTCTCCTACGCGGTGCGCCCCACCGTGACCCTGGACGGGATGCGCTTCCCGACCACCCTGCCGCCCAAGACCGGCGCCGACCCGGGGTTGCACGTGGTCGCCATCACGCTGGAGACGGCGGGCGCCGCCCCGCGCTATGTGCAGGTGCCCCTCACCTTCAACGCCAAGGGCATCGTGTCCAACCCCGGAGAGGTGGTGCCGACCGCCCTGTCGTTCGACGGGGTGGGCAACATCCTGTGGACCAAACACTGGGCGAGCGGGCTGGTCCAAATCCCGGTGGGGGGGAGCAGGGTGCCCTTCCAGATGCCGTCGGCCGCCGCCCCCCTGAACGTATACAACGTGCCGCACGCGCCGCCCGGGCCCGCCGGCCTGGCCGGGGTGCTCGCCACGCGCGCGCCCAACTTTGTGGCGGCCGCGCTCCTGATGATCATCGCGCTGGCCGCGGCGGTGGCCGAGTTCCTCGGTGCCCTCCGGACGCCCGCCGCGCCCCAGGCCTCCTGACCGCCATCCCCGGCCCCTCTGTGCAGGGGAGCACCGGTGGCGTCCCGCCCGGCTGCGGGCTTCCCCGTCCCGGCCCACGCGCCGCCCGGTGGGGAGAGCCCGCAGCCGGGCAACCGCTGTGCTCGGGCCGACGGCGTCAGCGCAACGCATCGCGGCTTGCGCCGCGGGAACAGCGCAGGGGTGGGGGGGGCCATGGGCTCCGCCCGGGATGTCCTGGGGCGAAGCACAGGGGAACGCCTGGCGCCGCGCGGACGACGGTGTCCGCCGCCTTCCGCGACGGTGACCGGGAGGGCCCTGGTCAAGTGGGCGCGCCGGGGAGGCTTGCGGTCGGGTACCCGCCGCCCAACCCAGCGCGGGGGGCAGGTGGTCGGACCGGCCCTCCCGCGTGTATTCCACCGGAACTCAGGCGTGCGCGAAGGGGTTGCGCGCTCCGAGGTAACGGTCGTGCCAGTAGGGGACCCAAAGGGAACTGTACTTGACTCCGTTGTTGTCGGCCGAGACGAACTGCCCGTCCCCGACATACACCCCCACGTGGGACGGCCCGGGCTGGTAGGTCTGGAAGAAGACCAGGTCTCCGGGCTGGAGCTGCTGTACGGGGGCGCTGTAGTACCACTGCTGGGTGCTCGTGCGCGGGACCCAGACCCCCATGCGCCCCAGGGCCCACTGGACCAACCCGGAGCAGTCGAAGCCAGACGGGGACTCACCGCCCCAGACATAGGGGGTACCCAGGACGCCCTTGATGGTGTTGATCAACTTGACGCCTTGGAAGGTGCTTGGGGGAGGGGTCGGGGCAGCGGCGGGCTTGGACGGGGCGGTGGGGGTCTGCGTCGCCCCGCTGCCCAGGACCGCCGTGAGCACGGAGGACTCCACCTCGACGTGCCCGCTGACCACCGCGGCCGTCTTGCTGTTCTCGCCCGGGAGGGTGGCCCACGCGATGGGGTAGATGATCCAGGACTTGGTGCGCGACTCCAGGATGCCGACCCCGGCGTGCTGGTTGAACTGGACCGTGGCACCCACCTGCGCCGCATACGTGCGGGCGTCGACCAGGGTGGTGGGTCCGCCCTGTGTGGGCGGGGTCGCGGCCAGCGCCACCCCTCCGCTGACCAGGAGCACACCGGTGGCAGTGCAGGCACAGACCGCCTTCCGTAGCGTGTCAGCCAGCCCCTTCCTTCTCAGTGGGATGTCGGAAGCGCATCCAACACTTTGGAAGTTGTCGGCTGAGGGCGAATCTCCTGCCTGTCCCGGACAAAGATGGCGAGTTTTGCGGGGAGGGGCCGGGCGGCGCGGCCCGGCGGGGGCGTTTCCCGCCGGGCCGCGGATCGCTCAGGCGGTCGTGGGGAGGGCGGGGATGCGCTCGTCGGGCGCGAGGACCGGGAGGTCGACGGGCACCAGGTCGGGATACTTCAGGCCTGTCCCCGTGTTGAGCACGACGATGCGCTCACCGCCGCGCACAAAACCGGTCTCGCGCAGGCGCGCGGCCGCGGCCACTGCGGCCGCCCCCTCCGGGCAGATCCACAGACCCTCGCTGCGCGCGGTCTCGGTCAGCGCCTGGAGGATGTCGGCGTCGCTCACGGCGACCGCCGTCCCCTCGGTCTCGCGCACGGCGCGGAGGACGAGGGTGTCGCCCAGGGGCTTGGGGACGCGGATCCCCGAGGCGATGGTGCTCGCGCCGGTGAAGAAGGTGGAACTGTCGTCGCCGCGCTGGAAGGCCTGCACCAGTGGCTGGCAGCCCTCGGCCTGCACGACCACCAACCGCGGCCAGCGCCCGCGGATCCATCCCAGTTCCTGCATCTCGGCCAGCGCCTTCCAGATGCCGATGATGCCGACGCCGCCGCCGGCCGGGTAGATGATCACATCGGGCAGTTCCCACCCGAACTGCTCGGCGATCTCGTAGCCCATGGTCTTCTTGCCCTCGATGCGGTACGGCTCGCGCAGGGTGGAGGCGTCGAACGCGCCGGCGGCGGCCACGTGGCGGGCGATGATGGCCCCGGCGTCGGAGATCAGGCCCCGGACCAGGTAGGTGTGGGCGCCGGTGACGGCGCTCTCCCGGTGGTTGATCGCCGGGGCGTCCTGCGGCATGGCCACCGTGAGTTCCATCCCGGCCCGGGCCGCATAGGCGGCCCAGGCTCCGCCAGCGTTGCCGGCCGTCGGCATGGCCAGAGCGCGGATCCCCAGTTCCCGCGCCCGGGAGACCCCGACCGCGGCGCCGCGCGCCTTGAAGGTCCCCGTGGGATTGGCGCCCTCGTCCTTGATCCAGAGGTCCGTGAGGTTCAACCGCTGCCCCAGGCGCGGCGCCGGCAGCAGGGGGGTCCATCCCTCGCCGAGGGTCACGCGCGCGGACGGATCCTCCACGGGCAGGACTTCCGCATAGCGCCAGAGGTCCGTGGGGCGCCGGGCGACGCGCTCGCGATCGACGGCCGCCGCGACGGCGTGCAGGTCGTAGCGGCAGAGGAGAGGGGACCCGCAACCGCAGACGTTGGTCGGGCGGTCGGCGGGGAGCCGCTGTCCACACTTGGGACACTCCAGGTGGGTCACGAACGCGGGCATCACCGTTCACCGTTCCTTGCTGTAGCATGCGGAGCGCGGGTCCGGGCCACGGGGGCCGCGGGCGTGCGCGCTTGAGGACGCGCATCGCCTTCCTCGGCGGAGCGCGCCCCTAGTTCGCCGTCGCCTCCGCACGGGGCGTCTCGCCGCCCAAGACGCGCCCGACGTCCTCGGCGACCATCAGTCCCACCTGACGCTGGGCCTCGTGCGTGAGGCCGGCCACGTGGGGCGTGAGCAGCACGTTGTCCAGCGAGGCCAGGGGATCCGGTTGCGGCGGCGGTTCCACCTCGCGCACATCCAGGGCCGCGCCGGCCAGGTGTCCGGAACGCAACGCGTCGGCCAAGGCGGCCTCGTCCAGGACGCCGCCGCGCGCGGCCTGCACGAGCAGGGTGCCGGGCCGCATCCGCGCCAGGGCGTCGGCCCCGACCAGATGGTGCGTGGAGGGCAAAAGGGGCATGTGCAGGGAGATGGCGTCCGCCGAGACGAGGACCTCGTCGTACGAGACCAGTTCGACGGGGACGCCGGCAAGCACCGGGGAGTCGGGTCCCATGGCCGGGTCGGTGCCGACCACCCGCATGCCGAAGGCGGCGGCCGGCGCGCACAGGCGGCGGCCCACCTCTCCCAGCCCGACCACCCCCAGCGTGCGGCCCGCCAGTTCCCCACCCAGGAAGGTTTCGCGGGGCCACTGGCCGGACCGGACCGCGCTGTCGGCGGCGGCCAGGCGCCGCAACAGATAGAGCAGTGAGGCGAAGACATACTCGCAGACCGCCTGGGCGTTGGCGCCCCGGGCGAAGACCACGCGCGCGCCGACGCGCCGGCACGCCGCCACGTCCACGTTGTCCAGGCCCACGCCCAACCGACCCACCACGCGCAGCCCGTCGCCCGCCGCCGCCAGCAATTCGGCGTCGACCTGTGCACGATTGCGCACCACGAGGGCGGCCGTGCCCGGGACGGCGCGGAGGAGGGCGCTCCGATCCCCCCCGAGTTCGGGGCGGTACGCGACCGGACCCAGCGTCTCCAGGAACCGGATGCCGGCGGCGTCCATGAACTCCGCGACCAGGATGCCGGGGCCGTCGCGCGTGGCGGGCATCTCAGGCCTCCCCCACCGGGGCGGCGGTTTCCGCATCGGTCGCCAGCACGTAGTCGGCATGTCCGGACAGCAGGGTCACGGGATAGTCCACCCCAGGTGGATCGAAGAGCGCGCGGCGCAGCACCGTGCGCTGGAAGGGCCCGCCATCCAGGTACAGGCGAATGCGCCGGGCGGCCAGGATGTCCACCATGCCGCAGGTGACCGCCATCGTCGGGAAGTCGGCAAAATTGCCGCCGTTGCCCCGGATGCTGTTCATGACGATGGTCTCCGGAGCCAGGGGCATGAGGCGCGTGCGGCTGGCCCGGAAGCCCTCCACACTGATCCGCGTGAAGCGCGAGATGAAGGGCTCGTTGAAGGCCACGTGGCCGTGGACCCCCACGCCCCCGAAGCAGCAGTCGACGCCGCCGACGGCCTCGATCCGCGCGTGATAGTCGTCCAGGCGCAGCGGGTCGGGCAGCACGAGCCGGTCGGCCGAGAAGCCGCACTCCGCCGGAAGCGGCGCCAGCAGATGGCGTTCCAGGAAACCGCGGAAGGACAGCGGGTGCGTGGGGGGCAACGCGCGTCCCTCCCAGTCCAGGTACTCGTCCATGGCGAACAGGTGCAGGCGCGAAAGGTCGAGGCGCTCCCGGCGGCAGGCCGCGACGAACAGCGGGTACTGCCCGCGCGGGCCCACGGGGATGATGAGGCGGCAGGGCCGATCGTCGGCCTGGGCCGCCCGGATCTCGGCCACCATGGCCTGTGCGAAGTCGTCCATCAGAGCGGAGCGGTCCGGGAGCACGCGCAGACGGGGGCTGCCGTGCGCGGTGGCGCGGACCAATGCCGCGCCGTCGAGGTGAAGGCCGTCGTCGGTAGTCAGGCGCCATTCCCCCAGTCCAAGAGTCCCGCATGGCTTCACCGCGCGAGCGCCGACCCCTGCCGGACCCCGGGCCGAAGGTCGCCGCGGGTCCCCCGGCGTCGCGCGGTTTGCGCCGGGCGCGGAGGGGCGGGCGGGCCCCCCGTGGAACTGGGCGGGCGGCGGGTGATGACCAGAGAGACGCGGCGCAAGCCCCCGGCTTCAGCCGTGGGGACAAGCCGACCCATTGCCTCCATGCGTTGTATCTGATATAATGCAACGCATGGAGCGCAAGGCATACAGGTACCGCTTCTACCCGACCGCGGATCAGGCGCGCGAATTGGCGCGGACCTGCGGCTGCGTGCGGTACGTGTACAACTGGGCGCTCGCCCTGCGCACCGAGGCATGGTTTGATCGCCATGAGCGTATCGACTACGCCGAGACGGCCTGGTGCGGATGAAGAAAGAGCCGGAAAAGTCCTGGTTGGCCGAAGTCGCCTGCGTCCCGCTCCAACAGACCTTGCGGCATCTGAATGCCGCGTTCGTCAATTGCTTCGCGCGTCGCGCCCAGTACCCGCGCTTCCACCGCAAGCACGACCAGCAAAGCGCCACATACCGGATCGGCGGCTTCCGGTGGAAAGACGGGACGCTCACACTGGCCAAGATGGACACGCCGCTCGACATCCGTGGGACGCGACCTGTCGGCGCGGACCCGACCAGCGTCACCATCGGCAAGGACCCTGCCGGCCGCTCCTTCGTCTCCTTCTCGACCGAGGAGGAGGTTGCCCCGTTGCCCGTGGTCAACGCCACGGTGGGGATCGACCTCGGACTGCTGAACA
>JAJZWQ010000103.1 GCA_021846605.1 Bacillota bacterium | reverse complement strand
CGGCAGGACCGGGATCAGCCGCCGTACCAGCCATCCGGCCATCCAGAGGTAGGTGGAAAAGACCAGGAAGGTCACCCCGTACCAAACGAGGAGTGTCAGTTCCACCAGGCTGCGTATGGGTAGCCAATTCCAGCCCATCGTGCTCTCCGCCGCTAGCATGGGGAAGCTGAACTGTCGCACCAGTGGCCCGCCGAAGAGCGTCACCGGCAGCACCAGGGAACCGATGATGAGCAGCCAGGCCAGGCCGGAGGCCAGCGCGAAGCGCCCGGTGGGCACCCGTCGCGCCAGGAACGGCCCCATGACCAGCAGGGGCAGGAAGCCCCGGATCGTCCCGGTGGCACCCGCCACCTGCGGTGAAAGCCATGCAGACCAGGAAGGGAGTTGCAGGGGCAAGAGCCTCCCCGGCCGCAGGTGCAGCACGGTCAGGGGGATGTAGATGGCCAGGAGCCCCACCGCCAGAAAGGGGGCGAGCGCCTCGGCACAGCGCCCGACGGTTTCCGGTCCCGATCGGGCCGCATAGGTCCCGACGCCCGCCACCATCACCGCGACGAAGGCGACCGGCAGGCGGGGCAGCAGCGACTGCTGCGCCGCCGGTCCGAACACCAAAACGCACCCGGGAACGCTGAAGAGGAAAAGGCCCGTCAAGGCTGCCAGATACGCATAGCCCAACGTCGGCCCCAACACGGAGCGGACCGTTCGGTCCAGCGTTTGGCCCGGGAACCGGCTCCCGAGGGCGGCGGCCACAGCGACTCCCCATATCCCCACCGCCAGCGCCGGCAACACGCCCCACCACGCCGACCGTGCCCCCAACGGGGGGATCAACAGCCCCGGAAGGTCGAACGGCGTCAGGCACAGGCTGAGGATGAACACGAGGAGTAGGATCTGCCACCAGGAGAGCTTCGCGGACGCCGGACTCACCTCCGTCCCCGCCGCCGCGCGCTTTTGAGCTGCCGCGGGCGGTACTCGGCGTGGCGCCGCTGCATGGCGGCCTTGCCCGGTTGCACGAGCAGCCGCGCGACCGCGCCCGGGCTCTTGGCCGCGGAGAGCGGGGCCAGATAGGGCACGCCCGCAGACTCCAGGTTGGCCATGTGAATAAGCAGGACCAGCATGCCCGTGAACCATCCCAGCAACCCGCCGACCGCGGCCATGGCCACCAGGAGGTACTTCCAAATACGGAGGCCGTAGGAGAGCGGGAATTTGAGTGTGAGGAAGGAGCCCATCAGGCTGCCCGCCACCACGATCATCAACAGCGTGGAGGCCAGGTGCGCCTGCACCATCAACTGGCCGACGATGAGCGTGCCCACGATGGACAGGGCATTGCCGATCGCCGTGCCCGACTGGGCGGTGGCCTCGGCGAGGATGTCTGCCACAAACAGCATCAGAAGCGTCTCGGTCGCCACCGGATAGGGGATTGCCAGGCGCGACGACGCCAGCGTGATGGTCAGCGGCACGGGGAGAATAAGCGGATCGGCGGCGAGCACCGCGACATACAGCGCCGGCACGGCCAGCGCCACGAAGAGCCCGCTGAACCGCAGGATGCGGATGAGGAGGGTCACCCCCGGCCCCGGAAGCGCTGTCTCGCCGTCGTGCTGGAATTCGAAAAAGGTTACGGGCACCAGCAGGGCGAAGGGTGAGCCCTCCACCACGAGCACCAGCCGCCCGTTGACCAGGCCGCTGGTGGCCCGGTCGGGCCTCTCGGTCTGCTCCACCAAGGGGAAGATGGTCCAGCCGTGCTGGAAGGTGAGTTCAGCCACGTCCATCGCCGTACGGATGAAGTCAACCGCGATGCCCTTCAGGCCGGCCCGGGCGCGGTCGACCATTTCGGGGCGGGTCAAATCCGCCACATACACCAGCGCCACCCGCGTCCGCGACCGCCGTCCGACGGTGAAGTACTCGATCCGCAGCGCCGGGTCGCGCAGCCGGTTGCGGATCAGGCCGATATTGGTGTCGAACCTCTCGACAAACGCCTCCTTCGGCCCGATGACCTGCTGCTCGGTGCTGGGCTCGTTGACGGAACGCTGCTGCAAGCCCTGGACGTCGAAGGCCAAGGGCCGTCCCCCAGGCGGCAGGAGCACGGCCCAGCCGGTCAGCAAGCGGTGCTGCAGGTCGTGCGGCGTCCGAACCGGTTGTGCCTGGGGAAACTGCGTCATTCCCGGGTTGCTGGAGACGATCGGTTTGACTACCTCGCTCCAGAGGTGCTGCGTGTTTGTGAGCGTCTCCAGGAAGGCCAGGCCGAACTCGCCACCGCCGGGCCAGGGCAACTGCAGGGTGTTGAGGTCTGCGTCGGGCAGGGCCGCCCGCACGTCGGCAAGGGTGGGCGGCTGCGGAAACGGCAGCTCCCCTTCCAGTTCGCTGACGCGCGCCGCAAGCCGGGCGCTGTCCCGTGCCAGGGCTTGTGCGCGCTCGCGGGTCAGGCCGCGTTGTTCCACCATGCTTCACGGCCCCCCCCCGCGCCGCCGCCGAGCGCCGAGATGCGCCCAGGTGCTAGCATGCCGCGGCGGTGTCCCTGGTATTGACCGCGCCCGGTGGGCCTTCTCCAAGCCGCATTCGTCGCCGCCAGGCCTTGGGGAGGATGGGGGCCGCCACGGGCGGGAAGCACGTCCTGCCTCCCGCCCGCCGTTCCCCGGCGGGGGCGTCCGCTAACGCAGATCGACGCCGGGGGTGGTGGCCAGGGCGTTCCGAATCGCCTGGTGGCAGGCGTCGACCTCGCTATCCCGCAGGGTCCGATCGGCCCGGTAGGTGAGGGCAAAGGCCAGGCTGCGATGACCGGGGGCGATCCCCGCGCCGGCGTAGACGTCGAAGAGCTCGATCGCAGCCAGCAGCGGTTGGCCGTGGCGCGAGATGATCTGTTGCAACTCGGCCGCCGGCATCTCATCTGGCGCCACCACGGCGAGGTCGCGGTGGGCCGCGGGATGGCGGGGCAGCGGGGCAAAGCGCGGCGTCACCCGTGCCAAGGGTGCCAGCAGGGAGAGGTTCAGCTCACCCAACACGGCGATGGCCGGCAGGTCCAACGCAATCCGAATCTCCGGGTGCAATTCGCCCAGCCATCCCAGCGTCTCCCCGGTGTCCAGGCGCACGACTTCCGCGGACCGGCCCGGATGCAACCACGGGTACGCTTCGGGACGGGCCGCGTAGCGGGTGGCGACGGCACCAAGGCCGCCTCGCTCGAAGACCGCCTCCCACAGGCCCTTGAGCGAAAAGAAGTCCCAGGACCGCCCGCTCTTGGCCCAGCCCGGCGAGATCAGGTGGCCATAGCCCGCAACGCCCAGGAACTGCTGCTCCAACGGCCGGGCGCCGTCCCGCCGCCGAAACGTCCGACCGAGTTCGCAGAGCGAGGCGCTGCCCCGCTGATGGCGGGCGTTGACCGCCAGACTCCGCAAAAGGCCGACGGCCAGGGACGTCCGCAGCACAGACTGGTCCCCCGACATGGGGTTCAGGATGCGAACCGCCTGGCGCCACGGGTGATCAGCCGGGAGCCGCAAGAGGTCCCAGGCGTCCTCGCCATGGTAGCTGTACGGGACAACCTCGCTGCAACCGGCAGCCAGTGCGACCTGGCGGACGCGGGCGGCCAGGCCGGCCACCGGGTCGGGGGAGGGCTTGCCCGGGGCCCCGCCCGGTACGTGTGCCGGCAGCGCATCGTAGCCATAGCCGCGGGCGATCTCCTCGACCAGATCGACCTCGGTGCGCACGTCGGGCCGCCAGCTTGGGACCGTGACCCGCAGCCGGTCGGCCCCGTCGGCCCGGTAGGTGAAGCCGAACGCCTCCAGGTGCTTGCCGCAGGCGCTCGTGGAGAGCGGCAGGCCCAGCAACGCCCGCACCTTCTGCCCCCGCAGGTGGATGCCGTGCTCTGGGAGGCCGGGACCCGCCTCCAGTCGCCCGCCGAACGTTCGGGCAGCGGCCACCTGCGCCAGCAGCACCGCGGCGCGGTCGGCGGCGGCGCGGGTGGTGGCCGGATCGACCCCCCGCACAAAGCGCGCCGCAGCTTCGGTCGCCAGGCCGAGCCGGCGGCTGGTACGCCCGACGGCTTCCGGGTTGAAGTAGGCGGACTCCAGCAGGATGTGGCGCGTGCCGGCGCCCACCGCCGTGCGTTCCCCGCCCATGACGCCCGCGACCGCGACCGCGCCGTCGCGATCCGCGATCACCAGATCGGTCTCCTCCAGCGCGCGTGTCCGCCCGTCCAGCGTCTGGATCGCCTCGCCGCTGCGCGCCCGGCGGATGGTCACGCCGCCGCCCGCAACCTGGTCCAGATCAAAGGCGTGCAGGGGTTGCCCGAGTTCGCACAGCACGTAGTTCGTGACGTCCACGACCGCACCCAGGGGACGGATGCCGCACTGCACCAGGCGCTGCGCCATCCAGAGCGGCGCTGGGCGTTCGTCGCCGGGGAGCGCCAGCACCCTGGCCACGTACCTGGGGCAGAGCACGTCGTCGACCAGGTGCACCTGCGCCCGGCTGGCGGCCGCCGGGGCCGTTTCGACCGGGGCCGCCGCGGGCAGGCGCACCTGGCCACCGGTCAGGGCCGCCACCTCGCGCGCGACACCGAGGATGGACTGGCAGTGTGCGGCGTAGTTGGGGGTGAGTTCGATCTCCAGCACCGCGTCCCCCAGGGCTAGCGCAAAGACCAAGTCGTGGCCCTCGACGATGGCGGTGCCGTCGGGCAGCTGCTCTCCGTCCAGCACCAAAAGGCCCTCATGGCCGCCGGGCAGGCCCAGTTCGTCGGCAGCACAGAGCATGCCCTCGGAGGGCATGCCCGCCAGGTCCAGGACGCCGATCTCGCGACCGTCGGGCAGGACCGACCCCGGTTGGGCCCACGGCACCAGCATGCCGGCCCGCGTGTTGGGCGCCCCCGACAGGACCTGGCCCGAGGCTTCCCCCGCCCGGACGGTGCAGACGGACAGGTTGCGCCGCTCGGGATGCGGGTGCGCGGCCAGGATGCGGGCGGCGACAATGCCGCGCGGCGGCCGGACGGGGCCGCGCACGGCCTCCACGGCCAGCCCCCGCCCCGTGAGGGCCTGCGCCAGAGCCTCCGGGGTGTCCGACCAATCCACGAAGGTACGCAACCAGGACAGCGGTACGAGCACGCGCGTCCCTCCTAGAACTGCTCCAGGAAGCGCAGATCCCCCGAGTAGAGCAGGCGGATGTCGTCGATCTGGTAGCGCAGCATCGCCACGCGCTCGATGCCGACCCCGAACGCCAGCCCCGAGACTTCCTCGGGGTCGTATCCGCCGGCGGCCAGTACGGCCGGGTGCACGAGCCCCGCGCCAAGGATTTCGATCCAGCCGCTCCCCTTGCAGGTGCGGCATCCCATCCCCCGGCAGAAGGCGCACGAAAGGTCGACCTCGGCCGAGGGCTCGGTGAAGGGGAAGTAGCTGGGCCGCAGGCGGATGGCCGTGTCCGGGCCATACAGGCGCCGGGCGAACTCGGCCAGCAGGCCCTTGAGGTGCGCGAAGCTGACCCCCCGGTCCACCCACAACCCCTCGACCTGGTGGAACATGGGGGAGTGGGTCGCGTCATCATCCCTTCGGTAGACGCGGCCGGGCGCGATGACGCGCACCGGCAGGGAGCCGCCTTGCGCCAGCATGGCCCGGATCTGCACCGGCGAGGTCTGGGTCCGCAGAAGCAGGCGGCCGGCCGGCTCATCCGCTCCCGGGGTGCCCTCGACGTAGAAGCTGTCCTGCATCTCGCGCGCCGGGTGGTCGGCGGGGATGTTGAGGGCCTCGAAGTTGAACCATTCGCTCTCCACCTCGGGCCCGTCCGCGACCACGAACCCCATGGTGGCGAAGATCGCCTCGATGTCCTGCCGGACGGTGACCAGGGGGTGGGGATGGCCCTGTGCCGGTCGCAACCCCGGCAGCGTCACATCGATGGCCTCATCCCGCAGTCGCGCGGATGATTCCAGGTCGGCAAGCGTCTGGCGGCGTTCGCCCAGTGCCGCCTCGAGTTCCGCGCGCACGCTGTTGCCCCGGGCGCCGGCCGCAGGCCGCGCTTCAGGGGCGAGCTGGCCGACGCTGCGCAGGGCCAGCGTCAGCTCGCCCTTGCGCCCCAGATAGCGCAGGCGGATTTCCTCAACCTCCGCGGGGGTGACGGCGCTGGCGACCTCCGCGCGCGCGCGCTGCGCGATCCCGGTCCAGAAAGCGTCCAGTTCGCCCAATCCGTCCGCCACCGCACCACCCCCGTACACACCAAACCCCCTGTCCCAGTTGGGACAGGGGGCCTTAGCAGCGGTACCACCCCTCGATCCCCGGCAGCGCCGGGGCTCGTGACGCCGGGCTTGCTGCCCGGACTGCCCCGTAACGCCGGGGCGCGGCCGACCCTACCACCTTGAGGCGGCTTCAGGCGACGGCTCAGGAGGGAAGGGGCCTTGCCCGCGTCCGGCCCGGGGGTTCCAGCCGGCATGTGCCGCCCCCTGGCTCCCTATTGCGGACGATTGCGCGCACGGCCACGCTCCGTCAAAGCTTGCCGGTACTCTACGGTCCAGGCGGGGGGCAAGTCAAGGATGGCGGGTGCAAGCGCGAAGCTGGGAGCCGATTGCCGAGCCGTGGCCGATGGCGTAGAGTGCACCTGGCTTTTGTGTCGGACAAGCTGACCTGGCCCGACGGGAGGACCAAGAGGGGAGAGAGTCTCCAGATGCCGCCTTTCGCGTTCACGGTGGCCCGCGCGCTTGCCAAGCGCCTGCCGGCCACGATCCACCCCATGATTCTGCATTTCCCGATTGCGCTGCTATACATCGCCGTGCCCCTGGAGTTCCTGGCGTTGCGCTGGCGCAAGGAGGGCTTCCTGCCGCGCGCCGCCTTCTGGACCGTCACCCTCTCATGTGTGGCCATCATCGTCACGATGACGGCTGGCTTCATCTCGGAGCAATCCGTCCATTGGACCGCAACCACAAGCGTGATCCTGGAGCGCCATCAGACATTGGCCATACTGACCGGCCTCTGCGCGGGAGCGGCCTGGCTGGCGCACATGGCCGGGCGCTTTCCGAAGGGCCAGCGCTGGGGGCTGTGGGGCCGGGGTCAGGGTGGCCTCATTTCCGCCCTCTTCGTTCTCGCCGCGGCTGTGTTTGTCACCCTGACCGGCCGGTTAGGCGGCGAGATGGTCTACCATTACGGTGTCGGGGTCTTGGGGGTAACCAGGCAGCCTCCCGCCTGAGCCAGAACGGGCGCGCCCGGCGGGAGCGCGGCCGGCCGCCCGGCGCGTCCCCGTGCCGCACCCGCCGGGAGGAGCCGCCGGGCCTTGGGCGAAGCGGGCAAACGGGGGTGTGGGATGAACGCTTCCATCCTGGTGACCATCGATGTGGGCCCCGCGTGGGAGGACCGCCTGCAGCGCGAATTCCCCGAGGCGCGCTTCACGTTCAGCCAGGAGCCGGTCGAGGTCGCCGCTGCCGCGGCTGCCGCCGATATCATGCTTGCCAACGCCCTGCCCCGTGAGGCCGTGACCCAGGCCGTCCGCTTGCGTTGGTTGCAGGCGGGTACCTCTGGGGTTTCCCACCTGCTGTTCTCGGAGTTCCGGGAACGGGGCGTCATCCTTACGAACGCACGCGCCCAGGGGGCGCCCATGGCCGAATTGGTGCTGGCGATGATGTTCGCCTTTGCCGTGCGCATGCCGCAGTTGGTGGAGGCGCGCGCCAGACGCGAGCAGGTGGGGCAGCGCGTCGTGCGCGAGAAGTTTGAACTGCAGGGCCAGACGCTTCTGATCTGCGGGCTGGGCGACGTGGGCGGCACGCTCTGCCGCAAGGCGGCGGGCGTCGGGATGCGCGTGATCGGCCTCCGCCGCCGTCCCGAGTTGGATTGCGAGGGCGCCACGCTGGTCGTCGGCGTGGACCGCCTGCGCGAACAGTTGCCCTTGGCCGACCACATCGCCGTGACCCTGCCGCTGACGCAGGGGACCCGCGGCTTCATCGGCGATCCGGAGTTCGCCCTGATCCGGCCGGACGCCTATGTCTACAACGTGGGCGGGGGCGCGACGATCGATGGCCGTGCCTTGACGGAAGCACTGCGCGACGGACGCTTGGCCGGCGCGGGCCTGGACGTGACCGATCCGGATCCGCTGCCGCCCGATGATCCCCTCTGGACCATGGACAACGTGATCCTGACGCAGCACACCTCAGGGGCCAGCCCGAAGAACCAGGACCGCGTCGCCGCCATCTTCGCGCAGAACCTGCGGCGCTACCTGGATGGCCAGCCACTCTGGCACGTCGTCGACCAACTCCAAGGCTACTGAGGGCGGCAGCGCGCGCGCCATGCGCCGTGCCGCGATCCACCACCACCGGGAGAGCTGCCCGCCAACAATGCCGCCCTGGGTCATTCGGTCCCAGAGCGCGGCCGTCGCTCTGCCGTGTAGGCGGGGCCGGTGGTAAGGCCTGGGCCGCGTTGACCATGCCCGCGTCGACCATATACGCTCCGGTGGCGGCCGAGCGCGGTAGTCTGTAGATCTGCCACCCTGGCTCTGCGCGCCAAGCAGCCGGGCAGGGTGTATCCGAAGGCCCGGATCAGATCGTCCAGGGCTGCAGCAGGTCGCCGGCCAGGTGGGGGGCGGGGTCCTGCACCCACAGGACGTCCGGTCCGACCGGTGCCCGCATCTGGTCGCGGACGGCAGCCGCCTGGCCCAGCGAGCTTCGGCCCCACTGAACCCGGACGCCGGGGTGCCCGGCTTCGAACTCCGGGGGACGCGCGCCGTGCCGGAGGGCGGCATACACGCACACGGGAGGGCACGCATGTCGGTCGTCAACGCCACCGGGCTGGAGAAGGGCTTTGGAGCCTTCACCGTCTTCACCGGTGTCGATTTTGCGCTCGCCTGGGGCGAACGTGCCGGTCTGGTCGGGCCCAACGGCGTGGGAAAAACCACCCTCTTGGAGATTCTGGCCGGCCGCAGCCGGCCGGACCGCGGCCGGGTGTCCGTGGCGCGAGGTGCCCGCGCGGGATACCTGACGCAGGACCCGGAACTCCCGGCGGGCACCGTCCACGCCGCAGCCCTGGACGCGTTCCGCGAGCTGGCCGAGTTAGAGCGCCAACTGGCCGAACTCGGTGCCCGGATGGCGGAAGGTCCCGTCCCGGAAGGGACGCTGGCCGCCTTCGGTGAGCTGCAGGCCCGGTTTGAGCATGCCGGTGGCTACGACCGCGAGCATACGGCCGAAGCCACCTTGCGTGGTCTCGGCCTGCCGCCCGAGCTGTGGGAGTTGCCCGTCGACCGCCTCTCCGGCGGCCAGCGGGTCCGCCTCGGGCTCTGCCGACTCCTCTTGTCCGCGCCCGATCTTTTGTTGGCCGACGAGCCGACCAATCACCTGGACGCCGCGGGCATCGAGTGGCTGGAGCAGCGCCTGGTGCGCTGGGATGGCGCCCTGCTCCTGGTCTCGCATGACCGCTACTTCCTGGATCGGGTGGCCACGCGCGTCCTGGAACTCACCCCTCAGGGGGTCCAGAGCTATCCCGGTAACTACAGCGCCTACGTCCGCCTGCGCGCCGAGCGCGCGGTCCAGGCGGAAGAGGAACGGGCGCGCGCGCAGGCTGAGGAGGAGCGGCTGCAGGCGTTCGTGGACCGGTACCGCGCCGGCAACCTCGCGCGCCAGGCGCGCAGCCGGCAGCACCGCCTGGACCGCCTGCGCCAGAACCAGCCAACCGCGGGACCGGCCGAGTTGCGCGCCTCGGACCTGCGTCTGGACCCGCGGGGAGCAAGCGGCCGGGAGGTCCTGAGCGTCGAGGGGCTGGCCAAGGGCTATGGGGGGCGGCGGCTGTTCGGGCCCTGGGAGGCGATCGTCCGCCGGGGCGAACGCGTGGGCATCGTCGGGGAAAACGGCGCGGGCAAGACCACCCTCCTGCGCATCCTGGCCGGCGAGGAAGCGGCGGACGGCGGTGGCGCCTACTGGGGGCACGGCGTGGAGGTCTCCTGGCTCCGCCAGGACATGGCCGGCCTCGACGACGAGGCCACGGTGCTGGAGAACGTGCTGGACGCCGGCGCCGAACTGGGGGCCGCCGAGGCCCGCAACCTCCTGGCGCGGTTCTTGTTTCGCGGCGACACCGTCTTCCGCCGCGTGGGGGACCTCTCCGGTGGCGAGCGAAACCGCCTCCTACTCTGTCTCCTGACGCTGGAGCGCGCCAATGTGCTGCTGTGCGACGAGCCGACCAACCACCTGGACATCCCCAACCGCGAGGCGTTGGAGCAGGCGCTGGCTGGGTTCAGCGGGACCCTCCTGGTGGTCAGCCACGATCGCTACCTCCTGGAACGCCTGTGCACACGCGTCTGGTGGTTGCATGATGGACGCGTCGAGGATATCCCCGGCGGCTACGCCGCCTACCTGGCCGCCCGCCAAGGCCAGAGCACCCCACCCCCAGACCCGGAGGTCAAACCATCGCGGCCGGCGCCGCGGTCCGACCGCGAGGCGCGGCGCCGCCAGGCGCGCCTCAACGACATCGAGCAGCGCATTGCCTCGGCCGAAGAGGCGGTCGAGCGGCTGGGCGCCCGGTTGGCCGAGCCCGCGCTTTACCAGGAGGGCGGCGTCGCCGCGCAGGTGGTGCGGGACTATGAGCGGGCCAAGGCGGAGTTGGAGGCGCTCTACGCCGACTGGGAGCGGGAGGCGGATGCCCAGGCGCGGGCGCAGGAATCGACAGCGCCCAGCAGAAGCCCCTGAGGGTTGTGTCGAGGGGGGGCGCGCATGGGCGTAACAGATGGAGCGGGCGGAGAGCGTCACCTGACGCGGATCAGCGTGCGGATCGGCGGTGTCGAGTGCGCCTTGCGCGGGGAGGAACCGGCTTCCTACCTGCAGCAGCTGTCTCAAAGCGTCAACGCGCAGATGGAGGAGGTCGCCAGGGCAAGCCCCCGCATGACGCAGGCCCAGGTAGCGATCCTGGTCGCCCTGCGCCTGGCGGACGAGTTGACCCGGCTGAAGGAGCAGCACCAGCGCGTGTTGACCTTGGTGGAGCGCCAGTGGGGGCAACGTCGCGAATCTGGCACCCCGCCCGCACGCGCCGAGGGCGGCGCCTGACGCCGCCGGAGCCGGCAATGCCGGTACTCCGCGGCTGGCGCGAGGATCAGTCCACCACCGCTGTGGGGCAGGCGACGCCGGTGCCGCCCAGTCCGCAGTAGCCGTCCGGCTGCGTATGCAGATACTGCTGGTGATTTGGTTCGGCGTAATAGAAGGGTCCCGCCGCGACGATCTGGGTCGTGATCGGCCGCCGTATGGTCGTCGCCAGGGCCGCCTGATAGGCGTCGCGGGTCCGCTGGGCTTGGCCCTGCTGTTGCGCCCCCACCGTGAAGATGGCGGACCGGTACTGCGTGCCGATGTCATTGCCCTGGCGCATGCCCTGCGTCGGGTCATGTCCTTCGAAGAACGTCCTCAAAAGCGCCTCGTAGGAGCACAGCGCCGGATCGAAGACGACCTGCACCGTTTCGGCGTGCCCCGTCCGTCCCGTACAGACTTCGGCGTAGGTCGGATGGGGCGTGAGGCCACCACTGTACCCGACGGCGGTCGAGTACACGCCGGGCAGACGCCAGAACAGCCTCTCGGCGCCCCAGAAGCAGCCCATGGCGAAGTAGGCCAACCGGAGTCCCTCCGGGAACGGGGGCACGATCCGGGTGCCCAGCGCCGCGTGGCGCTCCGGCACCGCGAACGCCGGACCGTCCCGGCCGGGCAAGGCCGTGGCGCCGGTGACGGGCAGGGCCCTCCCGCCCAAGCCGCGCATGGGCCCACCTCCGCGTGCAGTATATCCCTGCCCGGCCGGAGCGCCGCTGCCGCATGCGGAGCCCGGCCTCGATGGCATCTTAACATTGGGCGATTAACCTCATGCCAATACAGG
>JAJZWQ010000102.1 GCA_021846605.1 Bacillota bacterium | reverse complement strand
GGCGGTGGACAGCGAAGACCTGCGCGCCTTTGTCGAGACGGCGCGGCGCGGGAGTTTCTCCCTGGCGGCGGACGCCCTTGGCCTGAGCCAGTCCGCGGTCAGTCGCCGCATCGGCCGCCTGGAACAGGAATTGGGCATCCCCCTGCTGGAGCGCCTGCGCCCGGCCGCCACCCCGACCCGCCACGGCCTGATGATACTGGACTTCGCCGAGCGCACCCTGCGCGAATGGGACGAACTGCGCGCGGCATCGCCCGCCTCACCCCTCACCGGGGTGCTGCACGTCGCGGCCAGCACCACCCCCGGCGAGCATCTCGTACCCGCCCTCCTGGCGGAGTTCGGCCACCACCACGCCGGCGTGCGCGCTCAGATGCACGTCATGAACTCGGACAGCGTCGAGGAGTGCGTGCGCACCCGCCACTGCGATGTCGGCTTTCTCGGCCGGCCGCCACGGGGCACCACCCTGCACCCGATCGCGGTCGCCGAAGAAGAAATCGTTCTGGCGGTCCCCGCGCGCCACCCGCTGGCAAACCGAGGCCAGATCGAGCCCCAGGACCTCACCGACGAGGTGTTCGTCGCCCGCGAGTCGGGCTCCGGCACCGAGGCCACCGTCCGCAGCGTGCTCGCCGCCGCGGGCGCCGCCCTGCCCCCCCATCGCATCGCGCTGGAGGTCTCCAGCCCGCAGGCCCTGCTTTCCGCCGTCGCCGCCGGACACGGCATCGGCTTCGTCTCCGGGCTGGCTATGGCGGACGCCGAATCCCACGGGATCGCGACGGTCCGCCTCCGCGACCTGCCGCTGCTGCGCCGGGTCGTCCTCGTCTACCACCCGAGGCGGCTGGCACCTGCGGCCGACGCCTTTGTGCGCTTCGTCCAGTCGCGGCTACCGCTTTGCCGCCCCACTTCCTGAGGGAAACGCAGACCGCCCGTGGGATGGCACTCAAAGGTTGCACGATCGGCCGACCGAGACGACCTACGGAACATCCCCCTGGCCTCCGTCCTGCAGACGGTCTTTGGGGGGCCGGGGGTGCGGTGGATGCGGCAGGCCGCCCTGAAAGCGGCCGGCCACCGTCGCCACCACCCGGCGCCATGCCGCCTCGACCGCGGAAGTCCGCACCCCCTGCCAGCGGTAGTCAAAGCTGCGGACCAGGGTGTCCACGTCCGCGGCAAGGCGGTCCAACACCTCGGATTCGTGGTCTTCCAACTCCCGCCGGCCGGCATGGCAGAGCGCCCGCGTCTGAACGAAGTGCGGCCAGCACAATCCGACCGACCGCCGCCAATCCGCACGGAGGGTTCCAGTATCCAGGCCGGCGGCCAAGACCTCGCAGGACCGCTTTCCGGCCTCGCCTTCAGCCTCGCAGGCCGGGCAGCGCAAGCCGATGGTCGTCAATTGCGCCGCGACGGCCACGGTCCGGGTAATGGAGCGGTTGCCATGCCGCCACCGCGCCAGCAAGTGCCGCCGTTCGTCCAGCACCCCGGCATAGAGGATCGCCGTCGCCATGGGGTCGCGCAGCGCGACCAGGGTCTCCAGGTGCCGCCCGCAAAAGCCGTTGCTGGCGCGCAGCCGCAGGTGCACCGGTGGAGAAAGGACGTTCTCATACAGCAGGGCGTCAAAGTAGCGTCGCTCCGCCTGGGCCATGGCCTGACAGACCGCGCAGCCCGCTTCGTCGAGGAATCGCTGGAGGTCCTGGTACGTGGCCGATGCCTCAAACGGCTGCACGGGCACCCCATCTCCCGCCCCGGACCGGATGGAATCGACCCACCCGGCGCGTCATGTGGCCGCCAGGCGCCCGACGCGCGCCCGCACCCCCAGCAAAACGACGACGGCCGCAACGGCCACCGCGGTGGCGTACGCGTAGGAGTAGACGGGGCTCAGCGCATACAGCAGGCCCAACACGATGTTGGCGACAAACAGTCCGACGCTGCGGGACGCGGTCAATGAGCCCATGCCGCCGCTGGTCTTGGCCGCCGGAGCCAAACGGGCGATCAGGGTCGGCTCCAGCGTCTCCACCACCCCGAGCGCAAAGCCTAGGATCGCCATCGACACATACAACCCCGCGACCCCGAGGTGCAGGGCGTAGGAGAGGGCGATCCCCGCCGAGCCCAGGGCGGCCGCTCCGTAGCCGGCCAGCGCCAGCCCGCGCACGCTGTCCCCCCACCGCCGCCCCGCCCACAGACCGGTCAGGGCGGACACCCCGAGAAACAGCACGTAGGACAGCACGCCCAGGGCAGGGCTGTGCGTCCCCTGTGCCACCGTCAGGATCGGGAAGCCCGCACTATAGGAACTGAAACCATACAGCGCCGTGGCCACCAGCACACCCCGATACACCGCCATGTCGCCGGCCTTGGTCGGGGGCGCCTCGCCTGCGGCCGGGGACGGTGCGGCCGGCCGCCTGCCGGCGCGCACAAACGCCAACACAACGGTCGAAGCGATCAGCGGGACCAACGTAAGCAGCAGCACCAGGCGGTAGGGGGCCGCGAGCAGGGCCACCAGCGCAAACGCATACACCGCCGCCAGGGTGCCGCCACCGATGTCCAGCGCATGCAGAAAGCCGAACGCCTTGCCCCGATCGGCCGGCGCCACGATCTCGGTCAGCATGGCCCGCCGCGGGGCCGACCGGAAGTTGCGCGCCCACCAGCCCAGGGCCAAGAGGGCAACGGCCTCCACCGGCGCCGCCGCCAGACCGATCAGCGACAGCAGCGGTATGAAGGCGTTGCCCCAAACCGCCGTGCGCTTGCGTCCCACCCGGTCCCCCACCCGGCCGCCGATGTAGCCGGCCAGGGCACCCGGTCCGTAAGCGACCGCGGTGGCCAGCCCAAAGAGCGCCACCGGCGCATGCAGTCGCAGGACCAAGAAGAGCGGAAAGACCGCCAGCACCGCCTGATAACCCAAATCGGCGCAGAACGCCGACATGGCGATCCGCCAGACATCCGCCGTGCGCCAGGCCCCAGGCGCCCCCGGCGCGTCTGCCGCCCCTTCATCCGCCACCCACACCACATCCCTTCCCGTCTGCGTCACCGGCGATCCCAGCAGACCGCCGTCCGTGCGACATCGTTACGTCGCGCAGGTGAACGTCGCGTCCCGCTCGGGCGGAACGGACGTGCCGCCCCACAGGGCATCGACCACGGCGGCTGCCCCGCGATCCCGCGATCGCTGCAGCGCGGCGGCCCAGGCCTGGGCCGCATCCACCCGTCCCGGTCCGTGGAAGCCGTGTAGCCACAAGAGCGCATGCCGCCGGCACAGGGTCGGACCGGCGGCCAGCGCCCCGCGCCCCCAGGCGACCCGCCAGAGGGCCTGCAGGTCCGCCACCGCCACGTCCGCCGCGTTATCGGCCGCGCGGCACGCCGGACAGCCATCGGTCTCCGCTGGCGGCACACCCGCCCGCAAGTCCGCGAGCGCCGCCGTCACCAAGGCTTCAAAGGTGACACTCAGCTGGGCCACCGGCAGCGTCCACAGCAACCCGGCGTGGGATGAACAATACCCGCCGCGGCGCAGGGCCAGCACGGTCGCAAGGCTGTTGTAGTTATCCAGCAAGAACCAGCGCAGGTGCGTCGCCGCGGCCCGACGGGCCTGTGCGCAGACGGGACAACCACCGGGCGCGAGCAGGAACAAGGCGTGGACCAGGCCGACGTCGTCCACGCCGTCCGGCACCCGCACCGGTCGACTCGCCACCACCGACGGGGTGGCGGCAAGCGACTCGGGCGGCCAGAAACGCAGCAGGGCACGGCGCCAGGCTTCCTGTTCCGGGCCGCGCGGCAGGTCGCGATAATGATAGTCCAGCAGCAGCGAATACCGCTCCAAATCGACGGCCAGGGCCTCAAGCTGGCTTCGAACGGCGCGTGCCAGGGATGTCCTTGCGGCGTGCCGGCCCGCCGCGACCAGAGCCGCCCGCAGATGGCGCCAGCAAACATCCGAGTTCTCGCCCTCTGGGGATCCGGCGAGGGTGGCGGCAAACGCCGCAGCCGCCGCCGTTGCGGCCTCGCAAGCCAAGCAAGGCTCAATCCGCCATGGCACACGGCCCTCGACCCAGTTGCTCGCCTCCCGGGCCGCCAACCGCTCCAGCCACTCCCGCGGCGCCTGTTGCCCAAGAAACGCACCGTGCCGGGCACACAAGGCGGGCAATGCCCCCTGCGCCGCGGCAAGCCCCGCCACCACCCGGTCGGCCGCAGTACGCCCCACCACACAGGCAGGACAGGTTCCGGCCGCCGCCGCCGGACGATCACTCGGGCCGTGAGCGTGCTCCGCCTGCATGATCGCACCCCCTTCCTCCCTCGCGGTCAAGAGACGAAAAAAGCCCCCGGCCTTAAGCCAGGAGCCATCAGCGCACAGGCGGTTTGGCCTTCGAGCCAGGCGGTGCTCCATCGCCCAGTGGGATTGTATGCCTTGAAGCCGAGGCTGTGCAATGCCTGCCATATCAACACCGCCGGCCGGTGGATACACGGATCGAACCTTCTGGCACGGGCGCCCCCGCCGCGTCGACTGGCGGCCCCCAGGTGCCATGCCAAAGGAGGGCCACTTCGGCCCGGCAGCCCACACCGTGACCCGTTTGGGTGGTGGCGGCAGGCCACCCGGGACCGCGGGTCGGCGTCTGTGTCGGCGAGCCCGGCTCGTTTCTCCAGATGGCGCCCGCCGCTGGAAATCCATCGCCCTGCCGCAACTCCCCGGGCGCATATCCCGTTCAGGCCTCCATCCGTAACTCCGGAGGGCTCACACTCCGGCGCAGCGGCAGCCTCACCGCCACGATGGGGCCGGACCGTTGGCAGCTGCCGCCTGGGAGCACCACCTGGACGCGGGGCTGATGGCCTGGCGGCATCCCGTTGGACCGCTGGCGCCTGGGGTGCGGGGCGCCGACTTCGCCCGCGCAAGAGCAGCGCGCGGGTCCGTGACGGCCGTCAACAGGGCGCCTGCGAAGCCACGCCCCCACCGCATCGCGTCGCATCCGGTGGACGGAGCCCCGGAGGAGCTTTGCCACCTGCCCTGCCGAGCGCAGCCGTTCGCCATCGCCACCTTCGGCATGGGACACGGGCGCGGCATGCGAAGCGCCCAACTCGGAGCGGGATCACGGCGGGCGCCAGGGATCGAACTTCCGCCCGTGCGATCCCCACGCTCGTCCCGCCGTCGCGTCGGCAGGCCCCCGCCGCGCCGGGCCCGCGACGCGCCCGGCGCCCTCCCGTCCGCGCCGGCGCAACAGGGCTCAGGGCGCAGCGCGACGAACCGCCGGATACCGTCGGTCCCCCGGGGAGGGGTTCCCCGTGGCGTTCATCGAGGTCGCGCACCTCACCAAGACCTTCCGCCGGCGCGTGCGCCCGAAGGGTTCGTTGGCGGGCCTGCGCTGGATCACGACGCGCTCCTACGAGGAGACCGCGGCCCTGACGGATGTCGGTTTCACCATTGAAGCGGGTGAGGCCGTCGGCTACATCGGCCCCAACGGTGCCGGCAAGTCGACCACCGTCAAGTGCCTGACGGGCATCCTGGTTCCCACATCGGGGAGCGTCCGGGTCGGCGGCTTGGTCCCTTGGAAGGACCGCCTGGCGTACGTGCGCGGCATCGGGGTGGTCTTCGGCCAGCGCAGCCAGTTGCAGTGGGACCTGCCGTTGGCCGACAGCCTCGACTTCCTCCAGTATGTCTATGACCTTCCGCCCGACGCCTTCCGGCGCTCTCTGGCCGAACTCACCGCGGCGCTCGACCTGGAACCGTTCCTGCGCGTGCCGGTCCGCCAGCTCTCCCTGGGACAGCGGATGCGCGGCGACCTGGCGGCCAGCCTGATCCACCGACCGCGCATCCTCTTTCTGGACGAGCCGACGATCGGACTCGACCTGGTCGCCAAAGACCAACTGCGCCGCATGCTGCAAGACGCGCACCGCAACCTCGGCGTGACGGTCTTTTTGACCAGCCATGACCTTGCCGATGTGGAGGCGCTGTGCGACCGGATCCTCGTGGTCGACGGCGGACGCGTCGTCTACGACGGCTCGCAGGCCAGCTTCCGCCGCCGCTACGGTGGCCCGCGGGTGTTGGTGGTGACGCTGCGCCACGCCGAGCCGGTCCGTCTCGGCGCCGGTGTGGCCTGCGCGCAGGAGGAAAACCGGGTGCGCATCCCCCTGGAGGAAGGGGTCGATGCCCCCGCATTGATGGGCGAGCTCCTTTCCCGCCATGCCGTGGCCGACTTCGCCCTGGAAGAGCCGGCGCTGGAAGACAGCGTGCGGCGCGTGTACCAGACGCGGACGCCGCCGCTACCCACCGTGCCCGCCAGCCGCTGAACCGGCCCGGCGGGCGGCCAAGAGGGGGCCCGGATGTGCCACACGCGGCCGTGCCGTTGCGCCGTACCGGGCCCAGGACTTGGCTGCGCGCCGTGGCGGGCAGCTTCCGTTTGGGACTGGCGTCGTTCGGGGCCTACCGCTCGGCGCTGGTCTTGGATTTCATCGCCCTGGCCTTCAACCTCGGTGTGCCGCTCTCACTGTGGTTGGCGCTGTATCAGGGTCGGCCCGGCCTCGTGGTGGACGGCATGAGCCTCCGGGCCCTGTTCACCTACACCCTCGTGTCGCTGGCCATCCAGTTGCTGACCGGCTCCAACGTGACGTGGACCCTGCGGGAGGGAATCCGCGAGGGCACCATCGCCATGGAATTCCTCCGCCCGGTGCCCGTACCGGTGGCCCTGTTGGCACAGGACTTCGGCAACAAGGTCTTCGCCCTTCCCATGCTGGCGCTGATCGGGCTGGTGGGCGTGCCCCTGCTGCGGCCGCTGCCGCCCGCCGCCCCGCAGGCGTTCCAATTCGTGCTGGCGGTCATCCTGGCGGCGGTGCTGGTGCGGGTGCTGATGCTGCTGCTGGGAAGCCTCTGCTTTTGGACCCTGGAAGGCCGCGGCCTGATCGGCGGCAGCCTGTTTGTGATTCAGTTCCTATCTGGCTCGACGCTGCCGCTGGCCTTCTTTCCGGGTGTCCTGGGTGCCGTGGCGGCGTTTCTGCCCTTCCAGGGCCTGATCAACCTGCCCATCCTGTTCTACCTGGGACACCTGGGGGGCACCGCCGGTTGGCAGGCCCTCGCGCGCCAGGCCGTCTGGACGGCGGGCGTCGGTCTGACCGCCGCCTGGGTCTGGTCGCGCGCCGTCCGCAAACTGGTCATCCAGGGGGGGTGACCGCCTTGGCGTCGCTCCTGCGCTACTTCGCCCGGGCCTGGTGGCTCAATGTGCGGGCCTTTGCGCAGTATCCGTACGACTTCGCGGTGGGCACCGCCTACACCCTGCTGTATCAGCTTGTGGGCGTCGGTACCATCTACGTGCTGCTGAGCCGCTTCCACCGCCTGGGCGGCTGGCCGCTTCCCGCCCTGCTCTTCCTGTTTGCGCTCCGACTGTTGTCCCACGGCGTATACCTGCTGCTGTTCCGTCCGGTGAAGCAGGTTCCGACGCACATCCGCCAAGGCACGTTCGACCGCTTCCTGCTGCGTCCCAAACCGCCGCTGCTGCAGGCCCTGGCGATCCCCGACCCCCAACCCGGCCACGACTTGGTCGTGGGCATCCTCTTTTTTGGGCTGACCGCCGCCATGGTGCATTTGCGGTGGACCGCGCCACACGTGGCCGTGCTGCTGCTGACCATCGTCGGGGGGGCACTGATCGCCTTCGCGGTCGAGTTGTTGGTGGCCGCCACCGGCTTTTGGTTGGTGGATACCGGCGAACTCTCCTGGCTGGCCATGGTGCTGGAGGAGCGCTACATCGTCTATCCGGCGAACATCTTCGCCAAGCCGCTGCAGGCCGCCATGACCTTCATCCTGCCCTTTGCGTTTATGAACTTCTACCCCGCGGCCTGGCTGCTGCACGAAACCACCCGGGGCGCCTTCCTGCCCGCCGCCGCGGGGCTCTTTGTGCTGCCGGTCGGGTTGACCTGCGCCGGGCTGGCGTGGCTGGTCTGGCTGCGCGCGGTCGCCCAGTACCAGGGCGCCGGGTCCTGAACCCGCGCCGGAACCGGCGGCGCAGGAAGGGAGCACCCGAAAGGGAAAACAGGTGGGGGCGGCCCGCCGCCCTGGGAGGGATGCCCCATTCAAGCCATACCGGTAGACACCATCGACCATCTGCTGACCGAACGCCGTTCCGTGCGCGTCTTCGGCGATACGCCCATAGCGGACGACGATCTGCGCGCGGCGCTGGAGGCCGCCGTCTGGGCGCCCAACCACCGCCGCACCGAACCGTGGCGCTTCATCGTCGCGCGGGGTGACACCCAGCGGCAACTCGCCGACCGCGCCGGCCAACTGAAACAGGCGGCCCATCCCCGACCCGAAAGCCCGGAGGCCATCGCCGTCGGGGAGCGCGCCCGCGCCGAGATGAACAACGCGGCCGTCCTGCTCGTGGTGGTGCAGCGCGTGGCCGCAGACCGGTTCGTCGCGGAAGAAGACTACGCGGCCTGTGCCCTGGCGGCCGATCACGCGCTGCTCGCCCTCTGGGCCCGCGGCATCGCCGGCCGCTGGAACACCGGGACCGTGACGCGGGATGACCAGACGCTGCGGCTGCTGGGCATCGAGACGGGTGAGCGCCTGGTGGTGCTGTGCCCCCTGGGCATTGCCGCGCAAGTGCCGCCACGTCCGGCGCCCCAGGCCGCCGCGGACCGCACCACCTGGCTCTCCTGATGCTTGAGGCTTCGGACGCCGACGGTAACCTGGCCGGCCTGCGCCGCCCCCGGCAACCCCGGGTGCCCCCGGATCCACGGCGACCGGCGTGCCGGCGCGCAGACTCCAGTGCACCCGGGATTCCGGCGGGACGCATCAGCAGGGCGTGGGCGCCGCGGCGGACGCTGACGCCTGCGGCGCCGGCAGCGCGGCCACCGCCTCGGCCAGGGCGCGCAACGCCCGCCCCGGCTCGCTGTCCGGGGTGTAGAGCCCGGTGCCCGGGCGCACCGCCCCACCCAGCGGCACGCGGCTGAGCACCGGCACCCCCAGCCCGCGCGCGACGAGGTCTCCGCCGCCCTCCCCAAACGGGCGCAGTTCCTCCCCATGCGGGCAGCGCAGACTGGTCATGTTCTCCACGACACCCAGCACCGTGTGGTCGGTCTTTTGCGCCATCAGGCCGGCGCGGATCGCCACGCGGGCGGCCAGGGGGTCGGGCGTGGTCACGACGATCTCCTGGCAGGTCGGCAGCATCTCGTGGACATCCAACGCAACGTCCCCGGTCCCCGGCGGCAGGTCAAGAACGAGGAAGTCCAGATCACCCCACAGCGGTCGTACCAGGAAGTCCTTCAGGGCCTTGCCCAGCATCGGCCCACGCCAGATCACCGCCTCGCCCGTGGGACCGGCGAAAAAGTCCATCGACAGCAGGGCCACGCCGGACGCCGGGGCCGGAATCCAGCGCTTGTCCGGCGTGAGGCCGGGGGCGGCGCTCGCACCCAGGAGGGTAGGCAGGCTGAAGCCATAGATATCCGCATCCACGGCGCCCACCTTGTATCCGAGATCGACGAGCGCCGCCGCCAAGTTCGCGGTGACCGTCGACTTGCCGACCCCGCCCTTGCCGCTGACCACGGCGATCACCCGCGCCGTGCCGACGTCCACCACCGGACGCTGGCTCGCCGCGTGGGCGGAGACGGACGGCGGTACCGATCCGGCCGGGCGCTGCTCCACCGTAACCGGACCGATGCCCGGCACCGCGGCGACCGTCGCCTGGATGATCTCCTCCCAGGCGGCGGGCACCGGGGCCCCCTTCGGGCCGCCGATCCGGTCGACCAACAGGACCGCGACGGCGCCGTCCTGACCAGAGACCAAGACATCCAGCACCAGACCCGACTTCAGCGGACCGCCCTCGCAACCGGAGAGTTGGCAACGCGACAGGGCGCGGATGACGTCCCGCTTCAGTGTCGTCGCATCCATCGATTCGCCTCCCTCGCACACGTGCGTCCGCCGCCGGCAGCCGCACAGCCGCCATTGTATACCCGCATCGCACCCCGCCGGTGGTCACGGACACCCGCGGCGGGTGACGCGAGCCGCCGCACGCCGTCCATCCCTGCGCTCGCGTGGCCGCAACCCGTTCCGGCCGGGGCGGGTCGAAGCAGCGCTCGCGCGCTTCGCCGGGGTCGCCCGCCGGTTTCCGCACGGCGCCGCGCTCCGGGTGCCGCCGACAACCTCGACGGGCGGGCAGTGCCCCTTGAATATGGGCAAGACCCAGGCGGACTGCGGAGGGGGCGTCGGCGTCTCCCGACCGACGCCCCCCCCCATCGCGGTGGCGGTTGGCCCTCCGCGCCGTAGGACCGTGCGCCTCGGGACGAATGGACCCCACCCCGGACCAGACGCCCCCTGGAGGCTCGTGGGGCGCACCCGCGTAGGCTCAGGCAAGAGCGCGGACCCTCGCCGCATCGACCGCGTCGAGCAGGCCGATCGCCCCGCCGCGCACCGCCATCCGCCCCATGCGCAACGCCCTCGGACCGTTGATCTCCGGCCAGGGGACAATCCCCGGCCGCCGGCAATCGGCCCCACGCCTTGCGTCCCTCACACCGCACGCCGCGGCACCATCGACCCTATCCGACGCCGCGCGCCCGAGCCATCATGATGGGCGGTTTCTCTAAAGCAGTAAGACGGTCTCCAGGGAGGTCTGACCCATGGACGATGCGGGTGGACACGCGACACGTCGCCGGCTCCTGGTGGGCGGAAGCGCACTGGCCGCCACCGCCCTGCTTTCCGCCTGCGGGGCCGCATCCGCGCCGCACGCTTCCGCCGCAACGACTGGAGGCAGCGGCGGCACGGCGACACCAAGCGGGGGCAGCTCCTGGTTGTATCTGACGATTCTCACCGGAAAGATGCTCGGCAAGAAAGGGTTCCCGCAAATGGCGCCGGCCGACTTCACCGTACCGGCACACACCACCATCGAGTGCGAGATCCGCTGCTTCGACGACGGCCCCGCAACCGTTCCAGCCGGTTATGAGAAGGTCAAGGGCACCGTCGGCGGCACCATGACCGTCGCGCCCTTGGTGAACCAGCTCCCAAGCGCCAAGCAGCAGACGGTCCACGCCATAGACCCCAAGAACGTCTCGCACACCATCACCATGGCCGACACCGGCTTGAACATCCCCATCCCGCCGCTCAGCGTCGTCCGGGTCCGGTTCGACAGCGGCGCCCCGGGCACGCACGGCTGGCAGTGCATGGCGGCCTGCGGCACGGGAACCGGCGGTTGGGGCGGACCCATGTCCACGAGCGGCTGGATGAAGGGCACGATGACGGTCCGCTAGCCGTCCGTCCTGCGAATGGTGACGACCGGCGGCCGGCCGGGGGCCCGCGGCCCCACCGGCGAAGGCAGGCGACCCCCAAGCGGCGGCGGGAGACCCAGATTCCACCTCCACCCCGCCGCCACACGCTCCAGATGCGGAACCGACCGGATCGACGGCCCCTGGGCGCGACCAGAGCGCGAAGCCCCGCACGGGTGCGGGCAGGGGCCCGATCCCGCCAGGTGCCCAGGGCGAAACCGCCTTCACCGCGGGCGGCGGTGTGGACCGACAATAAAGTCGTTCGCTGCCACATGCTCGACGGGCTACAAATGCCGTATGGTGCGATCAGCCATAGGCCAATGCAAGTTGTTCACGGGCTGCGAGTGTCCCCCCGGCGATGTCGTTCCGCGAACAATAAAGTCCTTCTCACCGCAGCACCCCACCGCCGCAGCGGCGGAAGTGAACCAGGCGGCCAGGTGGCGGACGGCTAAGGACGGGCATCGGGTCGTCAACTTCCACGCTAGCGGCAGTTTCCTAGTTATTCGAGTCTTGTGGGTCGGATCCCTTGGGCGAGAACGGGTTGCGGGCAGTCTGTCCTGTGGTTAACCGCTGGGGGCGGGTGGGAGCAGGTGCAGGTTGCGCATGAG
>JAJZWQ010000101.1 GCA_021846605.1 Bacillota bacterium | reverse complement strand
GCTGGTGAAGACGTGGCGGTCCCGCCCGCAGGCCGCGACGCGGTGCGGCGTTCCAAGCAGCCAGGCCAGATAGTCGTCATCGTGGATCTGCAGATCGACGACCGGCCCGCCGTTGACCACGCGGCGCGGTGCCGGATCGGGGTCCGGTCCGGGTCCTTCCTGCAGCCGCAGGGCGAGCGCCGATGTGGGCGTACCGATGGCGCCCTGGTGCACCATCTCCCGCAGACGCACGTACTCCGGCCAGAAGCGTACGACGTGGGCCACCAGCAGGAGCCGCCCGGCGGACCGCGCCGCGTCGACCATGCGTTGGCCGTCTTCGACCGTGAGGGCGATGGGCTTTTCGCAGACGACCTGGCGGCCGGCCGCAAAGGCCGCGAGCGCGGTTGTGCAGTGCCGGTCGGTCGGCAGGCAGACGTCCACGACATCGGCGGGCACCTGCAGCAGGCGGTCCAGATCCGTGACCGCCTCGGCCCCGACGCGTTCGGCCAGGGCCTGGGCCCGCGCGGCCGTGCGCGAATAGACGGCCACCACCCGGACATCGGGCAGCGCGGCCCAGCGGATCGCATGCGTTTCCCCCATGAACCCGGCCCCCGCCACCGCCACCCGCAGCACCGTGCATCCCCCCGCTGCCCTGCTCTTGGCGGCCAGGGGGCCGGCCCCCTGCCGCAGTCGGTCAGTTGCGGCGGTTCAGGGTGCCGCCCTCCAGCCACAGGGGGCGGCGACAGTGCGGACAGGTGAGCGGCTGGCGCCACCACAGACGAAGGACGCCGATCGGGGTGCCGCAGTATGGGCAGGGAGCGGGCGCCTCCCGAGGGTATGGGGAGATCCACGCCAGAAGTGCGGCCAGACCGCCGGCCGGCATGAGCAGCAGACCGCCGTAGAAAAACGGCGGCACGGCCCATTGCAGCGGCCGCCACATCAGGAGGGATGCGCCGGTGAGCCAGAGTGCGAGGCCGATCGTGGCCAACCGCAGCCAGACCCGCACCCAGCCGATGCGCAGTCCGAGTTGATCGCGCAGGTCGGGCCGCCGTGCCGGCGGCTGCCTTCGTTTCGTGCCCCGCACCGATGTCCCTCCGCCCTTGCGCCGCCGTGCCGTCGAGGCTATCATGCGCGCGGGAGTAGCAGGAAGACTGGTGTCGCCCCCGGTCTTCAAAATCGGTGGGGGGCGCGTGCGTCCCCGGTGGGTTCGATTCCCACCTACTCCCGCCAAACGTGATGGAAAAACACGCATGGATCGCCAAAGACTGGGGTCGTCTTGGCACCGACCCACCGAACACGCGCGCCAAGTCCCCCGATCAGGGGCCGGCCGCCGGGCGTGGGCCGGGACGGCGCGCGGTCGGCGGCCGAGGCGTGTCCGTCCCGCGCGTCGCGCGTCTGGGCTGGGGGACGTTGGTAGGGCCGCGCCGGCGGCTGGACGTGTGCTCTCCTGTGCGCCGCGAACGTTTACGCTCTTGCGGCGTCCCCGGTGCGGCCCAGGACGTTCGTCTGTCCGCAACCGGCGAAACGGGGAGGGAAGCGGAAATGGTTCCGTCGCCTGAAGGTGGCGGTCTGCCCGCCGCGCGTTCATGAGCGCCTGCTTTGTTGGTGTCGACGGTGGGGGCAGTCGCACGCGCGTGGCCGTGGTGGACGGCGGCGGCCATCTGCGCGGTTTTGCCGAATCCGGCGGATGCAATCCGGAGTGGTTGCCGCAGGAAGCGTGCCGGGATCACCTGCTTGGCGCGGTCCGGGACGCCTTCGCCGACGTTGGGCACGAGCCGCGGGCGGTCCGGGGCGTGGTCGCCGCCATCGCCGGGGTGCAGCGGCCGGAGGATGGGCGCTGGGTGCGGGACGCGCTGGCATCCGTCGGATGGACATCTGCGGTGACGTGCGTGAACGACCGGGTGGCGGCACAACGAGGGTCCTTGCTGGGAGATCCGGGGGTGGTGGCCATCGCCGGCACCGGCATGGTCACCTCGGCCGTCACGGAGACCGGGCGCGAGGTGCTCACCTGGCAGTTGGGAAGTGGTGGTGCCCTGGGTGCCGTGGCGTTGGTGCGGCAGTTCCTGGCCCGCGTCGGCGCCGAGGAGGACGGCGCCGACGACGCGCCGTTGGTGGAAGCGATGTTCGTTTCCCTGGGGGTCGGGGATCGCGCGGCCCTGCGCGAGGCGCTTTGGCAGGGAAAGGCGCGTCCGTCTGAACTGGCGGCGTTGGCACCGCTTGTGACCGCGGCGGCCGAGCTCGGCGTGCCGCTCGCCGGGGCGGTGTGCGCCGACGCGGTGCAGATGGCGGTTCGCGGTATCCGCCTGGTCGGCTATTGCGTCCGGTCGGAGCGCATACCGGTGGTGCTGATCGGCGGCGTCATTCGCAGCGGGGTGATGCGCCGTGGTATCGAGGCGGGG
The DNA here is from genome assembly GCA_021846605.1 of Bacillota bacterium. The sequence goes on along the minus strand of JAJZWQ010000101.1, from coordinate 9,462 downwards.
CTGACGGTGCCGGGCTCCCGGTTGGAACTCAGGGAGCCCGTCCTGCCTCCGGTCGGCGGGGCGGCCGTGCTCTGCCTGGAAGGCTTGGTGGGTCCGGTTCCGTCCGACGTGGCGGAACGTCTGGGCGCCGAACTGACCGCCCGTTGCCCCGCCTGAATGCCACGACCCAGCGGACGGCAGGGTGCCCTCGGCCGGACGCCCGCGCCTGCCCGCCTACAGATAGCGGATGAAGTATTCGCCTTCGGCCACCAGACCGAGCGAGCGGTAGAGCTGGTGGGCGGCGTGGCGGCTGCGGCCCGACTCAAGGGTCATGCTCCAGCACCCCTGGGCCTGAGCCATGGCGATCGCCTGGGACAGGAGCGCCTTGCCGATTCCGCGGCCGCGATGGGGGGTGGTGACGATCAGGTCTGGAACCCATGCCTGAAGTTGCGTACGGTTCAGGCGCTCGCGGAGCTCAAACGACATGAAACCGACCACGACCCCGTCGATTTCCGCCACATGGGCGGCGGTCCCCGGTCGTGCCAGTTGCCGCTCATAGACGCGTCGTGCGCCAGCGGTGGTGTCCGCAGTCAACGCCGGGCGGCCCAGTTCGCCCAGCAGGGCGGCGACGGCCGTGAAGTCTGCCGCGGTGGCCGGCCGCACACGCGCGGCAGCAGGCGATGCGGCCACACGAACCCTCCTTGCGCGCGTGTACACGGGTGATGCGGGCGGGGCCCGGGCGGCTTGGCATGCGCGCCTGTGGGGGCTTGGCCATCCGCGTCCGGGGGATTCGCCCTGGCCACGAGGGGTTCCTCTCGATACGACCCGGCTGCTCCGGGACAAACGCTCCGCGGATGCCATCGGCCCGACCCCGCAGCCCGGGGCCCCGCGGCGGGGGAACCGGGTACCCAGACCGTGCCTTGGTGCGGCCACCGAAGCAGGGTCTCGGTGCGGGGCGGTCCCGTTGGCCGCGGCCTGGAGGTGGCCTCCGCCGTGGGGCAGGGGCGGTGGCGGGCCGCCGGTGCATGCCGGTCTGTCGGGACGGACGGGCCGATGGATAGATGGGCGGCGATGCGGCCCGAGCGGGTCGGTGCCGGAGGCGGGTGGTTCGCGGATGTGGTTGCGTGCCATGGATCGGGCGGGTTTGCCGTGGCGGATGTGCTGCTGATCGCCTTGGACGTGGTGCGCCTCGGGGATGGGGGCGCGCGACCGCCTTCAGCCTGTCTTTGCCTGCGGTTCGTTGTCCACGTTGCTGGCCGGCCTGGCGTATGACGCAAGCGGCACCGGGGTGACGGTCTTGGTGGGTGCTTGTTTGGCGCTGATGTATGGGGGGGGCTGGCTGTGCGGCTCTCGCCTGCCCCCGATCGGACGGGCGATCGCCGCGATCTACCTGCTCGAAGGCGTGCGCGCTACGATTTTCGCGCTGGCCGGCGCCGATCCGGTGCTGCGGGCCGGTGACGCGCTGGACGGCCTGTTGCTGTTTGGTGCCCTGTATATCCTTGCGGGCTCCGGCCGCCGCCTGCGCCGTCGTTCGTCGCGCTCAGCCCCCGCAACGGCGCCCGTGTGAACGCCGACGGATGGCGGTTCACCCCGGTAACCGAACGCCGGACCAGTTCCCGGCGACCCCCCGCTGTTATAACACGACGGGCCCAAGGGGCAGGGATTGGGCTTGACGGGATAGAACACGTGCCCACGCCGCCTGCGGGCGGCCGCCGGGGTCCAGACGTGCGTACGTGTGGATGGTGGAGACCGTGGGGGATGTGGTGGCGCGAATCGCGGCCGAGGTGGCCGGGGACGCCGACGGTGTGGTCGCCAAGGCGGCGGCGCTGGTACGGTGGGTGCATGGCCACGTCGTTTGGATGGAATCGAAGGTCGGTCTGCCCCGCTCGGTGTCCCGCGTGCTGGCCGATGGTTTCGGCTCGTGTGGCGACATCAACCATGTCCTGTGGGGACTCTGTGAAACCCAAGGGATCGTCGTGCGAACGGTCTTCGAGGTGGGCCTGCTGGCGCCCAATGCCCTGCGGGGGGCCTTTGCGGCGCGCGAGGTGCAGCGGCGCGGGGACCGGGCCTCGCTGAACGGGTCTCGCCACGGCGAATACCGCTGGCTGGAGATCGGTACGGAATCCGGAGACTGGATTCCCGCCGATCCGTGTCTGGGTGTCTGCGGCCTGGATGCCTGGGTGCGGGCCCGCCTGATCCGGACCGGTTCCAACGCCGCCGCCGGCTGCGGGGACCGCCTGCCGCTGCTCCCCCTGGCGCTGGTCCTGGTGCGCGATCACGGCTGCGTGGGCCGTTCCGAGCCCTACCTGGTCGAGGGTTGGGATGCGGTGCACTCGGGAGGACTGCGTCGCCTGCCCGGGTGGCCGGCGTGGCGGCGGGCGGTGTGCAGCGTGGAACCGCTCGTACTTGGGGCCATGGATGGCAGGGTCAATCTGCACCGCCACCTGGGCCGCCTGGCCGACACGGTCGCCGCCTACCGCGCCCTTTGCTCCCAGGCCCGGTCCGTGGGGGGGCGCGCGCCGCTGCGGGTGGCGGATGCGGTTCGATCTTAGCCCAACCCAACCCAGCCCAGAGGGGCATCCATAGTGGCTCGGAGACGAACATGAGGAAGGCGCTACGGTTGAACCACGACGGGGTGTCCTCCTGCGAGTACCACGTGGTGTGGTCTCCCAAGTGGCGCCGCAAGGTGCTCATCGACGGCGTCGACGCGTGACCAAAGGGCAGTCTCCCCTCTGTGGTTGCGGAACGGGGTGCGGCCGAGATCGAGACGGAGGTCATGCCAGGTCGGAGTTCGCTCACGAGGCGCACGGCGATCCGTCAGGGGGCGAGGGCGGCTGGTCAACGGTGCGCTCGTGTTACCTCTGATGCGCCGCAGTATTCTCGGCGAACAGTGCATGGGCCAGGCTGATGGTACCGTCGATCCGCACCAGCCACAGAGACAGTACGAACGCGAGACTCACCAGGACGGCGAGGACGGCTGTCCATAATACCCGGCGGTCGTCGGGCGGGCCCCACCCGGCGCGGATCACGCGGAACCGGTGCCGTCCAGAATGTATGTCGGTACGCTCCCTTTCAAGCGGCGAATGCGGTATCCCGTTGCGACATGGCCCTGAAGGTCCATTCGCTCCGGCCCGAAGATCAGCAGCATGCAGCCGAGGTCCTCCACAAGACTGAGGAGTCGGTCGCGTAGGCCGGCGTCGATATTCCCCAAGACGTCGTCGAGAATCAGTATTCCGGGCCGCGCGGCCAACGCCCGGATCGCGCAGACATACAGCTCCTCGCCCCGAGACAGGCCGCGCTCCGGCCCCATCCTCGTCATCTCACCGTCCCGGAGGCGGTCTCCCCACGGTTCACCGGAAAAGGCGTCGCGCATCAACGTCCGCGCGCTGGCCGCGTCGCGGGCCCCGCGCATGACGTTAGACAGCAGTGACCCACTGGTTACGGTGGTCTGGGCGCCGACCTTGGCCACCAAACGGCTGGGGTCGCAGACGGCACCCCGCCCGTCCCGGATCACCAAATCGCCATGGAACCGGCTTCTGTCGGCGCCGGCCAACAGGCTGGCGAGAGACGTCTTTCCACACCCGTTCGGCCCTACGATCTCGTGGGTGCCACCGGGCCCGAAGATCAAGTCGTCCGCCCGCAGGACAGGACCCCGCACACCCGATTCATGGTACAGGGCTACGTTGCGCATGTGGACGGTGTACGGTGGGGCCCACTCCCCACCTCCGGCGCTGCGTCCGGGAACGCGAATGGTGTGTGGCAGTTCGGACGCCCTCGCCCAGCGCAGAAGGCGCTCGAAGTCGGCGCTGGCGGCGATCACTTGGAGCACGGCGCCTCGCAACTCAGCGAGCGGGACGTTGAGCGTTGAGAAATAGGCCAGGAGTGCTATGAAGGTTCCCACCCCGATTCGCCCCTGGATCGCAGCAAGCGCCAGAAAAGCCGTCAGGGCCTGCTGGGTAAGGGCGGACGAGGTGTTGCCGATCGCTGCGTTGGCCACCTTGGCGCGCCAGTCCATGTCATTGAGCCGCGAATAGAACTGCAGGCGCCGTCCGGCCAGAGCCGAGGTGTTGCGCCGAAGGACGCCGTTGCGGTACGCGTCACGATCACCGGCTACCTCCTCAAGCAGCTGCAGGTACGACGCGTTGGACCGGATGTGTGCCCGGCGCAGCCGAACGCGGTTGAGCACGATGCGGTTTTGAAGCACGTTTTGCAGCCCGAAGAGGACTGCTGCGACGAGGAGCAGGTATGGGTCGGCGCGCCAGGTGATGACGGCGACGAACCCCAGCCGGACGAGGCCTTCCAGAATGTTCTCTGGCACGTAGACGACGCCCAGGACCTTCGTGATGTCCGTCGAGAAGGTGACTCCCACGTCCCCCGCGCTGAGCGCGGCGTCCGGTATCCGGTTGAAAAAGTGCAGCAGCAGGCGGCCACGCATCCGGAGGTGCATGTGCAGACTGAGTCGGCTGGCCGCTTCTCGCGCCACCATGGTGACCAGGGTCGTGGCCAGGGCGAAGATCAGTAGCGGGATCAGCGGCCGCAGGGAGCGCGGTATGATGACCAGATCGATCACGGCACGCATGTAAAGGGGCAGAAGCAGTCCGAGGAGCACCTGGATCGCCGTAAGCAAGAGCATCAGGGCATATGTGCCCGCTTCGGGCGCCAGCAGCGCCTGGCCCAAGGCTACGTACCGCTGCACGTTGGGCCGTGTGACCCTCGTCTTGCCGATAGGGGATCACCCCTGTAACTGCAAGCTTGTCAGTGTTTTCGGGCGGGCTGCGGATGCGCCCCATCTTACGGCAGCCAGGCGTGAAGGAATAGACTGACATTTCTGGCGTGGTTGTGCTATACTGTCTGCGAGAGATGCAGGGCCTTCGCCCAGCACTTGGTCTGGGTCCGGACCCTTCCCCTGGACCTCGATGCCTGCGTCGACACGTGGCCAGGCCACAACTCGCAGACTGCATGTTCACTGTTCCACTATTCGACGATACTGCCCGGTACGGCACAACACGACTCGCACAGGCGCCGGTTGGCGGGGGCGTGCCGCTTTGTCGGTGCGGCCCCGCCTGCGTCGAGTGTTGCGGTGCCATCCACTCCCACCCGTCCGCCTGCGGGCCCGGCCGGTTCCGCCCGCGCCGTTCCAGCGGATACCGTGCGTCTGTGTGGCGGCGGCTTCACCCGGTCACCGCGCCGCCATGCACTGCGATAGATCACCTGCGCTTGGCCGCCGCGCACCCGACGCGGGCGGCTCCCGTCGGCCCGGGCGAGAAGGCGCGGCGGCACTCCCGCAGATGGCCGCATAGCATGTCTTGCGTCAGGAGGCGACCACGGTGCACAAGCGCCCTTGCCCGAAGTTCGGCGACGCGCGCGTGAAGGCCTGGGATCTGAACACGCTGTCGCTCTCCGCGGGGCTGGCCATCCAGGGCAACCGGCTGACCACATCGGTGGCTCCGCTGAACAGCGTGTGGTTTACGGCCGCGACGACCTCGATGGTCAACGACCACGGTATTTTGGGCAACCTGGATCCGGAGGACAACATCATCCGGACGTGGGATGTGGATACCCGCCTGGGTTTCGCTACGGGAATCGGCGCCAACTACCTCGACCAAGATGACGGTGCGGTGTGGGTGTCCTCGGCGTTGCCCGTCGTGCACCGCGTCGACCCGGTGGCTCGGGGGCAGTGGACCTGGACCCTGCCGGTGAATCCCACGACGTCCACCCTGCGCGGGATCCGGGTGGCCCCCGATAACGCCGTCTTCATCTCCATGGAGAGCGGCACGGGGCCGGGATCCATCCTGCGCCTCGACCCGACGACCGACACCCTGACCAGATACACCCTGCCAACGGAGTCCGCCCCGTTCGACGGCCGCTTCGGCCCCGACGGCGAGTTCTTCTTCTGCGAGTTTTCGACCAACCGCATCGCCCGGCTCAATCCGAATACCGGCGATCTGGTCGAGTATCCGTTGCCGGACGGCGGCAACCCGCTCCGGCTCTTCGTCGTCGCCGACGGTGCGGTCTGGTTCGTGGACCAAAAACAGGTCGGCCGTCTGGATCCGGCGACCGGCGCGCTTGTGACCTATGCCAAAGCGGGGGTCGTGCCGCAGGCCCTCACTCCGGTCTCCTGCGGCCGCTTTCCGCCGCTGTGGGGGCTGGCCGACGGTGAGCCATTCGTCGATGTGCTCTGCGGTCCACCGGAGCGACCTGTGTTCACATCGGAAGCTGCGCGGTCGCAGGTGCAGCGCACGAGCATCTCCATCACGCCGGCGCCGAGCCGGCCGAACCTGGCGCAGGCCGAAGTGATCCCGGGGTGCACGGAGGTCGAGCCGGTCGATCCACCTGAGTTCGTCCGCTACGGGACGGAGACGCCGACGTTTGCCGTGACGGAATACGAGCGGTCGCTGTACGCTACGGGCGCCGACTTTCTGAGATCGATCTTCCGGCTCTACCAGATACAGTTCTGCGTGCTCCGTCCGTAGGGGATCGCGCGGCGGCGGGCGGTTCGCGCCGTCACCCTTCAGGCGCGCACGGTTGGCTGAGGGCGTTGGTGCTGGGCCCGCCGGCAACCCGGTGCGCAAACGGGTTCGGCCGCTGCAGCTGCACATACCAGCGGGTGCGCAGCCGGACCTGCCGCCAGCGCCTGACCCGACCGCCGCAAACGGGGGATGGCGGCCCGCGTCTCACCTTCGTTGTCGGAGCCTGTCTGGAGCTTTCCGACTCAGCCCGCCGGTCGCACCCAGGCGCGCAACCGTTCGGCCTCTTGCCGCAGGGCCCTTTCCACGTCGTTCAGCCGCGAAATGGCGGCGTCGAGTTGGGCGAGCCGCTCGGTGTCCGCGGGTTGGTCGCCGACCACGCCGCTGGTTGCTTGAAAAAGCGCCTGCGCCGTCGCCCGCTCCAGCAACAGGGGGCGCAACCGTTGTTCGATCCGCTCGCGGCGGCGGCGCGCCACCCGAAGGCGCGACTGCGCGTGCAACGCGGTTTCGCCCCCTCCGCACCGGGTCATGCGATCGTATACGGCGCGACGTGACCCGCCTCCTGGCTTCCGCACACGGGTGTGGGGATGCCGCCAGGGAATGGCGCCTCGGCGGGCGAAGCGGTGTCGTGCCCCGGAGAAGGTCGGCCCGACATGGTGCTTACGACGCTCGGTACCAGAGGCCGCCAGCAGCCGCAGGGGGCGGGGGATGGACATGGGTGTGGGCGGCGCGCGCGACTGGCGCCAGGCCCAGGAGCAGTTGGTTCGGCACCTGGTCGGGCAGCGCGGCCTGCGTTCGCCTGAGGTGATCGAGGCCTTTCGCACGGTGCCCCGCCATTACTTCCTGCCCGATAGTGCGGTGGATTTGGCGTATCAGGATCAGTCCGTGCCCACCCTGATGCACGAACAGGAAATCCTCAGCGTGGCCGAGCAGCCGGCCGTGGTCGCCCTGGTCGCCGAACGCCTGGCGTTGCGGCCCGGGATGCGGTTGCTGGAGATAGGCGGGGGTACGGGCTTTGCCGCCTCGGTCTACGCCGTGCTCGCGGGTCCGGAATGCGTGGTCTGCATGGACGTGGTCGCCGGGGCCTGCGCCGCCGCCAGGGAGAACCTGCTGCGTGTCGGCCAGGCGGGGGTGCGGGTGGTCTGGGCCGACGGTACCTTCGGGTATGCCGAGGGGGCGCCCTACGAGCGTATGGTTCTGGCGGCCGCCACGACCGATATCTCGCTCAGTTGGGTGCGTCAACTGCGCCCCGAGGGTCGGTTGGTGGTGCCTCTGGTGTTGGCGGGCGCCGATTGCCTTGTGACCTTCCGGCGGCGGGCCGCGTCGGAGGTTTTGGATGCCATCGCGCTGGATCCGGTCCGCTTCGTGCCCATGCGCGGCCCGTTTGCCTGCCCGCCGGTCCGGCGGGCGCTGTCCGGCGGCTGGCAGTTGCAGGCCCAGCATGCGGCGGACTTTGACGCGGAACGCCTGGAGGCGCTGCTGAACGACCCAACGCCGCCACGGCCGCTGGCGGGGGCGGTGCGGGCCGAGGACGCCTGGTGCCTCCCGCTGGTTGTCGCCGGCGCCCACGGCCGTTGGCGGGTGGCGGTGGTCGAGCGCGACCGGCCCGGAGAATCGAACGCCAGGGGCGTGGTCGCGTGGGATCCGGTCCACGGGGGCACGGTGGCCCTGATTGGGCGTCTGGCGGCAGGGGCGGACTCCGTGGGCTTCGGTTTGCGGGGTGCGCCGCGGCTCGCCGGTTTGCTTGCCGAGACGTTCGACGCCTGGCGCCGCGCTCCGGGAGCCGCCGGCGTGGGTGTGACCGCCGTGCCGCGGGCGATCGGGGCGCCCAGCAGCGACGACGGCAGCGGCCTGGCCTACCGCTTCGACATCGCCTGGACCCCGCGGCCCGCCTGAGGCCTCCGGAGCTGCAGGCGCCGGCCGGGAAGGTGCGTCCGGTGGAAAAGGGGGATGGCCTGTGCACACTTCCGGACCCGCTGGGCGCGTCGGTTGCGGGGTGCGGCTTGGGCGACGGCCGCCGCGGTGGCTGTAGGGGGGGACGGGACGGGGAACGTCGCCGAGCAACTGCTCGCGGTGGCCGCCTGGCTGCGCGGCCGCTACGAGTCGGCGCCGCCTGCGGAACTGGCCATGCTGGCGGCGGTCATCGGCTACCTGGAAACGCTTGCCGAGCAGGCGGCGCCGTCTCAGGCGCCGGAGGGGGAGGAGGAGGACCCCCAGGCGGGTCCGGCGGTCCAGCCCCACTGGAGCCAGGCAGTGGACGGGGGATCGCCCTTGCGGGGGGTGTTTCGCGAGACCGCGGCGGGCGGTACGGTCACGGACGAGACGGGTGAGGTCCGTGAACTTCCCCACGTGGTGGTCGCGGCGGCCGGCCTGCGCCACGGAGACCGTGTGGGCATCCGTCCGTTGGACGATCCGCGCGGCAACTGCTACTACACCCGCACCGGCGCAACGGCCCCGGTGGGCCCAAGCCGGGTGCGGGAGGGCGTCGGGGTGTTGTCCCGGGAGGGCCCGCACCTGCGCGTGGCCGTGGACGGCCGGATTCTGCGGGCCGTCGCCGCCCATCCCCACCTGGGGGCGCTCAACGACGGTGCGCCGGTGAGCGTGCGCTACGAGCCGGAGACCTCCGGGCGGGCGGATCCGGTGGCGTACGTGGTGCGGGTCCACGAGGCCGCCCAAGCGCCGGCTGTGCCCGCCGTCCGTCGCTCCCTGCGGCCCCTGCGGCCGGCGGAGGAGACGGCAGCGATGGGCGAGGCGGCTGGGCCTGCGGCGGCCACCCCGGTGGAGCGGGCGTTGCCGCGCATTCTGATCGTCGGGGGCCACCCTCGCGCCCGGCTGCACTACGGTCAGGCCATGGACGGTGTGGCGCATGTCGAGTGGGTTCACGGGCAGCGGGTGACCCCTTCCCTGCGGCGCCGGGTGGAGACGGCGCGGGCGATCGTGTTGGTGACCCAGCACATGACCCATCCGGTTTCCAACTACATCATGCGCGTGCTGCGCGAGACGCACAAACCGTGCA
>JAJZWQ010000100.1 GCA_021846605.1 Bacillota bacterium | reverse complement strand
GCTCCGCGCGGGCATGGGGGACTCTTGTGACAAAGAGGGCACGGGGTCAGCCGGCCGGCCGACCCCGCGCACCCGCGCCGCGCACCGGCGGCCCGCGGTCTGCCTTATGCGCCGGGGTCGTCCCCGCTGTCCGCGGGGCGCCCCGAAGGGTCTGTGTCGTCCGGGTCGTCGTCCGTGAAGCTCAGATCACCGATCGGCGTCAGTTCCTGCTGGACCAGGCGGTGACTGGGATTCAGGTTGCCCGCCAGATCCTTGCCGAAGACGGAGACGAGCACGTCGTCCGGATCCCGGCCAGGACAGATGGAGATCTGGACCTCGTACTGCGGCGCCTCGGACACGTCCATGAATGTGTACCCAGAGCTCATGGGGTCCACCTTGAAGCTGGTCTGGGACGAGAGTGTCTTATGGCCATTCAGCTTGAACACCTTCACCGTCGCCCGGATGCGCGTGTGGTGATGGTTGTTCAGCACCTTGGTCCAGACCGTTGCGGAGCTTGGTCCGGCTGGTGTCGCGTTTTCCAGCGGTCCGGTCGAGAATGCAAAGGCCATCGTCGGTCCCCTTCCGGAGGCGGAGCGCTGACCCGGTGGGCCACCCTCCGCTCTCGTGGACAGCCTATGCGGGCAGGTGGACAAGGGTGCCCCGCGGGCGCCTCCTGCCGGGGTGGTCGTGTGGGAGTCCGCGCCCAGGATGTGCGGGCGCGGGGATCGGGCGCGGTCCCGGGCCGCAGCCTTGCAGCGTTATATAGAGAAGGCGGCGTGCGACGCGGTGCGGCCTGGGCGGTGGCGCGCGCCGCGTCGTCGTCAGACGCCGTGACGCCTGCATCGCGTCCGGGCGCTCTGTTACGGACGTCGAGAGACGCGGAGTGGCGCCCGCCCGCCGGAGCCCCACCGCCAGGCCACCGTGCTCGGCAGGCACCTTCTGGCAACGGCGCAGCGCCGCGCCCCGCGGCGACGCCGGGGCACCGCGACCGGCATCGCGCCCCGGCGCCTTGGGCCGCAGCGTCCGCAGCCGGCGGCGCGGCCCCGGAGCACCCGCGGCCGCGGGCATCCGGACCTTGTCAGCCGCGGCCGGTGCTGGAAGCCACACGAGGCACGCGCGGCCCGGGGTCGCGCGGAACGTATACCCGGCCGTCGACGTTCCGCACGGGCGCCCACCGCGATCGGGCCGCCAGCCCGCCGACCGCCCCGTGGGTATGATGGCGCCCGGCGCCTGATCCGGCCAGGGTCCGTGGACACCTGTCCGCGCCCTGGTCCACCGCCCCCGCGAGCGGCGGGCGAGTACGTGTAGGCGCTGAAAGGAGCACGACCATGCGTATCCGACGAACGATGCGTGCCCTGGTCGCGACCGCGACATGCGCCCTCGGGTTGCTGGGCGCCACCGGCGCGCCCACGCTGGCCGCCTCGATGCCGGCGGCACACATGGCGGCCCCGGCGCACCAGGCGGCGGCGCCGCCGCAAACGGATGGCGGGTTGAGCGCCACCGCGATCGACCTGATCGCGCGAATGGTGGTGGCGGAGGAGGGCAACCGGTCCTATCAGGACCAGCTGGGCGTGGCGGCAGTGATCATGAACCGCCTGCGCAACGGCGGCTTCGGCAAGACGGTCGACGCCGTGCTCTTCGCCCCCTATCAGTTCACTCCGGTGCTCAACGGCTACTTCTGGAACGTCTCCCCCACGCCGACCGCGTTGGCGGCCGCCCGGGCCGCCGCCAACGGGGCGGACCCGACCGGCGGCGCCCTCTACTTCTACGACCCCGGTCAGGGCGTGAGCAGCTCCTGGATCTACAGCCGCACCGTGACCAAGGTGATCGACGGTACCGTATATGCGCGCTGACAGCCGTTCCGGGGGGGCGACATCGTCGTCCCCCCACCTGGCGTGGGGGGCGGCATCAGATGCTGGACCCCGGCCGCGGGCGCCGGACCACGGGCGGGCGGGCAGCGACGAGCGGCGCCCGGTCGACGGCCCGGCCGAGCCAGACGACCAGCAGCACCCGCGTCGCCAGCAGACCCACGATGCCGATGGCGCAGAGGACAAGCCCCATGCGGGCCGCGCGGTGCGCAGACATCACGCCCCGCCCCCGGAAACGGTGATGTCCGCGCGCATGATCTCGCCGCGCGCATAGCGGGCCGAGAAGATCGCCGAAGCGCCGTCGGGATCCACCGAACCCTACGGTGCCCCAGCGGAGACGCGATACCGCGCGCCGCCCGCGGCGGCGCCGTCTACGCGGGACCGGCCATCCGTCCGGGCGGGTCACTCCCCTCTACCTGGCCGTCCGAGCAGCGTTCGGCCAGGTAGGCGGCAAACGCCCTCCCCACCTCTGGATGCGCCAGCGCCATCTCGACCGTGGCCTGCATGAACCCCAGCTTCTGCCCGGTGTCCAGCACGCGCCCGGGGAACTCGTACGCCAGCAGCGGCTGCTCGCGGTTCAGGCGGTGCAGCGCCTCGGTGAGTTCGATGTCGCCCGAGGGCGAGGGCACCGTGTTCCGCAGTAGCGGAAAGATGGACGGAGGCAGCACGTACCGGCCCACGATGGCCAGGTTCGACGGCGCGCCCTCCGGGGACGGCTTCTCCACCAGGTCCCGCACCTCGTGCACACCGGGTCCCCAGCGCGCGCCGGGGGCGACGACCCCGTAGGAGCGCACCTGGCGGGGATCCACGGGCCGAACGGCGACGACGGGCCGGCCCGTGCGCCGGGCCAGGCGGACCATCTCGTCCAGGCCCTCCGGCGGGCCGAGGAGGACATCGTCCGGAAGCAGGACCACGAACGGCCGATCGCCCACCAGATCCTCCGCCAGGCCCACGGCGTGCCCCAGGCCCAGGGGCTGCTCCTGGGGGACGTAGTGGAAGCGCACCGCCGGGCACAGGCGCAGGTGCATCCCCCTGGCCCGCGCGGCCGCCTCCACCGCGGGCAGCATTTCGAAGTACGCCTCGACCTGGTCTCGGGCCGGATCCGTGATGAAGATGACGTCACGCAGGCCGGCACGGGCCGCCTCGTCCACGGCGTAGGCCACGATCGGCCGGTCGACCAGCGGCAGCATCGCCTTCGGAAACACCGCCGTGGCCGGCCAGAGCCGCGTCGCGCGCCCGGCCACCGGAATGACGGCCGCATACGCGCCGCCAGCGGCCCCCGGCCGCCAGCCTGCCTCCCGTGTCCCCATCGCTGCCCGTCCCCCCCTGCCCCGTTCCGCGGAACCGCCCCGTCCGCTCCGCCACCGCCGGCCCAGCCGGGACCCACTTCCCGCTGGCGCGTGCGCTCTCGCCAGCCTCCGTGCCCGGAGCGGGGCCCGGATCTCCAGACCTGGCGGTTGTCCTCCCGGTCCGCCGGCATGGACGTGAACGCGGGCGCCGCGGTTCCCGCCGGGGCGGCTGGAGGCGCCGGCGGCGCGGCAACCGGCGGCCGCCCGGGTGGGGCCGCGAGCGCGCGGGTGCGGCCGGACGTCGCACCCGCCTGGCGGCCAGGACACGGCGGACCAACTCCGCGGCGTTCCCCACGGGGAGACCGGCCAGGATGCACCACTGTACGCCCGAGACGACGGACACGATGCCCCCGATGAGCATGCGGCCCCGCGGCGGCGTCGTCGCCCGCAAACGCGGCCACCGTGGAGACGCCCAGCGCCCCCAGCAGGTAGCTGGCCGCCAGAGGCAGGTTGTTGACCCTGGTGGTGATGTACCACCCGGCGATGAGGACCAGCACGAAGCCGAACACCCCCTCGAGCCCGAGCGCGCCCCACCAGGTCTGCGCCGTCCACGCCACCAGCGTGTACAGCGGGATGGCCAACGTCGCCGGGTGGAAGATGTTGCCCCAGCGGGTCCGCAGCAAGTGTTTGCTGGCCACGCCGATGGCCGAGACCACCAGCGGCACGTACACCGGCGACTCCCGGGACAGGACGAGGGCGACGATCAGCCCCGTCAGGGTCGCCCCACTGGGGAAGGAGATCCACCCCTTGCGCAGGGTCAGCGCCACGAGGTCGACCCCGACCGCCCCGGCGACGCCCGCCGCCAGCGCGGGTACCGTGTGGGGGTGCGCATCGACCCCGCGATCGCGGCCAGGCCGAGGAGGACGGGAAGCAGCGTGCCTTTGGGGGTCCGCAGGAAACGGCGCAGGACGGTCGACACCGAACTCGGGCTCCGTCCCGCCACCGCTCCGGCCCGCGGAATCTCCATCGCGATCCCTCCAACGGGGCGGCGACGGTGCGCGCCGCCGCACCCAACCGGTCAGCCGCCGGTCCGGCAGAGCGCCGCCTGGGCGGACGGGGACCCCTCGCCACCCTGGACCATCCCTCCGCACGCCGCCCCCATAGCATGCCAGGCGAGTGTTAAGACACCTTCAACCCGTGGGTCGCCCCACGCGGCCATCCCCCCGCAGACGCAGACGGTGGGAAGCCCGCCGCCACCGCGCGGTACGTCCTGCCCGCTGGGGGCGATACGGGGCCGGAGACCCGGGGTGGCACTGCCCCCCGCAGCGGGCGCGGCTACGCTCTCGGTGGGCGCCGCGCGCCCGCAGGGGGGCGGGGAGCGGATGGTAGCCGCCAGGTCGGCAGCGGACCCTCGATCGGCTGGGCCACTACTGGTGTGTCCCGATTGCGGGGCGCGGCTGCCGAACGACCTGGTGGCACCCCCCGGGACGTGCCCGGGGTGCGCCCGCGCCATCCGCCGCACCGCGGGGGTCTGGGACCTGCTGCGTGTCACGGCGGATGTCGAGGCGGAATACGCGCGGCAGATCGCAGAGTCCGGCTTCCGCGGGGGGGTGGCGGACTTCCAGGTGGTCGTGGTCGCCGCCCTGGAATCGCACCGGACCGAAGCCCGGCTGCTGCGGGCACTCTCCCTGCCCGAGCAGAACGTCCGCGACGACCTGACGTGGCACAACTACCTGGGCGTGCGCGCACACGTGGTGCGCCCCGGCACGACGCTGGTGGAACTGGGCTGCCGCTCCCCCTCGTTCTTCCTGCGGGATGCCGCCCGCCACGGCGTGCGCTGCCTGGGGGTCGACCTGTACTTCCACACGGACGGCGCATCCGACTCGGGGTACGCCAAGGTGCTGGCCGACATGTGCCACCTCCCGTTGGCGGACCGCACCGTGGACACCGTGCTCGTGTCGTCCGCGCTGCACCACGCGCAGGACCTCCCGCGCGCCGTGCGCGAGGTGCACCGCGTGCTACGGCCGGGAGGGCGCTTCGTGGTCGTCAGCGAACCGGCGGTCAGCGTGCTGCGCAGCGCCGGCGTGGTGCCCCCGCGCGCTGGGGACAAGGCCCGCTACACCTACGCGCAGTACCTGGACGCCCTGCGGCAGGCTGGATTTGGCCGACCCCGTATCCACTTCCCCCACCACCTGGACAGGCTTCTGACCAGCGGCTCCGCCCTCCACTGGCGGCGCCCGTGGTTGGGCGCCTGTCTGACGTCGCTCTGGCGGCTGTCCGCCGGGCGGGCCGCCATTCGGGCCGCGGGGCTGTGGCCGGGGCTGACCTTCCTCGACCTCCCGCTGGTGGCCGTGGCGGTCAGGTGACGCGAGGCGCGCGGGGGTGACCGCCCGCAAGGGTTCCCAACCCGCCAGGCGGAGGGGACGGGGCGGCGGTGCTCCGCGTGGACGTCCACGAGCGACCGTTCGTGTTCCACATCCTGCGGACGATGGACTTCGGCGTCGCCCCCACGGCCGTCCGCATGCCCGGCGGCACCGACACCCGGGTCTGGCCCGAGCGGGGCAGTCCGGAACCCGCCACGCTGCGGATCTACCCCGCGGGTGCCGACGCCGCGCAGGAGAAGGAGGAGGCCTTCCTGCGCCACCTGGGTCGCCAGGGACTGCCCCTACCCCAGGTCTGGGTCAGAGGCGTCCTCACCGGCGAGACATTCCTGTTTGTCGCGTTCTTCGCGGTATGCGCGAGACGTCGGTGGGGCTTGAACTGCGCATCTCCCTGGAAGGCCACCAACTGGGTGTGCGCGCCGGCGAGATGCAGGCGCGCGTGCACTTGGCGCCCGTCGCCGATGCGCTCCCGTCCCTGCGGCCACCCCTGACGGACCGCGCTGATCGACGAACCACTGCCGCGGGTCCGCCTCGACAGCGTCCCCCCCTCCCAGACACCCTTCTGCACATGGACTTCCACCCGCTCAACCTGCTGACGGACGGGGCGCGCCTCACCGGCGCCATGGGCTGGATCAGCGCGGGCCATGGCCGCCGCGGACGCGGGCGATCAGATGATCCAGGCGCAGTTGGGGCCTCCGGGCGCTCAGGGCGCGCAGGCGCTCCGGGCTCAGCCAGGGGTTGAGGTAGGTCTCGCGCACGAAGAGCAGGGTGCCGCGGAAGCCGCGGGCGCAGACCAGGTCCCACAGCCCGGTGGAGTAGCGGGCCAGGGCGTTGAGCAGCCGGCCCAGCAGCTGCAGGTAGTGCCGGCCGCGCAGCGCGTTCCAGTTCAGCGAGAAGGCGTGCGTGCTCCGGGGGCCACGTCCGGCGCGCCGCGCGGCTGGCCGGGGCGTCGGCCCGATCGGCCGGGTGATCCCCTCCGCACCGGCAGCGCCGTGGGCGTGGTCGCCATCACAGGCGCGCCAGAAGGCCCAGATCCGCGTCCCGCTGCGCCAGGCGTCGCGCGTAGCTGGCCAGGTTCTTGGTGCAGATCAGCGTATAGGGACGGCCCCTGGTCAGGGTGCTGGTGTCCAGGTCGCAGTGGCTCTGCGCGATCGTGTTTTCCACGTGGAGGCGCGTCGACTGGACGGCCTTCAGCTCCCAGCTCTGGCGCCTGGGATCGGCGAGGAACCGTGCCACCTCGGCACAGTGCGGGCAACTGCAAGTCAGCGTCGCGCCGCGTGCCCAGTCCGCGGGCGGCTCCAGGGGCAGCGCGACGCGGGCGCGCAGGTGCGCCAGGCAGGCATCGCGCAGGCGGGCAGACAGCGGCCCCAGTTCCAGGACCGCGGGGACCAGCACCGCGTCCATGTCCCACGTCGCGGGCCACGCCAGAAACGTGGACACCGCCGCCTCCAACAGAGCCGGCTCTCTGGGGGCCAGGGCCCGGACGAGGTCGACCACGACCGCGGGAGACAGCGCGCGCCTGCCCCCCCAGGGGTCGGTGGGCAGCGTGGCGCCCGGGAGCGCCGCCACCAGGCGTGCGGCCGCAGAGGCGATGTCCAGGTCGGCGCACGCCGCCAGGATGGCCGCGCGGGCCTCCAGCGCGGCGGGTCCGTCGACGACGCGCGTCAGGAGATCGGCGGCCGCGTTGGACGGCAGCAGGCGCAGGGCGCGGGCCACGCTGTCCGCAGCCGTGGGCTCGACCCGACAGCGCGCCACGACCCTGTCGAGGCAGGCGACGATGTGCTCGGTATCCCCGATCTCGGCCAGCAGGTCCAGGAACGGTCCGGCTTCCTTGGCGACCGACCAGGTCTCGGTGCGCCACTGGTCCAGCATCGCCCCGGCCAGGGCGTGCGCCTCCGCCCACTGCGGCCGGGCGGCGTCGCCGCCGCAGGCGCCCGCCAGACGAGCGAGGGCGGGCATTGTGGCCGCCAGCCCCCCTTCGGCCAGCACCTCAAAGCGTTGACGCCGCGGCCACACGACCAGCGCAGCGATGTGGTAGGTGCGGGCGAAGGAGGCGCCCGCGTTGCCCGTGGCCTCGTAGAACGACTGCTCCGTCGGTTCCATGGCGTCCAGGGCGCCGGGCGGGGCCACCTCATCCTCCCCGCAGGGCAGGGGTCCCAGGCCGGGATTGCCGCCGTCCGGGCGCTGCCAGTGGGAGAGTTCCTCGCTGCGATCGGTCACCTCCACCGCCTCAAGCTGGTCCTCCTCGTCGTCCCAGCGCCGGCGGCGCGGGTGATCGTCGACGTGTTCGGCAACGCCGCTCTCCTCGACGGTCACCAGGGCCAGGTGCACCTCGCAGTCCGAGCGCTCCGCAGCGGCCAAGAGGACCTCGGCGCGGGCGGAGTCGACCCCCTTCAGCGCGTCAAAGGCGAGCGCGGCCGGGGTGTAGGCGTGTTCGAGGGGATAGATCAGCTTGACCGGGTCGTCTTCGCCCCACGCCGCCAGCCGTGCGGACAACCCCTCCCGCTCCTCGTCGTAGGACGGGGGTGCGGGGTGGCCGCCCTGACGCAACAGGTTGTACACCAGGGTCAGGCGGTACCCCGAGATCAGCGGCTGCACCTCGTGCCGACAATCGGCGTAGAAGGCGGCAAAGCCCACCTCGGACGGATCGTCGGCCCGGAGGTCGAGCGTCACCGCGCGCGCCTCGTGGCGAATGACCAGTTCGCCGCCCTCGTAGTCCGACGGCAGCACGATCACCAGCGTGGCGAACATCCCATCGGCCTTCTCGGTGTCGCGGTGTTCACGAAAGAAGCTGCCCTGGCCGTAGAGCAGCAGCTTGTGGAGTCGGGCGGTCACGGCACCGCTGACCCCCAACCCGTCGGCGGCGCGGCGCACGATGTGCTTCAGCGTGCCTGACCAGGTCTGCCCACGGAACGTTACCTTGCCGGGTTCCACCTGCCATGTCTGCCGGACCGCGGGGTCGAAGACCGTGTCGGCGCCCCGACCGAACGGGGCCGGTTCGGCGAGGGCCATCAACTGCTCGGCCTGCACCGGAAGCAGCGGCAGGGCGACCGGACCCACCCCGGCAACCTCCAGGCCGGGCGCGGGCAGCGCGCAGGTGCCGGAGGCCCAGAAGTCACCCGGACGATCCACCGCGTCCAACCGCGCGGCCAGGTCCACGGCAAGCGAAGTCGCTGGCAACCCGTCCATCGGCGCGCTCCTCCCGGGAACCTGACTGGGCGCCGCGCGTCGGACCTGTTCCCCGCTTTCGACAGGTGACGAGCGGTCCCTGTCGAGCCGCCGGACCCCCGCGCCCCGCATCGCTGCCGGTGCGCCACATCGCGCCGCGCAGCGGGCACGCCGGAAGTGCCTGGCTGGGGGCGGGGGCGGTTCGTCGAGGAGGGCGGCCCGCGCGGAAGCGGGTGGGGGGGCGGTCGCGGGAACACCCGTGACCGCCCCGGAAAGGCCGTGGGAGCGCCCGCCGGCCGGCCCGGCGGTGTCAGCGGGAGTTTGGTCGCCGCGCGGCGGCCGCTGATCACCGCTGGGGGGCGTATCCGCGGAGGTGGTGGGCGCAGGATGGCGGGCGGGAGAGGATCCGGCCAGGTGGCCGTCAAGCGATCAGCGGACGAATCAGCGGGTGCCGCTCGCCAACCTGGCGGACGAGGGCACGGTCGGCAGTCCAGAAGGGCACGGGGCCCCCGGGTGCAAGTTCGGCCACCGCCAGAAACGCGGCATCGTAGAGCGTGGACAAGGCCAGTGCATGGGCCAACTCCCAAGCGCGCCGCGCGACCTCGGGGGACTGGATGAAGCGCAGCCCGAGTTCCAGAAACGCCCCCCAGGCCCCCTCCGCGGCCTCGCGGTCAAGCGCTCCGCTCCGGACCTTCTTCCTCAGGGTGCTACCCACTTCCGCCCAAGCAAACGCGGGCGCATACAAGGGATGTGCGCTGCCCGCCAGCAGGCTCGCCTCCGTGCTGCCCTCCTCGGGTGTGATGATCTTCATCAGGATCGAACTGTCGAGGCAGGCGCCGTCGATCATGTCGCCGCGTCCCCCATCACAGGTCCTCCCGGTCCCGCTGGCCCTCGCGCAACGCTCGGATGTAGGGAACGGAGTCCTCAGCAGCCCCCCACCGCCCGGCGATCTCCACCCTCTGGCGTTCGATCCGCTCCAGGAGGCGCGCCCGCCGACGGCGCTCCAGTTCGGTCCGGACGGCCCGGACGACGACCTCGTTCATGGAGGCCCCCCCTTCGTCCTGAACGGATTGAGACAGGTCGGCCCACACACTGGTCGGGAAGCGGACGGTGAGTTGGCGGTACTCCTGGCCGCCTTTGGCCATGGATGTCTCCTCCCCTGATGGAGTCTAGCCGATCAGAGCGAAGATAGGAAGCCTCTGCCAGAGTCGTGCGCAGACTCTCTACGTGAATGGTGTCCCCGGGGAGAACTCCAGCAGCGCGGGGATGCCCACCCGTTCCCCTTTTCATATCCTTTTGTTTCCACCCGCGCCGCGCGCACATGTTGGCCCAACCGGCAAGCCGAGGCCGGCAACCTGGAGCGGCAGAAGGAACGGCTACTGGTGGCGGCGGCAGACAAAGGTTGCGCGCTGTATAGATTAACCTTAGCGGTCGCCAACCCTTCATCCGGGGGGGGGGGTTCAGCCATGTTCGAGCGAGGATGGCTGGCGGGACACTGCCGTGTCCGCCCCGCCCTCGCCGCGGCCCTGGGGGAACACAACCCAGGCGGTCTTCCTGTCGTGCGCGGCCGTCGTCCTGGCGTGGGAGATGCGCCGCATCCGACGCCGCGCCGACCTGGAGCGCAGCCGGCACCTCGTCTGGCAGCACGCCGCGCGCGGCCGGCCCCGCCGATCAGGACGCGGTGGAGCGAATCGGGATCATCAAATCTCCGCGCGGCCGTCTGATACCCCGGATTCAGCCGTGGGCTGGGCCGCGCGCTCCCTCCCCTGGGGTAGATTGTGGTAAAATGGAGACGCACCTTGAAAATCGAACGTATGGCGTTGCGCCGAAGAATCCGTCGGCGCGCAAAACGTTCGCGGAACATGCGGGAGATAGGCGTTGTCCAAAGGCATCGGCTTGCCGGTAACAGTTTCGGACATAAGCGTCACATCCCTTGCCAGCCTCGCTATACGTGGGACTGGCGGGCCGCTGTCAGACGGCCTATCGCAGCACGATCCGGTAGCTGCAAGCCCCCGGTTTTAGCCGTGGGGTCCTGACGCTGACCACCCGACCGTGCCCCCTGGGACGGCACGGTGGTCCCCCGCCGCCGGGGCCGCTGGCGTCAGTCCCCCGGCACAAGCCCCTCGACGAGCGCGCGATTGGCCACCAGCACGTCCACCGGCGCGTCCACCTCGAACAACCACGTGCCGCCAAACCCCAGTGCCTGGAGCGTCGCGACGGCTGGCCGCAGCGCGATCACACCCCGTCCCAGGGGCCAGTGGCGGTCCCCCTGCCCGTCCGTGTCGTTGGCGTGAATGTGGCGCACGCGCGCCCCGGTGCGCCGCAGGAACGCGGCGGGGTCCCATCCCGCCAGGTGGGCGTGGCTGATGTCGACGGTGATGCCCACGCCCGCCATGCCGGGCCCGTCCAGCAACTCCAGGAGGTGCCCGGGATCGGCGGCCACCTCGGCCGGGCCGATCAGGTTCTCCACGCTGAGCGCCACCCCCAGGCCGGCGGCGTACCCCGCCAGTTCGGCCAGCACCTCGCGCGCCACATCCCAACTGGGGCCGAAGTGCTGGGCGGCGCCGACCCCGGCCACCGACGCGGGCCGGGGCGGGGCGCTGCCCAGGTGCAGGACCGCCAGTTCGGCGCCGATGGCCGCAGCCCACTCCAGACCCGCGCGCTGGCTGTCGATGGCGCCGCGCCGCACCCGTCGGTTGCGCGACAGCGGGTTGCAGTCCGTGGTGGGCAGGTGCACCGACAGCCGCGCCGCGGACTGGGTCCGCACCCGCTCGATGGCCTGGGTGTACCGGGAGAAGAACTCGCCAGAGACCGCGTCGCCGATGGCGAAGACCTCCATGGCCCCGAAGCCACGCCCCAATAGCGTGAGGCACTTCTGGCAAAACGCCTCGGAATCCGCGGACGCATACGCCGAAAACCCGTAGCGCCAACCGCTCGCGCCGATGGCCGCCGCCTCCCCCGTTGCTTTCGGTCCCTTCCCGCCGCCGCAACCATGCGCGGGCGCGGCCTGCATTCCCTGCCGCGCGCGGCGCGGGGCCCACGGTCCGGTGGCGGCAGGGCCTTGGCGGCGCTTGCCGAAGCCGCCCCCCCGCGGGGGGGTGTCTCCGTGTCTGCCGCGCCGATCCGCACGGGCATCATCGGGCTGGGGCGCAGCGGCTGGTCCAACCACGCACGGACCATGGGCCGCCTGCCCGGGTTCGCGCTCGCCGCGGTGGCCGATCACCTTCCCGAACGCCGC
>JAJZWQ010000099.1 GCA_021846605.1 Bacillota bacterium | reverse complement strand
GGTGGCCGCGATCGGCCGGGCGGCCGCCCTGGCGGACGTGGTGTTTGCGGAGTGGCGCCCCCAGGTGCGGCCGGGGGCGGTGGAGGCGGAACTGGCCGCGGACCTGGAGTGGCGGCTGCGCCGGGCGGGAGCGGAGGGGATCGCCTTCCCGACCATCGTCGCCGGCGGGGCCCGCGGGGCCCAGCCGCACGCCATCGCCGGTCCCGCGGCGTTGGCGGCCGGCGATCTGGTCGTGGTCGACGTGGGCGCGCGCGTCGATGGGTACTGTTCGGATATGACCCGGACCCTGCTGGTCCCGGGCGCGCCGCCTCCGCCCGAGGCGGGGCGTGTCTACGGCATTGTGGCCGAGGCCCTGGCTGCGGGGTTGGCGGCCCTGCGGCCAGGCGTGCGGGCGCAGGCGGTGGACGCCGCCTGCCGGCAGGTCATCGAGGCCGCCGGGTTCGGGGAGGAGTTCGGGCACGGTACCGGGCACGGGGTGGGCCTGGATGTGCACGAGGACCCGCCGCTCTCGCCCCGGGCCGGGCCGGGGGTGCGGGTGCCGGCAGGGGCGGTGGTCACGGTGGAGCCAGGGATCTACCTGCCGGGCCGGTGGGGGGTGCGGCTGGAACAGTTGGTGCACGTGACCGCGGACGGGCCGCGGGTGCTGAGCGCAAGCCAGCTGGAGTGGTGAAGGCGGTAGGGCGGCGCCCTGCCTGAGGAGGATGGGTATGGCGGAGATGACCTCGACGACCGACTGGCGCGCGGGCATGACGGTGGAGTTGGACGGCGCGCCGACACTGGTGTTGGAGAGCAACCACGTCAAGCCGGGGAAGGGCCCGGCGTTTGTGCGCGCGCGCCTGAAGAACCTGCAGACCGGGGCGATCTACGAGCGGACCTTCCGCTCCGCGGAGAAGATCCCCGCCGCCCTCGTGGAGAAGCGCGACATGCAGTTCCTCTACGAGGCCGACGGCGTCTACCACCTCATGGACACCGGCAGCTACGAGCAGTTGGAGGTGTCCGGCGAGGTGGTGGGGGAGCAGCGCCGCTTCCTGCAGGAGAACATGCAACTCCTGGTGACGACGTACAGGGAGCGGATCGTGGAGGTGGAACTGCCCACCACCATCGAGACCACCGTGGTGCAGACCGAGCCGGGCATCAAGGGCGACACCGTCAGCAACACGACCAAGCCCGCCGTGATCGACACCGGCGCCACGGTGCAGGTGCCGCTCTTCGTGGAACGCGACCAACGCATCCGCGTGGACACCCGCACCGGGGCCTACATCAGCCGCGCGTGAGCCGCCCGGCCCCTCAGCGCGCCAGGCGGCCCGATGGCATGACGTCAACGGTGACGTGGACGCCGATGCGCAGGTGCGAGAAGGTCTGGGGCCAGTTGGCCACCGCCGCGGGGTCGCGCTGGCGGATCAGCTCCCCCAGCCCCAGCACGTCGGAACCGGCGCTCTGCAGGCGGTCGACCAGTTGACGCACCTGCGACTGGGCGGCGGCCGACGCCTGGGCGTCCAGCGCGGTGATCAGCCGGTGGGAGGCCAGGGAGAGGCCGTAGCCCTCCCGCAGCTTGGTGTTGAGCGTGAGGTCCAGCGACGCCGCGGAGGGGCTCTTGGCCTGCAGGCGAAGGTGCCGCCTGACGATGTTCATGCTGACCGTCTCCCCCTGTGTGTCTTTGAAGGTGAGGACGCCGTAGCCGCCGCGCTTGAGGAGCCACCCCAGCGTCCAGGTCTGCTGGGCATCCAGCGCGCCGCTCATCCGGTCCCCCTGGAAGAGGGCGGTCCCCGCGGCCTGGTAGCCCTGGGAGGTCTCGGAGAGGAGCGGGGCCCATGCGGCGCGGTAGGGCGTCTCCAGGCGGCCCATGAACTGCCAGAAGGAGATCGGCACGGCCCCCATCGGATTGAGGTTGGAGTAGCTGAGTTGCTGCAGGACCGCGATCGCGGCGCCCTGGGGTATCGAACTGTTGATCAGCAGGGTGCTGGCCCGGCCCTGGACGACCGCCACCTGCGCGGGGAGGCTGAAGTCGGCGTCGCGCAACAGGTAGTTCATCTCCGCCTGGAGGTTGGTCTGGGCCATCGCGCTGCCCAGGAGCACGACGTTGGTGGCCCAGAGGCTGATCAGCACGTCGCTCTGCTGCTGGATCGCGGCGATGGCCTGGGAGAGGTCCACCCCACTCCCCTGCATGTTCAGCACTTGCTCTGGGCTCTGCCCTCCACCCCCTCCGCTCCCTCCGCCTCCGCCTCCGCCGCCGCTGGGCTGGGACGGTCCGCTGGCGTGGTACATCTGAATCGTCGCCGTCACCTGGGAGCCGGGTCCCGTGTCCAGGGCGATGCCCATCACCACGCCGTTGTGGCCGATGGACAGCAGTTGCGTGCACCCCGAGAGGGCGCAGGTTGCGACCACAAGCAGGAGTAGCGCGATGTGGCGCGCGGTGCCCCGCCCGCGGCCACCCGCCGCGGCTTGCCCGGAGGCCCCCACGGCTGTGTCCATGTCTGTGGGGGCCTTGAGGCGACGGTCCATGCACTGTCCCCCCCTGGGCCGAACGACGGCGGCGCCGGCCCCCAGCGTCAGCCCGCTGGGGCGGACCCCCCGTCGGCCCGTTTGTGCCCTGGGCCACGGCTCAACACGCACAGGGCGGTGGGCACCACGACGCCCAGAACGACCACCGCGAGGTTCCAGAAGACGAGGGCGGTGTGCACGCTGGGCTTGGCCACGTCCAGCGATCCCGCCATGACCCCCCCGATGCCCAGGACGACGGTGGTCCACTGGGCGGGCAGGGCGGGGAAGAGGCGGCGCAGCAGCCAGGTCCCCATCCAGAGGTAGGTGGCGAAGGTGATGAAGCTCACCGTGTACCACAACAGGAGCGTCACCGGGGCCAGGTTGCGGATGGGCAGCCACCGCCAGTACAGGGTTTCCTCGGCAGACATGAACGGCAGGCTCATCTGGCGGTCCAAGGGCGCGTCGAAGATGGCCACGGGCAGCACGACGGCCGCGGCCACCAGCAGCCAGGCCAGCGTGGTGGCCAGGACGGCCCTTCCGGTCGCCAGCGGCCGCCGCGTGAAGGACCCGAGGACCAGCAGGGGGAGGAACCCGCGGACCAGCCCTGCCCCGGCCAGGATCGGGGGAGATAGCCACTGCTGCCGGGTGGGCATCTGCACCGGGAGGAGGAGCCCGGGGTGGGACTCGAAGGTCAGCGGGAGGAAGACCGCGGCCAGGCTCAGCAGCATGGTCGGCGCCAGCACGGAGACGCAGCGGCCGATGGCCTCGGGGCCGCAGGCGGCGGCATACACCCCGGTGAGCCCGACCATCACGGCCGCGTAGGCGTGGGGCAGGCGGGGCAGTACGACGGCGTGCGCCGCGCTGGTGAAGACTGCCAGGTTGACCGGCGCGGCGGTCAGCAGCAGCAGCGCCAGGAGCGCCAGGTAGGCGGACCCCACCACCGGGCCGAGGATCCCCCGGACGGCTTGGTCCAGGGGGATCCCGTGGAAGCGGCGGACCAGCGTGGAGACCGCCACGATGCCCAGAAGCCCGCCCGCCAGCATGGGCGTCGTGCCCCACCACGTTCCGCGCGCACCCAGCACGGGGGTGAAGAGGGTGGGGGCGTCAAACGGGCTGACGCAGACGCCCAGGATGAACACCAGGAGCAGCACCTGCCAGCGCGACATGCGCCACTTGACCGTGTTCACCGCCGTCCTCCCCGCCGGGCCGACACGCTCTGGATCGGACGCAGCATCCGCGGCCGCCGCCGGAGGCGGGAACGGTTGGGTTGCAGGAGGATGCGCCAGGCGTCGGCCGCCGGGGCGTTGCCGGCCAACGGGGACAGGTAGGGGACGCCAGCCGACTCCAGCGAGGACAGGTGCACCAGCAGGAAGATCAGGCCGGTGAACCACCCCAGGAGCCCGCCCACGGTGGCCAGGATCATGACCGGGTACTTCCAGATGCGCGGCGCGTAGGAGAGCGAGAACTTCAGCGTCATGAAGGACCCGATGATCGATGTCGCCACGACGATCATCATCAGGTTGGAGGCCAGGTGCGCCTGCACGATCAGTTGCCCGACGATCAGGGTGCCGACGATGGCCAGGGCGTTGCCGATGGCGCTGGCCGATTGGGTGGTGGCTTCAGACAGCACGTCGACCAGGACGAGCATGATGATGGTCTCGGTGGCGACCGGGTAGGGGATGGCCAGGCGCGTGCCCGACAGCGTCTGCGCCAGTTCGCTGGGCAGCACCGATACGCCCGACGTCATAAGGGCCACATACAGGCCCGGCAGGCCGACGGCGATGAACACTCCGACATAGCGCAGTATTCGGATGAACACCGTGGTCGCCGGCCCGGGCAGGGATCCCTCGCCGTCGTGCTGGAAGTCCCAGAACGTCGTGGGCACGACCACGGCGAACGGCTGACCCTCCACGACCAGGGCCACGCGGCCCTGGGAGAGCAGGAAGGCGACGCGGTCGGGGCGCTCGGTCTGCTCGACCAGCGGGAAGACGGTCCAACCGTGCTGGAAGGTGAGTTCGGCGACGTCCATCTCGGTGCGGATGAAGTCCACGGAGATGCTCGCCAATCCTTGGCGCGTGCGATCCACGAGTTGCGGGCGGGCGACGTCGCCCAGGTAGAGCAGGGCGACGGGGGTGCGCGAGCGGCGGCCGATGTTGGTGACCTCCACGCGCAGCGCCGGGTCGCGCAGGCGGTTGCGGATCAGGCCGATGTTGGTGTCGAAGCGCTCGACCATGCCCTCCTTGGGGCCGATGACCTGGCGCTCGGTCGTCGGCTGGCCGACCGAGCGCTGTTTGAGGCCGTCCAGGTGCAGCCCGATGGTCTGGCCGCCGGGCGGCAGCAGCATCACCCACCCCTCGAGCAGGCGGTGCAGGAGCTCGTCCCATGTCCGCACCGGCTTGGCCCGGGGCAGGGTTTCCGGCCGGGCGGTGCCCCGCAGCAGCGGCTGGCCGACCTCCCTCCACAGGTTCTGGGTGGAGACGAGGCTTTCGACCAAGACCATCTGGATCTGCCGGCCATCCGGGGTGGCGATCTGAATGGCCTGGAGGTCGTCGCTATCCATGAACTCCCGGATCTCCGCGACGCTGGGCGGCTGCGTCAGCGGCAGGTCCCGCTGCACCCCCTGGACCTTCCACATGAGGGCGCGCGCCGCGTCGACGAGGTCGGACCACGTGGCGGGGTCCATGCCGTGAGGGTCATCCGTCGCCATGGCGCCCTCACCCCTGAGCGCGCTGCCTGCGGCGCCGGTGGCGCGTCGTAGGCAGCGCAGGATGCGCCTAGCTTTTCCCGCGGCGGTGGCGGCCATGACCCGTTCCATCGCACCTTGCGGCCCAGCGTCGGCTTCCGCTACGCTGGAGCCTCGGGACAGGCGCGCCGCCTCCACCCGCAGAGAGCCGGGCCACGGTGGAATCCCGGTGGGTCTGGAGCGGTCGGCGCATCACCCGGCACTGTGGCCTTTGGCCGCCGCCGCCCGGCGATACGGGGAGGATGAGGGGCGGCCGCGCCGTGGCCGCCACGAAGGTGGTACCGCGGACGCGTTCCGCCCTTTGGGGTGGTCGCGTCCTTTGCGTTTTTTGGAGGTGGGGCCCGTGGCCGATCCCGCCGACTACCGCGCCAGCCTGAACCTGCCCCAGACCGCCTTCCCGATGAAGGCGGATCTGCCGCGCCGCGAGCCCGCGCTGCAGGCGGCGTGGGCCGCCTCGCACCTGTACGCGCGCATCCGCCAGGCCCGCCGCGGGGCACCAAAGTTCATCTTCCACGACGGTCCGCCGTACGTGAACGGCAACATCCACATGGGCACCGCCCTCAACAAGTCGCTCAAGGACTTCGTCGTGCGCTTCCACACCCTGATCGGCGACGACGCGCCTAACGTCCCCGGGTGGGACACCCACGGCCTGCCCGTGGAGATGCAGGCCATCAAGAAGTACCGGCTGGACCGCGGCCGCACCAATGCGCTGGAACTGCGGCAGCGCTGCCGGCAGTTCGCCCTCTCCTTTCTGGACACGATGACCGCCCAGTTCAGCCGTTTCGGCATCCTCGCCGATTGGGAGCACCCCTACGTCACCCTGGACCCGGGATTCGAGGCCGCCGAGATCCGGGTCTTCGGCGAGATGGCCGCCCGCGGCCTGGTCTATCGCGGCCTGCGCCCGGTGTACTGGTGCACGGAGTGCACCACGGCGCTGGCCGAGGCGGAGGTCGAGTTCGGCGACCACGCCTCCCCGGCGGTGACCGTGCTCTTCGGGGTGCGCGACGGGCGGGGCCGGCTGCCGGCCGGCACCGCGGTCGCGATCTGGACGACCACGCCCTGGACGCTGCCCGCCAACGTGGCCATCGCGGTCCACCCGGACCTGGAGTATGTCGTGGTGCGGACGCCCCGGGGCGACGTCCTCTGCGGAGCGGCCCGGCAGGCGCAGATCGTGGGCGAGGGCGGGGGAGAGGTCCTGGCGCGGCTGCGCGGGGCCGAACTGGAGGGGGTGGTCTGTGCCCATCCCTTCCTGGAGCGGGAGAGCCCCATCGTTCTGGCCGACTACGTCGGGGCCGACGAGGGCACCGGCCTGGTGCACACGGCCCCGGGGCACGGCCGCGACGACTTCGCGACGGGCCAACGCTACGGCCTGCCCGTGCTGCAACCGCTGGACGCCCGCGGACGCTTCGGGCCGGACGCCGGCGCCCTGGCTGGCCTCGACTGGGCCGAGGCCAACGACCGGGTCATCGCGATCCTGCGAGAACGCGGCGCGCTGTGGGCGATGGAGACCATCCACCACGAGTACGCCCACTGCTGGCGCTGCAAGCAGCCGGTGATCTGGCGCGCCACCGAGCAGTGGTTCTGCCGGGTGGGCGACCTCCGCGACGCCGCGGTGGCCGCGGCCGGGGATGTGGCCTGGCATCCGGCCTGGGGCCGGGAGCGCATGGCCGACATGGTGCGCGGCCGCGAGGACTGGTGCCTCTCCCGCCAGCGGGTCTGGGGACTGCCCATCCCCGTGCTGATCTGCACGGAGTGCGGCACGCCGCTGATGCAGGGCGCCGTCTTCGCCCACATCGCCGACAGGATCGGCGCGGCGGGGGCCGACGTGTGGTGGGAGCGGCCGGCCGAGGACTTCCTGCCCCCCGGGGCGGCCTGCCCGGCGTGCGGGGGCCGTCAGGTCCGCCAGGACGGCGACATCCTGGACGTCTGGTTCGACAGCGGCTGCACCCACGCCTCCGTCCTGGCCCGCGACCCGGCCCTGGCCTGGCCGGCGGACCTCTACCTGGAGGGACCGGACCAGTTCCGCGGCTGGTTCCAGTCCTCACTGCTGACCGCCGTCGCCACCCGGGGCCGCGCGCCCTACCGGGGCGTGGTCTGCCACGGCTGGGTCTTGGACGGGCAGGGACGCGCGATGCACAAGTCCCTGGGGAACGTGATCGAACCCTCCGAGTTGCTGTCTACCTACGGGGCGGATGTCCTGCGCCTGTGGGTGGCGTCCGTGGACTACACGGCCGACGTGCGTGTCTCGCGCGAGATCATGGCCCAGGTGGGCGAGGTGTACCGCAAGGTGCGTAACACCATCCGCTTCCTGCTGGGCAACCTGCACGACTTCGACCCGTCCGCGCCCCGCCCGGTGCTGCCCGAGCGCGACCTCTGGGCGCTGGAGCGGGCGGCGCGCCTGGCCCGCCGGGCGCGGCAGGCTTACGCGGAGTACCGCTTCAACACCGTGTACCACCTGGTGCAGGAGTTCTGCATCCAGGACATGTCGAGCTTCTACCTGGACGCGGCCAAGGACCGGCTGTACTGCTCGGTGCCGGATGCCCCGGAGCGCCGCGCCACGCAGACGGCGCTCTGGGAGGCGGCGCGCACCCTGCTCACGGTGCTCGCCCCCATGCTGCCGCATACGGCCGACGAGGCCTGGCAGGCGCTGCCGCACCGACCGGACGATCCAGACTCCATCCACCTTCTGCTCTGGGAGGAGCCGCCAGCGGACTGGACGGCGTGGGCCGCCGGGCCGGCCGCGACCCGCTGGGAGACGCTGCTGTCCCTCCGCGCGGCCGCCGCCCGCGCCGTGGAGGCCGAGATCGCCGCCGGCCGGCTGGGCAAGGCGGCCGAGGCCCACCTGCAGGTGCGCGGCCCGGCGGCGCACCTGGCCGCCCTGGCGCCGTTGGCGGGGGAGTTGGCCGATTTGCTCCTGGTGGCCGGGGTCGAATTGGGCCCGGGGGAGGGACCCGCCCTGGAGGTGGGGGTGCGGGCCACCGGCGATGCGCGCTGCGCCCGTTGCTGGCGCCACCGCCCCGACGTGGACGGGCAGGGGCTCTGCCGGCGCTGCGCCGAAGCGCTGACCGACATCCGCTGATCTCCCGCCGCAGGGTCCGGCGCCCCCGGCGCCAACTCTCCATGGGTGGCCCCCGGATCGGCGCCCGCCCTACGCGGGGGTCCGGGCACGCGGCGGTACCCGCCGCGGACGGCCGCAGAGAGGGGGACCAGGCTACGGTGCTGCGTCAGAGGGACCGCATCTGCTTCCTGGGGGACAGCATCACCGCCGCCGACCCGGGATACAGCCGCCTGACGGCGGCCATGCTGTGCGCCCTGCGGCCCGACCTCCAGTTGGGGTACGTCTTCGCCGGCGTCAGCGGGGACCGTGTGGCCCAACTCCTTACTCGCCTGGAGCGCGACGTGTTGCGCGAGCAGCCGACGCTGGTGACGGTCAGCATCGGGATCAACGACGTCTGGCACCGCCACGGCGGCGGCCACGGCGGCGGGACGGCGGACGCGGAGTTCGCGTCGGGCTACGCCCAACTGTGCGATCGGCTGGAGGCCGCCGGCCTCCGTGGCGTGCTGCTCACCCCGACCGTGATCGGCGAGGAGCTGGGACGGCCGGAGAACCGCGAACTGCAATGGATGGTGGGCGTGGTGCGCCGCCAGGCGGCCGCGCGCGGCTGGCCCCTGGCGGACATGCACGCGGCCTTTGCGGCCGCCATCACGGCGCGCCGCAAGGCGCTGAGCCCGGCGGAATGGCCGATGGGTCCCGACGGCGACACCCGCTTCTACACGGTGGACGGCGTGCACCTGAACGCCGCGGGCAACGCCCTGATGGCCGCGACCCTGGTGGACGCCCTGTGCCCCGCCGGCGTGCGCCTGGGCGGGAGCCTCCCGTCCCTGGCGCTCCGCACCGCCCAGGGCGAGGCCACGACCCTGGAGGACCTGCGCGCCGGTGGCCCGGCCGTCGCCTACTGGTACCCGAAGGACGCCACCAGCGGCTGCACGCTGGAGGCGCGGGCCTTCCAGGCGCTGCTGCCCGAGTTCCGGCGCGCGGGCGTCCAGGTCTTCGGGCTCAGCGCGGACCCACCGGAGTCCCACCGGGCCTTCGCCGCGGATTGCGGCCTGGAGTTTCCGCTGTTGGTGGATCCGGAGGGGCGGTTGGCGCGCGCCACCGAGCAGTGGAACGCCGAGCGGGGGTGGCCGCGCCGCTCGACCTTCCTCCTGGGGGCCGACGGGCGTGTCTTGCGCATCTGGCAGGACATCCGGCCCGAGGGGCATGCCGAGGAGGTCCTGGAGACGGTGCGGGCGTTGCTGGGTGCCTGAGGCCCGGGCGCGCGGGGGGGGGCGGCAGGGTTGGGGGACGGGCGGCGGCCCCACATCGTGCTCTTCGTGACCGATGACCACGGGGCTTGGGGGCTGGGGTGCGCGGGCCACCACGAGTTGCGGACGCCCAGCATCGACCATTTGGCCGAGCGCGGGGTGCGCCTGGCCAACGCCTTCACGCCGTGCCCGGTGTGCTCCCCCGCGCGCGCCAGCCTGCTCACCGGCCGCCTGCCCTCCCAGCACGGGGTGCATGACTGGCTGGAGCGGCAGGGCGCGGGTGCGGCCCACCCCGGCATCGCCGGACAGTGGAACATCGGACAACTCCTGCAGGCCGCGGGCTACCACACCGGCCTGGTCGGCAAATGGCATTGCGCGCAGGACAGCCGCCCCCAGCCGGGCTTTGACCGCTGGTTCTCGCACGCCGTGGGCCAGTATCCGCACTTCGGCGTCCAGCGCTTCTCCGATCAGGGGATCCCGGTCACCGAGACGGGGTACCAGGCGTCCCTGCTGACCGACCGTGCGGTCGACTTTGTCCGTGGGCGTCCCGCCGACCGCCCCTTCTTCCTGCTGGTCGGGTACGTCTGCACGCACACGCCCCTGCGCGACCAGCCCGAGCGCCTAGCCGCGCATTACCGGCGTGGCACCTTCGCGGACATCCCCGATGAGGAGCCGCAGCCCTGCCACGGCCGGCCGCGCTTCGCCGCGCCGTTGGCCCGCCGGAACCAGCGCGAGGGGTTGGCCCAGTACTACGCGGCGGTGAGCTTCATCGACGAGCAGGTCGGCCGCGTGCTGGACGCGCTGGACGCCGCCGGTGTCCGCGACGACACCTTGGTGGTCTACACCTCGGACCACGGGCACATGAACGGCCACCACGGCCTGCTCACCAAGGGCAACGCGACCGTGCCGCAGAACTTCCTGGAAGAGTCCATCCGCGTCCCCTCCGTGTGCTCCTGGCCGGCCGGCATCCAGGCCGGCACGGTACGCGCCGAGCCGGTGGACCACTGCGACCTCTTCCGCACCCTGTTGGACGCCGCCGGGGCCGAACCCGCCCCCGATCTGGCCCGCGAGATCCACTCGCCGGGATGCTCGTTCCTCCCCTTGCTGCGGGGGGAGGAGGTGGCGTGGCGCGACGCCCAGTTCTGCGAGTACGGTAACGCGCGCATGATCCGGGTGGGGGGCCTCAAGCTGGTCCGCCGCTATCCGGGGCCGAACGGGCACTTCGGCGACGAACTCTACGACCTGGTAGCCGATCCGCGGGAGACGGAGAACCGGCTGGACGCCCCGGCTTACGCCGGAGCGCTGGCCGACCTCAGCGCGCGCCTGGACGCGCACTTCGCCACGTACGAGGTGCCCGAGCGGAGCGGGCGGGAGATCGCCACGCAGCCCGTCTGCAACTCCCAGGAGCCCTGGCGCCTGGCGCCATGACCCCCAAGGCGGCGGGCTCCGCACCCCCGGACGCATGCGGACAGTCGTCGCCAGGCGCACGCGGTCCATGAGCGGGCCCGCGTGGCGGCCCGCCTATCCGTGGAGAGGGGACTGGCGCCGTCGTCGCGGGCGTCCGTGGTGGACGTGTCCGTACGATGTCCCTCGACGCCGGGAACGGCAACGATGCGGTCGCGGACTGCACGTGGATGGTCCGCGCGCATTCTGGTCCGCCCAGCGGGCCCCCCGGACAATACACGCTTGCCCCGGTGTCGATCACGTCCGCGACGTGGCGTGTGACCAACGTCAGTCCATGGTGCAGCGCCGTCGCGGCAGTAGGCCGTCGATCACCGGCAAGGGGCGACCAACTCGTCTGGCCTGGTCGGCGAGAACTCCCCACCGCTCCGCCACGGCGCCGTCGACGGGCAGTAGGCATCGTTCAAACCACGGGCGCAGGGTGCCGTCCACCCAGACGGAGAGGCGAGCGCGGCGGCTGGCGTCGGGATGGGCGGAAATCCCTGTTTGGAGTTCGCCGCACCCTTTTCGCTTGAGCCACACAGCTACAAGTGACATAGTCTGCTTGGAAGCGCCAGCTGGCAGCGACGCTGCGGTTGACGTTGATGGTGCCCCCACTCGAGGTAAGCGACGGCACACTGTAGCACGGTTTCCACCACCGTTGGGGCCATGGCATC
Source organism: Bacillota bacterium (assembly GCA_021846605.1). Next base: position 360 of record JAJZWQ010000099.1, on the reverse strand, counting down.
GTCCGAATGCCGTGCGTCACAGTCTCCAAAGGTAGGCGTTCTACACGGTGCACGTGACAACAAGGCACAATACATTCATCGCCCTAGTGGCCACTTCTATGACGTTGTTGGCATCAGTCATCGCTCCACTCGGAGCCCGCGCAGCATCACCACCCACTAGCGATGAGTATATCTATCTATACCTACCAGGTACGGAGTACATGTTTACCGAACGGCGTGGGAAGGGCGGGGGCCAAGGCGGCCGGGTCAAACGTCTGGGGTGGGTGGGAGGGGGGCGCGGAGGACGGCGCGGAAGTCAGGGCGGAGAGGGCGGACGAAGATGAAGCGCTCGGGGAGACGGTGGGTGCGGCGGGTGTGGCG
>JAJZWQ010000098.1 GCA_021846605.1 Bacillota bacterium | reverse complement strand
CGGCTCGATTCCTCGTGCCCCTCTCACTGCCAACCGCCCGCCCCCCTGGCCAACCCATACCTCCCCCTCGGTTCACCACTACCCCAACACCCTCAAACCGCCCTCAGCACCGGGTTTCCGAGAAACCTCTTAGGAGTTCGGCGCCTGTGCATTAGGCCGCCGTGCGCTGTATAATGAGAACATGCGGATAGCACTGCGGTCGAACCACAACGTGGTGTTCTCCTGCAAGTACCACGTTGTGTGGTGTCCCAAGTACCGGCGCAAGGTGCTCGTGGACGGCGTGGACGAGCGGCTCAAGGCCGTCGTCCGTTCGGTTGTCGCGGAACGGGATGCAGCGGTGATCGAGATGGAGGTCATGCCCGACCACGTGCACCTGTTGGTCGAGGTGGACCCGCAGTTCGGGATCCACAGGCTGGTGCGACTGGTGAAGGGACGTTCCTCGCGGCTGCTCCGGGAGGAGTTCCCGCATCTGCGGAGCCGACTGCCGACCTTGTGGACCAACAGCTATTTCGTGGCGACGGTGGGGGGTGCGCCCCTTGCGGTCATCAAGCAGTACATCGAGAGCCAGAAGAAGGTCTGAAGGTACCGCGTCCTTCGTGTGCGAGTTGCCCCTGCGGGTGCCGTTGTCGCTCGGGCGCCGATTGGCGGCGAAACTCGAAGCCGCCAGACAGACATATAACGCATGCCTCGGCGAGGCATTGCGGAGGCTGTGGTTGGTGCGACAGTCGGTGTGGTTCGCACGGGGAAAGGCCACCCCTCGGCAGCGGAAGCAAGAGCGGCAGGCCCACTTTCGCGCCGCGCGCGAGCAGCATGGGTTCTCGGATGCGGCGATGCAACGGTATGGCATCCGGTTGCGGAGCAAGGACGGGAGGGGCGCGACGGCGGAGAAGACGTGGATCGGCGCGCAGATAGGGGCGCACGAGGTGCAGGCGCTGGCGTCGCGCGCCTACCGCGCCGCAAACACGTACCTGCTCAGCCAGCATGGACGGCCACGATTCAAAGGCAAGGGCCAAATGCACTCGGTCGAGGGCAAAGGATCAGGCAGCGGGTTGCGGTGGACGGACAACAACCTGGTGGTCTGGGGCGACCTCGTGCTCCGACCGCTGATCAATCCGGACGACCCGGTGGTGCGCCATACTCTCTGCTCTCGTGTGAAGTATGTGCGCATCGTTCGGAGGCGTGTGCGGCTGCGCACGCGATGGTACGTGCAGTTGGTGTGCGAGGGGCGCCCGTATCGACAACCCAGGCACCGGATAGGTACCGGGGTTGTCGGACTCGACATAGGCCCCTCGACCCTGGCGGCGGTCTCGGCGAAGGAGGCGATGCTGGTTGCGTTCTGCCCCGAGGTCGAGCGACCGGCCCAAAAGGCCCGTCGGCTGCAGCGGCACATCGACCGCCAGCGCCGGGCCAACAATCCCGGCAACTATTTGGCAAACGGATGCCTCCGGCCGGGGCCGAAACGGTGGCGTGTAAGCACCCGGCAGCGGCAGACGGAGGGCGCCCTCGCCGAGATGCACCGTCGGCTGGCGGAGGGACGCAAGACGGCGCAGGGTGCGCTGGCGAACCGGGTCCTGGGCATCGGTGATGTGTTCCAGGTCGAGAAGGTCTCATACCGAGCCTTCCAGCGCGCCTTCGGCCGTTCGGTGGGCCGACGGGCGCCGGGGATGTTCGTGGAGCGGCTGAGCCGCAAGGCTGAAAGTGCTGGCGGCAGGGTAATCGCATTCCCCACGAAGACCACGGCGCTGTCGCAGGTCTGCCAGTGCGGACGGCGGGCGAAAAAGCCGCTGTCGCTGCGCTGGCACGAGTGCCCGTGCGGGGTGAGCGCGCAACGCGACCTCTACAGCGCGCACCTGGCTCGGTTCGTCCACCAGACAGAGGATAAGACATACCTGCTCGACGCGGGCCAGGCGGCTTCCGCTTGGCCGGGTGCGGAACCGCTCCTGCGTGCGGCGTGTGAGCAGGGCAGGCAGAACAACCAACCCGCGAGGGGGCCGGTTTCCCGGCCTCGCCCCGTAAGGGGACAGAGTGGGTCGCACGCGCAAGGGGATGGAGCCAACGCTAAGGCCAGGGATGCTGTAGGGGCAGCAACAAGGCCCGCTGTCCCCGAGAGCCCTGGAAAGGCTGCGGTGCTCATGCCCAGAACCCCCCGGCTTTAGCCGTGGGGAGGTTCAGGCACGACGGTTCTCAGACACCACGACCGTTCAGCCGACCGCTGCAGCGGACCCACAGCGGGCGCGACGGGTTTGGCGTCGCCAGGGCGCCCGGCCCCGGATGGACCGCTTCCCTCGGGCCTCGCCGAGCGGGGCCCACGTGTGATGGGGGGTGTGCCCGGCCCGGGGGTGAAACGGTGGATCCCACCCGACTGCAGGTGGGTCAACAGCGCGGGCCAGAAGATTTGCGTGAGATCAGGCGGTGCGGTCCCGGTTTTGTCAGCCCCCCGCCATTTGATCATGCACGACGCGAACATCTGAACGCGACGCTGCCACCCGCGATGGCGCTGGACGTCCCACTGTCCTGGGGTTGGGGCGGGGGGACCGCCGGTTCCGCGGGGGTCCTGCCCGGCCCAGGGCCCCCCGACGGCAGACCGGTGTCTTGAACGGGGAGGGATGGGGCACCAAATCCCGCAGCGTTCCGGCTCGCCCCGGCCCCGGAAGGCACACCACCGCCCGAAGCCGAAACGGACCCCTGCGGGTAGACGCGGGTCGGGAGGCCGATGGACGTGCGGGTGCATCTTCTGGGCGGAGCTTCGGAGGTTGGGGCCAGTTGCGTCGTGGTCGAGGCGGCCGGGCGGCGGGTGCTGGTAGACGCGGGGATCCGACCCGGGTCCCCGGACCCCCTGCCGGACCTCGCCCGCCTGCAGGACCTGGGCGGCATCGACGCCATCGTGGTCACCCACGCCCATGCCGACCACATCGGGGCGTTGCCGTTGGTGGCCGGAGCCTTTGCCGCGGTGCCCTGCGTGGCGACGCCCCCCACGATGGCCCTGATGGAGGTAATGCTGCGAGACGCCGTGCGCATCGCCAAGGCGCACCTGGAGGAAGGGGGGGACCTCCCGGCCTACGGCCAGGCGGCCGTCAACACCTTCCTGGAACGGGTGCGCCCCCTGCCCTTCCTGCAGCCGCTGCCGCTCCTGCCCCCGGCCGGGGGGGACGCGGGTTGGCAACTCACCTTCCAGCCCGCCGGCCACGTGCTGGGGGCGGCGATGGCGCTGCTGGAGACCCCCGAAGGCATCGTGGTGGTGGGTGGCGACGTGTCCTGCGTGCGGCAGCGAACGGTGGGGGCAGCGGTCCCGCCCCGGCGCCACGTGGCGGCGTTGGTGCTGGAGAGCACCTACGGCAACCGCCTGCACAGCCAGCGCGCGGCGGAGGAGGCGCGGCTGATCGCCCAGATCAACACCGTGCTGGAGCGCGGCGGGCACTGCCTCATCCCGGCCTTTGCCCTCGGCCGGGCGCAGGAGGTCCTGCTGGTCCTGTCGGACGCGCGGCGTCGCGGCCTGCTGCCGGCCGAGACCCCCGTCTGGGTGGACGGCCTGGTGCGGGCGGTGTGCGGCGTGTACACCGCGCACGGTGCGGCCGGTGCGTTGGGCCTGCGGCGGCTGATCGAGCGCGAGGGCAATCCCTTCTTTCATGGCAGCACGCGCGCCGTGGCGCGGCCGGAGGAACGGGGAGCCCTGCTCTCCGGGCCCCCCGCGGTCATCGTCAGCAGTTCCGGCATGCTGACGGGCGGGCCGTCCACGTTCTACGCGGCGCGGCTGGCGGGCGAGGCGCGGCATGCCATCCTCATCACGGGCTACCAGGACGAGGAGGCCCCCGGACGCCGCCTGCTCGACCTCGCGCAGCAGGCCCCCGAAGACCGGCGCCTGGTCCTGGGCGGCGCCGAGGTGGCCGTGGCCTGCGAGGTCACCCGGTACAACCTCTCCGCCCACGCCGACGGCGACGAACTCGCATCCCTGGCCGAACGCCTGGCCCCGCGGATGACCCTGCTGGTGCACGGGGACCCCGACGCCCGCACCGCTCTGGCGGAGAAGCTGGCCGCCCGCGGACTCCCCTGCCGGCTGCCAAACAACGGCGATTCCGTGGATCTGCCGGGCGCCCGCGGCCGACGCCGGGTACCCGTCCTCTCCCGCCCCGACCCCAGCCCCGAGGATCTCGCGGCGCTCGCCCCGGGGGGCACCGCCCTCCGCGCGTGGAGCGCCATCGACCTCGCCGACCGCTACTATGGCGCGGCGACGGCCGAGGGGGTGGCGCGGGTGCTCGCCGCGCTGGGGGCGGAGGGGTCGCCCTGGCGACCGGACGAACGTCGGCCGGGGATGTATCGGCTGGGAGCGGCGGAGGCGCCGTCCGCCCGGGGGGACGCGGGCGCGACCTCAGAGCAGGAGACCGTGCGGCGGCGTGTGGCGGAGGCCTTCGCCGACGAGCCGACCCTGATCAAGGCGGGGTTGCACATTGCCGAACGGCGGGTGGAGTTGCGGTTTCACTTCCCCGCCGTCGCCCGCACGCGGCACGCCGAACGCATCGGCGCCCTGGAGGCCGAGACGGGATGGCGGGTCGAGGTGCGGCCACAGCCGGACCTGGGGGCGCTGCAGGACGCCGCGCTGCGGCACCTGCCGGCGGGGCTCGCGGTGCAGGGGCGCCCGGGGCTGCACCCGGAAAGCGGCGTGGTGGCCGTGCGGGTGGCCAACGCCGGAGACCGCGATGCGGTCGCCGCCGCCGAGGCCGCCTTTCGGGCCGAGACCGGGTACACGCTCTCCGTGGTCTCCGCCGAGACAGGAGATCGCCTGGCGCCGCGGGCCGCCGCGGCGGGGCCACGCGCCGAGGTCAACGTGGCGTTCGCAGCCGTGCGGGCCGCGCTGGAGGCGGAGGGGGTCGTGGTCCACCGGGTCGGCCGCCGGGGCTCCGCGATCGAGGTCACCCTCCTCACACCGGCCGTCGGGCGGCGGCACCGGCCGACGCTGGACCGCCTGGAGGGCGAACTGGGGTGGACGATCACGGTCTCCCGCCATCCACAGCAGCAGGCGCTGGCCGAACTGGTGCGCACCACGGTTGGGCGGCCCATCGCCAAGGGGCCCGGCATCCAGGCGGTCCAGGAACGGGTGACGGTACGGCTGGCGCAGGGGCCCACCGCCACCCCGGAGGAGGTCGACGGCTGGTGCAGGGCGGTGGCCGAGGCGTCGGGATACACGCTTGTGGTGTCCTGAGCGGAGGGCCGGGGCCCCGCGGTGCGGTCCTGCGCCAGGTGCGCGGGCGACGCCGTTTGGGCTGGAGTGCTGGAACGTGCCGAGGAACACCTCCAGGCGCGCAGCGTCCACGTCGGGCCGGGATGCGCCCTCCACCGGCCGCGGGCCCTCGATCGGAGGGGCGCGGGCGCTCAACTCCAGATAGACTTGCGCACACCGAGGGGGAGGTCCCCGACGGCGTCGGTCGTACCCCACGGCTGAACCGACGCCGTCCGGGCCCGGATTGCGCCGGCCACAGCGTGCGGCTCCGACCAACCCTGCGCGCGCTCGCGGGGCCGGGCGCGCCGGCCTTCGACGCTGGAGGTGTCGCCCGTGTCCGCCAGGGCGTCCGGGTCCCTTCGCCTCTGGTACCGCCAGCCCGCCGCCGACTGGGCAGAGGCCCTGCCCGTGGGCAATGGCGCCCTGGGAGCCATGGTCTTCGGCGGTGTGCGCTCCGAGCACATGCAATTCAACGAGGAGACGCTCTGGAGTGGCGGACCGCTCGACCGGGACAACCCCCGAGCGCGGGCCGCCCTGCCCGAGGTGCGGCGGCTCCTCTTTGATCGGCGCCCCGCCGAGGCCGCCGCTCTGGCCGAGGAGACCATGGTGGGCGTGCCGCCGCGCATCCGCCCCTACCAGTCCTTCGGGGACCTGTGGTTGGACGTTGCGCATGTCGGCGACACCGCGGACTATTGCCGCGGCCTCGACCTCGACTCGGCCGTGGCCTCTGTCACCTACACAGTCGGCGGGCGGCGGTACGACCGCCAGGCCTTCGTCTCCGCGCCGGACGAGGTGTTGGTCCTGAGGCTGGAAACCGACGATCCGGCTGGGTTGGACTGCACGCTCCGCCTGGGGCGGGAACAGGAGGCGCACGCCTTCCCGGAAGGCCGTGCCGACATCCGGTTGGTCGGCCACCTCGATAGCGGCCAAGGCCTCCGCTTCGAGGCCCGGGCACGCGTCCTTCCCGAGGGTGGAGCGGTGTCCCCCCACGTGGGAGGGATCCGGGTCACCGGGGCGGCGGCCTGCACCGTCCTGCTCGCCGCGGCCACCTCCTACCGCGGCGCGGATCCGGCAGACCTGTGCGCCGAAAGGCTCCGAGCCGCCGCGGGGCGGTCCTTCCCCGACCTGCGGGAACGCCATGTGCGGGATCACCGGGCCCTGTTTCGCCGGGTGACCCTGCGACTGGGCCCCCCGGCCCCATCCGCCCCAGACCTACCCACCGACGTCCGCTTGGCCGCCGTTCTGGCCGGCGCGGACGATCCAGACCTGGCCGCCCTCTACTTCCAGTTCGGCCGGTACCTGCTCATCGGCAGTTCCAGGCCGGGCGGCCTGCCCGCCAACCTACAGGGCATCTGGGCCGAGGGGATGAGCCCCGCCTGGAACTCGGACTTTCACACGAACATCAACCTGCAGATGAACTACTGGCCGGCGGAGGTGGCCGGCCTGCCGGAGTGCGTTCTTCCGCTGCTCGCCTACGTCGACGGCCTGCGCGGGCCTGGATCCCGGACCGCCCGGACCTCGTACGGCTGCCGGGGCTTTGTGGTGCATCACCTGTCCGACGCGTGGGGATGCACGGCACCGTGCGACGGCGTGTGGGGGATCTGGCCCATGGGCGCGGCCTGGCTGGCGCAGCATGCCTGGGAGCACTACCTCTACGGTGGAGACACGGAGTTTCTGCGCACCCAGGGATACCCGATCCTGCGTGATGCGGCGCGGTTCATCTGCGACTTCCTGGTCGCGGACGGGGCTGGCAGGCTGGTGACCAATCCATCCCACTCGCCCGAAAACCGCTTTCGCCTGCCGGACGGCACCGAGTCCATGCTCACCGTCGGAGCGACCATGGACCTGGAGATCGCGCACGACCTGCTCACGAACACGATCGCCGCCGCGGAACTCCTGGATGCGGATCCCGACTTCGTCGACGAGATGCGCATGTGCTTGGAAGGGCTGGCACCGCTTCAGGTCGGCCGCCACGGGCAGCTCCAGGAATGGATCGAAGACTACGACGAGCCCGAGCCGGGCCACCGTCACATGTCCCACCTCTTTGCGCTGCACCCTGGCCGGCAGATCACGTTGCGCGGCACGCCGGAGTTGGCTGCCGCGGCCCGGACCGCCCTGGTCCGGCGCTTGGCGCACGGCGGTGGGGGGCCCGGCTGGAGCCGGGCGTGGATCGTCAGCTTCTGGGCGCGTCTGGAGGAGCCAGAGCGGGCCCACGCACACCTCCTGACATTGCTGAGGAGGTCCACGGGTCGGAACCTGTTCAACCAACACCCGCCCTTCCAGATCGATGGAAACTATGGCGCGACGGCCGCCATCGCCGAGATGCTGCTCCAGAGCCATGTGACGGTCTCCCAGGACCACGGCGGCATCCTGCGCGAACTCCATCTGTTGCCCGCCCTGCCGGCCGCGTGGTCGGAGGGCGAGGTGCGTGGCTTGCGCGCCCGCGGGGGCCTGCAGCTGGACATGCGGTGGTCGGGAGGGCGGTTGGACCACGGCGTCCTCCGCGCCGGGCGTGCTGTGCGGTTCAGGGTGCGGGTGCGCGGCGGGGAGCCGCGCCAGTACGCGTTGGCGGACGGGGAGGTCCTGCACCTGGAGGGCGATTAGGGAGGGACGGCGACATCCGGCCGCATCCCCGTCTGGCGGGGTGGTGGCGGTGCGCGGCCGCTTGCAGCCCGCCGTCCGGGGGAGGGCGCAGGGAGACCCGAGCCGCCGGGGGCTGAACGCCACGGCCACTCGGCCCCTGTCCGGCCGGTCGCCCGGCGCGGGAAGTTCGAGCGCCGCGCGCCGGGTGGGGGTACGCCCCGGCCGCAGCCCTTGATGCACCCCGCCGCCCGCAGCTTGGCCTCCACGCCGATGACCTCGATGGCGGCAAAGAGCATGGCGTTGCTGCGGATGTTGTCCGCCAGTTGTGTCTCCGGCGGCCCCCCCTCGCATGGGGGTGGCGTGTACGCGCACTGTGCGACCGCCACGGACGACACAATCAGCAGGCGCATGGTGAGGAGCTGGTACGCCGCATCGCCCCGTTGGTCGAGGCCGGACGCCAGGGCGACCCCGGCACTGGCTGCCCAGTGGCGCCGCCACTGGGCCGAGACCGCCTCGTCAGCCCCCGGGCACAGCACCGGGCCGGAGCACCTGGAGATCAGGGAAGTAGGTCGCGTAGACGCCCCGATCCCACGTCAGCAGGGCGCGGGCACGGGACAAGGCGTGCGCCCCCACCAAGAAGTCCGCGAGAATGTGGCGCGGGCCACCGATGGGTGTCCCGCAATGCGCGCAGCGGAATCCGGCATTCACGAGACCACACGCGGAGCAGTGGTAAGTACCACCAGCACCCCGCCGGCGCGCGAGGTAGGCCCGCCAGGCCGATGCCGCAGCGCGCACGCCGTCCGCCGGTAGGTCGAAGTCCGCCTCGATGGAGAGCGCGGCCAGCAGAGAATCGAGTTCATCGGGTTGTGGCGCTGCGGCCTGAAGCTCCGCATATACGACGGCGCCGACGATCAACGGCCCGCGCACGAGCGCGTCGGTCAGGGCGGCCGCCGCGAACGAGGCGGATGGCCCGCCGAGCAGGAGTTCGGACACGACGTTGGTGTCCACGGCGGTACCGATCACGGCTGCACCGGCCCGCGCAGGTCATCGGTGAGCTCTCGGCCGTCCCCGTACGGGGTTCGGCCCTTCCACACACCGATGAACGCACTGAGGTCTGGCGCACGCCGCACCGCACTGACACAGATCTGGCCGTGCTCGTCGATGTCAAACCGCACCTGGTCGCCTGCACGGATCCGCGCAGCATGCATCAGGTCCACAGGCAACGTCACCTGGTTCTTGGAGCTCACCCGGCCCACCTTCATGCAGATCACCAAGGGGTAGTGTAAAGGCCTTGACCCAAGGTATCAAGGTGCACAGTCGCGTCCGGGTGGCCGCCTGAGGGCAGCATGCGGACCACGCGGGCCCCGCGACGACGCATGAGTGAACGGCGGGCGGACCGGGAGCGTGGGCCGGCGGGCGGATGTCGGCGTTCCCCGGCGGACGAAGGCGCCAGCTGCCTGCACGGGGAACGGGCCCCGCGGCCTGGCTCTTCCCCCACCAGCGCGGATGCTGGCCCCGGAGCCCACCGCCACCCGGGGGAGGGCAACGGCTGGCGCAGGGCGGTGGCCGAGATACACGCCGGTGGAGGGCCCGCGGCGCTCGCGTATACCCACTTCCTGCGGGAGAGACGGCGGCGGCATCCGGCCGCATCCCCGTCTGGCGGGGCGGGAGGGCGCAGGGAGACCCGGGGCTGAACGCCACGGCCACTCGGCCCCTGTTCGGCCGTCTCCCAGCGCCCCGCGCCGGGTGGGGGGTACGCACCCGGACCGGCCTCAGCCCTCGATGCACCCCGCCGCCCGCAGCTTGGCCTCCACGTCGACGGTCTGACCCGTCTCGCTGGCCTCGATGGCGGCAAAGAGCATGGCGTTGCTGCGGATGTTGTCCGCCAGTTGTGTCTCCGGCGGACGACCCCCGGCGAACCACTGCAGGGTCCTGTCGATGACATGCTCGTGCCCCTCGTACTCGGGACGCACGGGTTGGATCTCGTCGCTGCGCAGGCGCCCGCCCCCCGTGTGCCGGACCAGGCGCACCACCTGGTCCCGCCCCACGGAGACCGTCCCGTCCTCCCCCTCCACGCGGTAATCCTCCTGGTGCCAGCCGTTCTGCACGCCCGCCGCCAGGCAGGATCCCTCGTAGCTCCCCCCCACGCCGTTGGTCATCCCGCACACATACTGGGCGATGCACTCCCCGTCGAAGGACGGGTGGCCCGGGTTCCACTCCCGCCCCGCGATCCAGGCGCAGTCCGCCCCGGCCAGGTTGCGGATCTGGTCGAAGTGGTGGATGCCCCCCTCCACCAACAGCGAGTGGCGGATCCGGTGCCGGAACTCGGCGCCCCAGGACCCCCGCACGCGGTAATCCGCTCCGAACCGCGCCATCACATAGCGAGGCGTGCCGATCCCGCCCTCGCGGATCACCCGTTGCAGCGTGAGGATGCGCGGGGTGTACCGGTAGTTCTGGATGACGGCCATCTTGACGCCGGCGGCGCGGACGGCCTGGTAGACGTCGACGGCGGCCTCCCAGGTGTCCGCGATGGGCTTCTCGCTCAGGACATTCATCCCGCGACGCACCGCCCCCAGGACGGCCTCGCGGTGGTGGGCCGGCGGAATGACCACGATGGCGAGGTCGGCGTCGGTCTGCGCGAAGGCCTCCTGCATGGCGCCAAAGCGCGCGGTCCCGGGCAGCCCTAGGAAGTCGGCCGCCCCGTGCAGCGTCTCCGGCACCACATCGCACAGCGCCACGATCCGCACGCGGTCCGAAAACCGTGGGAGCATGCGGCGGATCCACGCCCCGGCCATCCCCCCGGCCCCGATCATCAGCGCGCGCTGCTTGGTCACGGCGAGCACCACCCCTCGATACGATGCGGGGAGCGGTGTACGGCGGCACCACGGCGATCCCTGCCGCAGGCGGGCGCACTCCGCGGGGGCAGAGGGGCCGGGCGATCGCCGGGGCCGTTCCCAGCCCCCCCGCAATCCCGAAGCCCGGCCGTTCCCATCGTGCTAAAATGGCCGTTGCGGAGGTGTCCCCGATGGGAGTCCGGCTGGATCTGCTGCACCGGGTGACGGACGACGAGTTGCTTCGCCTCTCGCAGCGCAACCCGGAATGGCAATTCGAGCGCAGCGCGGAGGGGGACCTCGTGATGTCGCCGGCCGGCGGCGAGAGCGGCTACCGGAGCGGCCAGGTCTATCTCCAACTCGAACTATGGAACCGCCAGCACGGTTTCGGTATCACATTCGACTCCTCAACGGGCTTCAACCTGCCCGACGGGTCGTGCCTTTCTCCTGACGCTGCATGGGTCCACCGCGACCGCTGGCACGCCCTGACGCGCGAGCAGCGCCGCCGCTATTTGCCCTTCGCCCCTGACGCGGTGTTCGAGGTCCGCTCTGAGTCGGATCGGCTGGGTGAACTCCGCGCCAAGATGGAGGCGTACGTCGCGAACGGCACGACCCTGGCGGTTCTGGTCGACCCGGAGACCCGGGTCGTCGACGTGTACCGGCCACACCAAGCGCCGCAGCGTTTCGACGGCGCCGCGCCGCTCCCACTCGACCCGGAACTGTCTGGCTTCTCCCTGGACGTGCAGTCTCTGTTCGCCGAGCCATAGCCGTTGCGCCAGCGGTGCGCAAGCGCCGTCTTCATCCTCCGCGCACCAACCCCGCGCCGGCAACCAGGACATCGCCACCCACTTGCCGCTCCGCGCCCGCGCGCCATGCCCCGCCGCTGGCCCGTCCCTGGTCGCCGGGGCCCGCGCTCCCCCCGCGGGCGGTGGTCACGGACGCGGTCCGGCCACCGTGCCCATCTGGGGTGCTTCGCCCGGCCGCCAGGCGGTGCCGTTCTCCAGGGCGCGCAGGGCCGTCGGGCCGATGGCCGCCCGCAATGCCGCGTCCATGGTCATGCCGGAGCGCACGTCGTGCAGGATGCCGGTGCAGACGCCCGGTCCCGTGCGGCAAACGGCGGCGGTGAGCGCCAGCGCCTGGCGGAAGCCCAGGGCGAGGTTGGGCAGTTGATAGAAGCCCGGAGACGTGATCTGTTGCCAACTGTATGTCCCACTGCCAAAGCCGCTGCCCGCCGGTGTCCAGACGTAGCCCGTCAGACGCCAGTCCTCATACTGGGCGAGCCCCTCGTCAAACCACACCGGGGGCAAGCCGCCGGCCGCCAGATCGTCGGCGAGGTGCGTGAGTTCGTGCACGACCGGTCCCACTTGCGCGTAGCGGGCCTGCAGGCCGGGCCCCGAGGG
>JAJZWQ010000003.1 GCA_021846605.1 Bacillota bacterium | reverse complement strand
CGGGGCGGCGAACAGCAACGCGCCCAGGATCACCGGACGACCTTCGAACTGCCCGTGGCTCCAGTAGCGCTGATGGGCCCCGAAGGCGCGGCGGAACCCCATGCCATGTTCCGCCGCCATCGTGGCATCCCAGACCGGCTGCTCCTCCGGCGGCACCGGTGCCACCGTCACCGGCCGCACGTCCGCCAGACTACCGACGATGGAGACCGGGGGCAGGGCCTCGGCGGCCCGCGGCCGCGGCCGATGGGGCTTGTGCGGCACCTTGGGCGGCAGCACCACGCGTCCGGCCGCCGCCAACTGCTCCAGCAGCACCAGGCAGGAATTGCCCCGCGGCCGCCCGTTGGGCGCCTCCCACCCCAGGTTCTCGCAGATCGTCAGCGCCGTCTCCCAGCGGCTCAGCCGCGGGAACCGCCGGGTGACCTCGCACACCAGATCCAGGTCGGCAGCGCTAAACTCACGGTCTCCGATCCAGAACGGCGGCTCCAGCCGTGGCGCCAAGGTTCAGCACCCCGACCGCTACCATCGCATCTCGGCCGCCTTCTGTCAACCCGGTGGTTTGATCATCACCGGCTCCTTAGCCCCTGCGGCGCGCGGGCGGGACCTGAGCCGGACCCGGCGACAGCGCGACGAACAAGTTGATCAGGACCAGGACGTGGACGGCGGTGCACCAGATGCAGATCCGGCCGACGACGAAGAGCTCCAGGTACACAAAGTAGATGACCGACAGCGCCCCGACCCCTGCCCAGGCCGAGTCGGCGGCCCCGCCCCATCCGGCGCCCCGTGCTCTGAACTGCACCACGACTCCCAGCAGGGCGAACCAGAGCATGCCCCAGACCGCAAGGGGCAGGCCGAACACCACGGATTGGGGGCTGGTGATCACGCGGGCGCAGTCAATGATGCTGTTGGATGAGCACGCCAGGGGCACGTGGGCGTCGTAGTGCACCGCCGTCAGGTAGGCGGAGATGGCAAAGCCCACCGCAGCCAGGACCGTGCGCCAGATCTGTTGCGGCTTCATGCGGTGGATCCCGGCTTGGGCAGGCCCTGGATCAGCTTGGCGACCGTCGCCGACGTGCAGACGGCGGCGGGCTGGGCCCCGTCGACCGCGCAAATCGCCGCGGACAGGGCGTTCGCCCCGGCCAGGATGTGGGTTCCCGCCTGATCCTTACCGCTGTGCACCGCCATGGAGATCGCCGTCCATCCTAGGCCATGGAGATACGACGGAAGCACGAGGCTCCCCTCCCAGAGGTACCGGTTGGAGACGTCGATGAAGGGGCCGGAGAAGGCGCCGGACCTGTTGCTGACGTCGTACTTGCGCAGGGCCGTCTGCTGGGCGCCGGTCGGGGTCTGCAGCGTGGCATGCAGCGGATTCTGGGCTTCAACGCTTTCAAACGTGATGTAGGGACTCGTGTAGGTGGCATGCAGGAACGTCACGGTGTGCGTGTTGGGGTCGACGTCGGTGGGGGAGGAGGTCATGTATTCCAGACCCGACCAGGTGCCGAAGCGCGCCAGGGCGGTCACAATGGCCCAGCGGCTCGCGGCGCAGTACGGACACCACTCAAATCCGTAGTAGAAGACGACCGGCTTGCCCCCGCTCGTCCACGTGGTGCTGCTGCCCGCGACCGCATGGGACGCCGGCGCGATGGTCGCCGCCAGGGCAAAGGTCTTCGGGGACACCGTGGTGAGGTTCTGCACCACGGCGACCGCGACTGGCTTGTTGTTCAGGGCGTTGACCTTGGGCGGCGCGGTCACCTTGAGCAGTATCAGGATCGCGATTACCAAGAGGGCCGCGAGGGGCATCCACAGACGGGCGCCGAACGACGAACGGCGCGCGTACCCACTCGGCCGACGTTTGGTGCTCATGCACGTCTTATACCATGGGGTCGTTCAACGGTGGGATGGCGTCCAGGGATCCGCCCGCCATGCGCTCGTGGTAGGTGCCATCCCCCACACCCTACCCGGATGCCTCCCCGATACATCCAAGGGCTGGTCGGACCTCTGCTCGCACCCGTCGATGTCATGCGCGGAAAAGCAGGACTGCGTCGTTCTGGCGGCGGAAGGCGCGGATCAAGCCCTGGATCCCAGGAATCGTGCCCCACAGCCAACGCCCCAGGTGCTCTCAGATGGGGCACGACTCGAATCCCCGAAGCCTTTGGCGAAGGCGCAACGGTGGTTGCGTCTTCGCCAAAGGCCGCACAGCCGCAAGCAACGGGGAGCGCGCAACAAGCTCAAGGCCGCGGCCGGGCTGGCTGGGCTGCATCCCCGCACCCGCGGCCAACGCACGGACTTCCTGCACAAGGCGACCACGGACCCGGAGAAAACCAAGTCGGTCATCGTCGTCGAAGACCTCTCCGTAAGCGGCATGATCCGCAACCGGCACCGTTCGCGGTCCATCGCGGATACCGGGTGGTCGGAGTTCCGGCGGATGCTGGAGTACAAGACCCGGTGGTACGGGTCCCAGGTGGTCGTTGCCCCCCGCTGCTCTCCCTGGAGCGGCACGACGAACGGTCAGCCGCTCCACCCCCCTCTACGTGCGGGGGACGACGCGGCCGACCGTGTGGAGGGCCTGCACAGAGCAGGGGTGGGGAGGTCCCGCCTACCCCTGTGCCCTACAGCGCCCCCAGGGCCCAGCGCGCGCCCCGCTCCACCCACTGGCGGAAGTTGGGGTCGTCATACACCTCGCGGTTGTGTCCCAGCGACAGGTAGAACACGCGCCCATCCCCCTCCTGGCGCACCCAGGCCAGTGGGGTCGCCTTGCCCTCGTAGCTGTGGGTCTGGGCCAAGAGATGGACGTTCGCCGGGTCCCACTCCATCTGGTAGAGCTCATCGTGCACCGTGAAGGGGGGGAGGTCCCGCACCACGGGATGGGCCGCGTCAACGTACTCCACGGTGATGTCCAACTGCGGCGGATGCGTCACGAAGCTGCCGCCGATGGCCCGGATGTACTGGGCGGAGTTCTTGAAGGTGTCGGTGGCGTTGTGGAGACCCAGGAGCGCGCCGCCGTCGCGCACAAAGCCCAGCAGCCCGGCCTCCTGCTCCGGGGACAGCGACCGCCCCGTGCACAGCACCGCCACCATCTGGTACTGTCCGAGTCCTGGGGAGGCCAGCACCTCCAGGTCCTCGCTGAGGTAGGTCTCGCACCCGGCGCCGTCCAGGATTCCCCGCAACGCGACACCGTTGATCCAGAAGTGGTGGAACCCCGTCGTCATCCCGCCCAGGAGCAGCGTCTTCCATGGCACTCGGCCTCACCCTTTCGACCACGTGTTCAAGGCGGCGCGACGGGCACCTCCAGCGCCCCGGTCAGAAACACGAGGATGGCGTCCCGAACGGGGAGGCCCCACGCGGCCCGTGCGGCCCGTGCGTACCAGCGCACCTGGTGGGCGTGGTGCGCGCTCTGCCGGGCCAGGTCGTCGGGGCCCCGCAGGCGGTCGGTCTTGTAATCCACCAACAGCAACCCGTCACCCTCCCGCGCCAGGACGTCGATCACCCCCTGCACCAGGACCCAGTCCTCAGTGCCGGCGTCCGCTCCGGGGTGCACCTCCCCGGCCGATACGCGCAGGGTGAACGGCACTTCCCGACGCAGCGTCCCCTCCAGGGCGGCGCGCCGCACCCGCCCTCCCAGCGTGCCCGCCAAAAAGCGGACGATGTCCGAGCGGGCGACCGCTCCCGCCAACTCCGGCCGCAGGACCTCCCGCCGCACCAGATCCGCGACGCACGCCTGGACCGCCGCTCCGTCGCAGGGGCCCGCCATGTCGAGGTGGGCCAGGACGAGGTGCGTGGCGCTGCCCGCCTCCGCCGCTGTCGGGCCTCCCCGGGACGGCCGCAGCCGAGGCATGGGGAGCGGGACGTCCAGGGCGCGTTGCTCCTCGCCATCGGCGGGCGTCCAGCGGCTGAGCTGGCCGACGCTCATCTTGGCCGCCAGGCGGCTGATGTCCCCCGCCGGATAGCGCCATGTCGCCTCGGCCTCCAGGCGCCGGCGCACCTCCGGGGCGGGCGGCGCCTGGGGCGGAGGGATCGCGGGCGGGAGCGGGGCCGGGAGGGGGGCCAGGTGGACCGTCCAGCGCGTGCCCGCCGAGTCCCCCTCCGGCCGCCCGCCGCCGGGGCCTCCGCTCAGTTCGGCCAGCGCCGGCGCCACATCGGGGTGGCGCGCCAGCCGAGGCCCGAACCAGTCCAGCGGGCAGGATCCGTCGGCCAGGTCCGCTGCGGTGCCCGCCATGGCCAACCATCTGCCTGTGTGCCGCGCCAGATCAGACAGGGTTCCCACCAGCGCCAGCCGCTCCCGCGCCCGGGTCAGCGCCACGTAGAGCACGCGCAACTCTTCGGCGCGGGCGTCCGCGACAAGGTGCTGGGCGACCGCCGCCCGGCGCACCGTGGGCCAGCGGAGGCGCCGCTCCAGGTCGACGGCGCAGGCCCCCAGCCCGGCGTCGCGGTGGGCCAGCACGTTCCCCTGCGCGTCCCGCAGCGGCAGAGAGCGGCCCAACCCGGCCACCACGACCAGGGGGAATTCCAGCCCCTTGCTCCCATGGATGCTGAGCAGGCGCACCGTGTCCCCGGCGGCCTGCGCGGCCTCGGCGACCGTCTCGCCGCTGTCCCCCTCCGCCAGGAAGGTGATCAACTGGGAGATGTCCGGGTGGGGCAGGCGGTCGGCCTGGCGGCAGCGGTCCACCATGGTGTTCAGCGTGCGCCGCCGGGCCGCGCCGCCGGGCAGTCCCCCCACATACTCCCGGTAGCCGATCTCCTCCAGAGCGTCGGAGACGAGGTCGCCAAAGGGGCGCTGGCGGGCCGCCTCGCGCCAGCGCCCCAGCCGGTCCAGCCAGTCGCGCAGGCGGGCGCGCAATTCCGGCGGGCCCGCTGCGGCGGCGGCGCGCACCGCGTCCCACAGGGCCCCCCGCGGCAGCGCCAGGCGGACGGCCGCCAGATCGGCGTCGGAGAACCCGCCGAACGGACCGCGCAGGGTGGCGGCCAGGGGGATGTCTCCGAGGGGGTTCTCCAGGGTCTCCAGCCAGGAGAGCAGGGTGCGTCCCTCCGGGGTATCGGCGAGGCCCCCGGCCGAGGGCGACCACACCGGCAGCCCGCGCGCCCGCAGGGCGGCGACGTAGGCGGGCGCCTGGCCCTGCATGGTCCGCAACAGCACCGCCGCGTCGCCGGGCCGTGCCGGCCGCTGGTCTCCCCCCTCCTGGACGCGCGCGGTGGCCAGCCAGCGCTCAACCAGGGTGGCGACGGCGTCGGCCTCGTTCTCCAGGGCGCCGGCGCCGGCCTCTGGGGTGTCCCCGTCGAGCAGGTGGAGTTCCACGGGCGGATCCTCCCCCTGGTAGGCGGCGGCGGCCACCAGGGGCCCAGCGTCGGCGGGCGGCAGGCCGGACCCGCGGCTGCGGAAGAGCGGGTCGAACAGGAAGTTCACGGCGGCGATGATGCCACCCCGGCTGCGGAAATTGTGGAGGAGCGAGACCCGGTGTCCGCGTCCCTCCTGGGCGTACGTCTCCGAGCGCCGCAGGAAGCGGCGGGGTTCGGCTTGGCGGAAGCCGTAGATGCTCTGGCGGGCGTCGCCGACGCAGAAGAGCGGGACGGCGGCGCACAGGTGCTCCAGCAGCGTGTCCTGGACGGGGCTGAGGTCCTGGGCTTCGTCGACGAGCACCTCGCGGTAGTGCCCACTGACCGCCGCCCGGCCCTGCGGGTCCGCCAGCAGTCGCGCCGTGCCGTGCTCCAGGTCGTCGAAGTCCAGGGCGCGGAGGCGGGCCTTGGCGTCCTGGAAGGCGCGGCGCTGGGCGGCCACCAGGTCGAGCAGGGGAGCCAGATGGCCGGCCACCGCACGGGTCTCGGCCCGCAGTTCCGTCTCGGCGCGGGCGTGCGGCCCGTGCGCGAGGCGGGCCAGGCCCTGCTTCACCTCGTCGCGCAGGCGCTGACACTGTTTGATCAGCCGTGGGTCGCCGTCGGCGCCGGATGCCGGCAGACGGCCGAATCCGGCCGAGGCCAGGGCCTGCGCGAAGGTGTCCCAGGAGGCGTCACCAGCCTCGCGCAGCCCGACGAGCATGGCCAGATCCGCCTCCAGCGCCGGGAGGTAGGCGCCGGGGCCCCCTGGGAGGGACGCCAGGCGCAGGGCGTTGCGTACCCGGCCCTCCAGGTCGCGCAGCGTGTGGGTCGCCCCCTGCAGGGCCGCCTCCAGGTCCGGTTCCTCCAGCGCGCGCCGCTGGGCGTCCAGCCAGGCCGCCGGGTCGTCCTGGCTCTGGGCGAAGCGGTCCAGCCGGTGCACCAGGCCTTCCAGGTCGTGATCGCCCCAGCGGCCGCCATAGCGCGCCAGCGCGTCCGCCAGCGCGTCCGCCTGAGGACCCACCAGGCCGCGCTCCAACTCCTGGCGCAGACAGCGTGCCTGCAGCACGCGGGCTTCGGCCGGATCCAGCAGGCGGAACCCCGGGTCCGGACCGGCGGCCGCCAGCGAGCGCCGCAGCGTGCGTTCGCAAAAGCCGTGGAGGGTGGTGATATCCGCCTGGGGCAGGCGCCAGACCTGGTCCCGCAACCGCGGCGTGGTGACCGCCGCGGCGCGCAGCGCCGCAGAGATGCGCCGCCGCATCTCCGCGGCCGCGGCGCGGGTGAAGGTCACGATGAGCAGTTGATCGATGTCCAGCGGGTCGTCGGGATCGGCGACCCTGCGCACCACGCGCTCGGTGAGCACCGCGGTCTTCCCTGCGCCGGCGGCCGCGGCGCAGAGCACGTTGCCCCCGCGCAGCGTGATCGCCCGCTCCTGCTCAGGCGTCCATTCCGGCATCTGCACCCTCCTTGCGCAGGGCCGCCCAGATCTCGTCCCACGCGCGGCGCCCGCCCTCTTCGGGAGGGGGCGGCAGGGACAGGGAGGGCAACCGGCGGTAGCGGTCCCCGGCGACGGGGTCGAAGCCGCACACGGACAGAAAGTCACAGCGGTCGCACGCCACGTCCCCGGCCCGGCCGTAGGGCGCCGGCGCGACCACGCCGACGGCGGCCGGGCCGGCCAGGTCCGCGATCCGCCGGCGCAGCGCCTGTCCCAGCAAGGCGAAATCCTCGGTGGTGGCCACCCTGGCGCCCGAGTAGGGCCTGCCGGCCTGCGTCCAGCGCACCCCGGTCACCCCGCCGTCCAGGGCCGACTCGTGCAGGCGGGCGAGGTCGCGGTCGGCCGGGGAGAGGCCGCTGAGCCGGGGCGGGGCAGGGGGGTCCGCTTGCGGGCCGCCGGTCAGTTCCAGTTCGGCGCGGACCGGCAGGAGGAAGAATCCCCCCGGGACGTCGTCCGGCCCCAGCGCGGCGAACAGGTAGAGGACCGGTTGCAGGTTCAGCCCGTCGTAGAAGTCCCGCAGGGAGAAGGCGGCCCGGCCGGTCTTGTAGTCGACGACGCGCACGCAGCGCCGGCCGTCCGGGGCGGGGGCCGCGTCGACCCGGTCGATGCGGCCGCGCGTACCCGGGACGGGTTGCGCGCCGGGCGACCGGAAGTCGTCCTCGGCGCGCACGGGCCGGAACCTCCCCGCCCGGGCGTGGGCGCACATGGTCTCCGCCATCAGGGCCATGTCCCGGCCGGCGGCCTCCAGGAGAAGACGACCGCGGCCGGAGCCGGGCGGCAGCCGGCCGAGCACGGGCCCGGTCACGGCGTCCAGGGCCGCCCGCGCCCGCCGCCGCGCGTCGGCCGGATCGAGTTCGGCTAGGTCCAGGCCGTCCTCCAACACCCCGGCCACCAAGCGGGCCAGGGCGGCGTGCACCAGTTGGCCCAGATGGCTGGGCTCGACCTCCGCCAGTTCGCGCGGGGCCAGCCGCAGGCCGTACCGCGCAAAGTGCTGGAACGGGCAGGCGGCCATGGATTCCAGGCGCGTGGCGGTGGTCTCGGCCGGACGGAGGCGTTCGGCCAACGGGGCGGGGAGGGGTGGAGGGGCGGTACGGTGCAACCCGGATAGCGCGCGGGTGCACAGCGCCTCCCGCGCGGGGTCGGCCCGGAGCCAGGCCTCCGCCTCCGCCCACCCGGGTCCCGGGGCGCGTCGCTCCTGGCGTGCCCCGCCCAATTCCAGCGCGAGGGCGCCCGCCAGGGCGGCCGGCCCGCGGCGTGCCGTCGGCGCAGACGGCAGCGGCCAGGGTCCCGGGGCGATGCCCAAGAGTTCACCGGCCCGCGTGAAGAGGTCCGCCGGGCCTTGGGATAAGGGGGCGCTCAGGTAGAGGCGCTCGGCGGCCCTGGTTACGGCGATGTATCCGAGGTAGTGCTCGGCCTGCAGGCGCTCCCGCACCGTCGGACCCAGTTCGAGGCCCGCCTGCCGCAGCGTCGTGCGGTCCTGGTCGGGGACCAGGGGGGATTCGCCCACCACGGGAGGGAACGCCCCCTCCCGCATGCCGAGGACGAAGGCCGCGCGGAGTTCGGGGTGGCGGCTGCGCCCGACCGCTCCGCACAGCACCTGGTCGAGCCCCGGCGGGACCAGGCCCACGGTCAGGTCCATGGTCGCGCTCTCCAGCACCGCCGCCAGTTCGGCGGGTTGCAGCGGCCGGTTCCCCAGCGCGGCCTCCAATTCGTCGAGCAGGGCCACCAGGGAGCGGTGGCATTGCCGGTGCCAGGCGCCGTCCGCCAGGCGCCCCTCGCGCTCGGCGTCGCCCGCCCAGCCCTCGACGCGCCCGGGGGCGCCGACCACCTCCAGCCAGCGCCGCAGCGCCTCGGCGGCCCCGCTGGCGGTGGGCGCCGCGGACAGGCCCCGCTGCAACTGCTGCAGAGGACGGACCAGGCGGAGGCGGAGGGTGTTCAGGCGGCGGTCGTCCTCACGGCGGCGACGGGCCTGGGCGGGCGTCTCCTCTGGGGAGGGTGCCGCGCACACCAGGCCCGGGGATGTCCAGCGCGCGCCCTCCAGGCCCCGCGCCTGGGCCCAACTCGCCAGGCGGTCGGCGGCGGCGTCGTCCAGTCCGCTGAGGCCGGTGTGCAGGTAGTGCAGGAGTTCGCGGGACTGCCACCCGCGCACGACCACCGTCAGCGCGCTGGCCAGGGCGGCGAACAGCGGGTGGCGGGCCACGGGCCGCCGGCGGTCCACGAACAGCGGGATGCCGCGCCGCGCGCAGGCCGCGGCCACGTAGTCGTGGTAGGCGTCCAGGTCCCGGAGGATGACCGCCATCTCCCCGTGACGGTACCCCTCTTCGCGGCACAGCCGGTCCATCTCGTCGGCGGCGGCTTCCGCCTCGGCCCGCGGGTCGGCCGCCGTGCACAGGGCGACGTGCGAGGGGCCGGGACGGGCGGGCATGCCCCCCCGGCCGGCCAGTCCCGCCTCCAGCAGCGCCATCGGGCCGCCGCGCGCGAAGCGCGGGGGCGGTGATCCGTGATGGTCCAGCGTCGTGACGGTGGCGCCGGGGTGGCGGCGCAGCAGCCGCGCCAGGGTCTGGCGGGTGGGGGCGAAGGGGGAGGCCGGGTCCTCGGCGGCGGCTCCCAGGGGCGCTGCGCCGCCGTCGACGCACAGGGCCACGTGGATCCGGGCCCCGGCCGCCACGAGCGCGTCCAGTAGGTGCTCTTCGGCCGGCGTGAGGCCTGAAAAGCCGTCGGCCCAGATCTCGGCCGCCCGCAGGGACGACCGGGCGGTCTGCGCGGCGGCGGCGGACAGGGTTGAGGCCGGGTCGGCCGGACCCTGCTCCACCGCATCGCGATAGTCCTCCCAGAGCAACGCCAGGTCGGCCAAGCGGGCGCGCGCCGCCGCGTCCACGGCTGGCAGGCGTTCCCGCAGCGCCTGGGGGGTGACGTCGTATGACCAGAATTCGGCGAAGGTGTCGGCGATCGCGGCCACCAATCCCGGGCGCTCCTCTGCGGCGCCGAGCACGGCCAGTTCGGGCTGGAGGGCGTGCAGCCGCGTCTGGATGAGCATCCGTCTCCCGGTGTCCTGGAGGCGCGGGCGCGCGCTGCCGCCGCACTCCGCCAGGATACGTAGCGCCAGGCGCTGGAAGGAGAGCACCTCAAGCCGCGCGACGGCGGCGCCGGGACCCAGGCGCTCGAGCAGGGCGCGTTCCAACTGGTGGGTGGCCTGCTCGGGCGTCAGCAGGACAAGGGGCGGCCCGTCGGGGCCGTCTCGGCGCAGGGCGGCCCGCGCCTGCTCCAGGCACCGGAACGTCTTGCCGCTGCCCGCTCGTCCCAGGATCAGCTCCATCTCCATGCCGCGCCCCACCTGCCGTTCCCGCCCATTCCCCGGGGGGCGGGCGACCCCTTCCAGCCGCCGCGCGTCCGCATAGCGGGCCCGCCGACTGCCCGATACTTCCTGGGAAGGCGGGGGGTGCCTGGCGTGTTCATGAGCCGGCGGATCGGCGAACTGCCGCCGTATATCTTCGCGGACATCGAGGAGCAGGTGCGCGCCCTGCGGGGGCAGGGTCGCAACGTGATCGACCTGGGCCGGGCGGATCCAGACCAGCCGGCCCCGCAGGAGGTGGTGGCCGCGCTCACGCGGAGCGCATCGCGCGAAGGCGCGCACGCCTATCCGCCGCGCAGCGGGCTGGAACGGCTGCGCCGCGCGGTGGCGGACTGGTACGCCGACCATCACCGCGTGCGCCTGGACCCGGAGCGAGAGATCATGGCCCTCCTGGGCTCCAAGGCCGGGATCTTCCACCTGCCGCTGGCCGTGTGCGATCCCGGGGACGTGGCTCTGGTGCCGGACCCCGCTTACCCCGCCTACCGCATGGGTGCGTACTTCGCCGGGGCCGAGGTCGTCTCCATGACTCTCCGACCGGAACTGGGATACCTACCCGACCTCGGCGCCATCGAGGCGAACGTGCTGCGCCGCGCGCGCATCATCTATCTCAATTACCCGCACAACCCGACGGGCGCGACCGCGCCGCTACGCTTCCTGCAGGAGGCGGTGCAGTTCGCTCGCCGACACGGGATCCTGCTCTGCCACGACTTCGCCTTCGGCCAGTCCGGCTACGACGGCTACCGCGCGCCGAGCGTCTTCGACGTGGAGGGCGCGCTGGACGTGGCCGTGGAATTCATCAGTTGGTCCAAGTCCTTCTGCATGGCCGGATGGCGCCTGGGGGCCGCCGTGGGCAACGCCGCGGCGATCGCGGCGCTGGAACAGGTGGAGAGCCACGTGCACAGCGGGGTGTTCGCCCCTGTGCAGGTGGCTGGCGCCGTGGCGCTGGAGGAAGTGGCGCGCTCGGGGTTCCTGGTGGCCCTCAACGAGACGTACCGCGCCCGGCGGGACCTGATGCTCTCGGCGCTACGCGACGTCGGCATCGCCGTGCGGCGTCCCTGGGCCACGCCGTTCCTGTGGCTCCCCTGCCCCGACGGCGGGCCGTCGATGCCCTACGCCACGTGGCTGCTGGAGAGGACGGGGATCGCGGTGGCTCCGGGGTCGGCGTTCGGGGCCGGCGGTGAGGGGTTCTTGCGCCTATCGCTGACCGCGCCCACGCGCGAGGTCGAGGAGGCGGCCGAGCGGCTGCGTTTCCTGGGAGCCGAGCGGCTGTGCCACCCGGACCGCGCGGCGCCCCGTGCCCCGGCCGGACCGCCACCCGCCGCGTCGGCCGGGGCCGCCATGGCGGCGCGCGCCGTGACGCCGCAGGAGGCGGGACCCGACGACACCCTGCTGGGATGCCTGTGAACCTGGCCGGCCCCTTGTCACGGCGGACAGGGGTGCCATATACTGCGGTCATAGTCAGGAAACGTCAAGCGGGGAGGATCAACCGTGGCGTGCATGACGGATAACATCGAGCGTTACCTCCTCCGGTTGCTCGACCGCGGCGGTTCGTTGGAGGTGCAGCGGGCGGATCTCGCGGAGCGGTTCGGTTGCGCTCCCTCGCAGATCAACTACGTGCTCGTGACGCGCTTCACGGCGGCCCGCGGTTTCCTGGTGGAGAGCCGCAGGGGCGGTGGCGGGTACATCCGGGTGTCCAGGCTCCCGGAGGATGCCTGGTCGGATGTGGGCGACCTGCCCGAAGCCCTGGATCAGGCGACGGCCGAGCAGCACGTGGCGCGATTGGCCGAGGCCGGACGGTTGACACTTCGGGAGGCGGCCGTCCTGCGCGCCGTCGTCTCGCGGGAGGTCCTGCGCCTGCCGCTGCCGCTGCGCGACCATGTGCGCGCGGCGGTCCTGCGGGCGGGACTCTGGGCCGTCCTGCGCCTCCCGGCCGCCCCGCCGGCCGGTCCCGCCGGGGAGGGTCGGGTATGACGTGCCAGCAGTGCCATGCGCGACCGGCGCGGTACCACGTCACCCGGATGGTCGACGGCGGCGCAGTCGAGGACCTGCACCTCTGTGAGAAGTGCGCCGCCGAGCAGGGGAGCCTTGGTCTGGCGGCGGATGTCACGGTGCAGCAGCTTCTGGCCAGCCTGCTGGGGGTTGGCGCCCCGGAGGCGGAGGTGGGGACCGCTCCGCACGCCGTGACGACCGAGCGCTGCCCGCAGTGCGGGCAGACGTACGCCGAATTCGCCAAGACCGGTCTGCTCGGGTGTCCCGGGTGCTACGACGCCTTCTCGGCACAGTTGGCGCCCCTGGTGCGCCGCATCCACGGCAAGAGCGCGCATGGCGGGAAACTGCCGCGGCGGACCGGCGGCGCGATCCTGCAGCGGCGCCGGGTCGAGGAGATGCGGCGGCAGTTGGCGGAGGCGGTCGCCGCCGAGGCCTTCGAGCGCGCGGCAGAGTTGCGCGACCAGATCCGGGCCCTGGAGGCGGCGGGCGCCGGGCCCGCCACGCCCGGTCCGGACGCGGGAAGGGGGACCACGTGATGCCGCCCGCCCTGGACGCGGTTCTGTCCCGTCCGATCGGCACCTGGCAGCGCGGCGAGGCCCCGGCGGCGGACGTCGCGGTGTCCAGCCGGGTGCGGCTGGCCCGCAACTTTGACAACCTGCCCTTCCCGCCCCGGATGCAGCCGGATGACCGCCAGGCATTGCTGCAGCGGGTGCGGGAGTTGGCGGGCGAACTGCCCGCCGAACTCGGGGAGTTCGTCTTCGTCGAGATGGAATTCCTGGCCCCGCTGGACCGTCAGGTCCTGGTGGAGAAGCACCTGATCAGCCCCCAGCACGCCCAACAGGCGCATGGCGCCCTGGTGCTCCGGGAGGACGAGCAACTGTCGGCGATGGTCCTGGAGGAGGACCACATCCGGCTGCAGGCCCTCTTTCCCGGGCTGCAGTGCTCGGCGGCGCTGGAACTTGCGGGCCGGATGGACGATGCTCTGGAGGCGAAATGCGACTGGGCGTTCTCCGACGCCCTGGGGTACCTCACCACGTGCCCGACCAACCTCGGGACGGCGATGCGCGCCTCGGTGATGCTGCACCTGCCGGCCCTGTGCTGGACCGGTCGCATCGGACCGCTGCTCGCCGAACTGGGCAAGGTGGGTATTGTGGCCCGCGGCCTGTACGGAGAGGGGACCGCGTCGGCGGGGAACCTGTTCCAGCTCAGCAACCAGACCACCCTGGGCGCCACCGAGGGCGAGTTGGCGGCGCACCTGGATGCGGTCGCCCGCGAAGTGGTGACGCGCGAGCGCAGCGCGCGGGAGGCCCTGTTGGCCGAACGCGGCTCGGTCGTGGAGGACCGGGTGTGGCGAGCCTTCGGGATCCTGTCCAACGCGCGGCTCCTGACGTCGGCGGAGGCGATGCAACTCCTCTCCGACATGCGCATGGGGAGCGATCTCCAGATCCTGCCGCGCCTGCGTCCGGATCTGTGGGCGGAGTTGCTGGTCTTGACGCGGGTGGGGTTCCTGCAACGGCAGGACGGCGAGGCGCCGCCGGGAAGCAGGGATGTCCGCAGGGCGGAGATGATGCGGTCCCGCCTGCGGGAGGCGCTCGTGGCGGGGACCAAGGGGGAAGCGGGCCCAGAACCCGCGCCGGGACCCGGAGCGTCGTAGCACAGGTCCCGCGGCGAAGGGGGAGGCGGACACAATGTTCGGACGCTACTCAGACCGCGCGCAGCGCGTGATCCTTCTGGCGCAGGAAGAGGCGCGCCGGCTGAACTTCGGTTACGTCAGCACGGAGCACCTTCTGCTGGGCCTCCTGCGCGAGGAGGGCGGGGTGGCCGCGCGCGCTCTCAAGAACCTGGGCATCGACTTGGAGCAGGTGCGCGCCGAGATCGAGAAGAGCCTGGGCCGGGGGACGTCCCCACCCACCGGGGAGCCCCAGTACACCCCGCGCGGCAAGAAGGTGATCATGGAACTGGCACTGGAGGAGGCTCGGAACCTTGGGCACTCCTATGTCGGAACCGAGCACCTGCTCCTCGGGCTGATCCGGGAGGGCGAGTGCACGGCGGCGCGCCTCCTGGAGAACATGGGCGCCGACCTCGAGCGGGTGCGGCGCGAGGTGATCAAACTGCTGGGCTCGTCAGCCGTGCAGCCCTCCCAGCCAGCCCGGGCCGGGTCCCGGCGGGGGAAGAGCAACACGCCCGTCCTGGATAACTTCGGCCGGGACCTCACCAGCCAGGCCGAGGAGACCAAGCTCGACCCGGTGATCGGCCGGGACAAGGAGATCCAGCGCGTGATCCAGATCCTCTCCCGCCGGACGAAGAACAATCCGGTGCTGATCGGCGAACCCGGGGTGGGCAAGACGGCGATCGTCGAGGGGCTGGCCCAGCGCATTTCCGACGGCACGGTGCCCGAGATCCTCAAGGACCGCCGCGTCATGGCCCTGGACCTGGGGGCCATGGTGGCCGGCAGCAAGTACCGCGGGGAGTTCGAGGACCGACTCAAGAAGGTCATGGAAGAGATCCGCCGGGCGCAGAACGTGGTGCTCTTCATCGACGAGATGCACACCATCATCGGGGCCGGGGCGGCGGAGGGGGCCATCGACGCGGCCAACATCCTCAAGCCGGCCCTGGCGCGCGGCGAGTTGCAGACGATCGGGGCCACCACGCTCGACGAGTATCGCAAGCATGTGGAGAAGGACGCGGCGCTGGAGCGGCGCTTTCAGCCCATCATGGTCAACGAACCGTCGGTGGAGGACACCGTGGCCATCCTGAAGGGCCTGCGCGACCGCTACGAGGCGCACCACCGCGTGGTGATCACCGATGAGGCCATCGTCGCGGCCGCGCGGCTGGCCGACCGGTACGTAGCCGACCGATTCCTGCCGGACAAGGCGATCGACGTCATCGACGAGGCGGCGTCGCGGGCCCGCCTGCAGGCGTTCGTGGCGCCGCCGACGCTGCGGGAGATCGAGGAGCGCCTGGAACAGGTCAAGAAGGACAAGGAAGCCGCGGTCACCAGCGAGGACTACCTGAAAGCGGTCGACCTGCGGGACTTGGAGCAGAAGGTGCAGACGGAACTGGAGCAGGCCAAGGAGGAGTGGCACCAACAGCAGGCCACGCAGCGGCTGACGATCAACGCCGAGGAGGTCGCCGAGATCGTCGCCGACTGGACGGGGATCCCCGTGCGCAAGCTGGCCCAGGGCGACGCGGAGCGCCTGCTGAACCTGGAGGACGCGATCCACGCGCGCTACTTCAACCAATACGATGCCGTGCTCGCCGTGGCGCGGGCCATCCGGCGCGCCCGCGCCGGACTGAAGGACCCACGGCGGCCCATTGGCAGTTTCGTCTTCCTGGGACCGACCGGCGTGGGCAAGTCCGAACTGGCCAAGGCCTTGGCGGACGCGCTCTTCGGTGACGAGGACGCCACCGTGACCATCGACATGTCCGAGTACACGGAGCGGCACACCGTCAGCCGGTTGCTGGGCGCCCCGCCCGGCTATGTGGGCTACGAGGAGGGGGGTCAGCTCACCGAGGCGGTGCGCCGCCGGCCCTACTCGGTCGTGGTGCTGGAGGAGATCGAGAAGGCGCACCCTGAGGTCTTCAACCTGCTGCTGCAGGTGCTGGAAGAGGGACGCCTCACCGAATCCAAGGGACGCGCCGTGGACTTCCGCAACACCGTGATCATCATGACCGGGAACATCGGGGCCCAGTACCTCAAGCGCCAGGGCTCTCTGGGCTTCCAGCCGGCGAACCGCGAGGACGAGGCCAACTATGCTTCGCTCAAGCAGAAGATCATGGAGGAGGTGCGGCGCACCTTCCGTCCCGAGTTCCTGAACCGGATCGACGAGGTGGTCGTCTTCCACCCGCTCGGTCGCGAGCACCTGGAAAAGATCGTGGAGATGATGCTCAACCGCCTGCGCGCGCGGATGAAGGATAGCGGGTTGCAGTTCGAGATCAGCGAGGCGGCCAAGAACCTGATCGTGGAACAGGGGACCGACATCGAGTTCGGTGCGCGCCCCCTGCGCCGGGCGATCACGCGCCTGGTGGAAGACCCGCTCTCCGAGGATGTGCTGGCCGGGCACTTCCCAGAGGGCAGCACCGTCCTGATCGACGTCGACCCGGAGGCCAAGGAAGACCGCAATCTCGTCTTCCGCCGCCAGGAGCAGCCCGCTCCCGCCGCCGGGAAGCCGGACAAGGACGGGCCCGACGACCAGGGGAAGCAGACGATCGAGGCCGGGACGCCGGGGTAGCGCGGCGGGGGGACCAGCGTGCAGATAGAGGTGCGACTGTTCGCCTCGGCGGCCGAGACCCTGCGGTCGCGCAGTTGCAGTGTGCAACTGCGCGACGGGGCCACCGCTGGCGAGTTGCTCGCCGCGCTTGCCGAATGCGGCGGGGAACTGCTGCTTCATTGCCAGGTGGCCGTGGACCGGGAACGCGTCGCTCTGGACACCCCCCTGGCACCAGGGCGCGAGATCGCGGTGCTGCCCCCGGTGAGCGGCGGGGCGGCCGCGGTGCGCGTCGGTCCAGAGGAGATTTCTGCGGATGCGCTGCTCCGTGCCGTGGCCGACCCGGATCTGGGGGCGCAGGTGCTCTTTTTGGGGACGGTCCGCGCACATACCGACGGGGCGGAGACGGTACATCTGGAGTATGAGGCGTATGTGCCCATGGCGGAGCAGACCCTGGCCGCCATCGCGGCGCGCGCGGCACGCCTCTGGCCCGATTGTCGCATCAGCGTGGCCCACCGCACCGGGCGCCTCGCCCCGGGGGAGACGGCGGTGGGGGTCGCCGCCTCCTCCGCGCACCGTGGCGACGCGTTTGCCGCAGCGCGCTTCTGTATCGAACGCCTGAAGGCGGAATTGCCGGTCTGGAAGAAGGATTGGTCGGCGGGCGGCCAGACGTCGTGGGTCGACCACCCCTGAGGGATGGGATGCCGTTGCCGCGTGCCCGAACGGATTTCGTCTGCCAGGTGTGCGGCCACGTGTCGGCGCGGTGGTTCGGCCGCTGTCCCGGGTGCGGGGAATGGAACACCCTGGAGAGCGCCTCGCCCCAGGCTCCCGCCGATGGGCAGACCGCTGTCGTGCCCCTGGTCGAGGTGGCCGACGGCAGCGAGGGGCGCCTGGCCAGCGGGGTGGCGGAGTTCGACCGCGTCCTGGGGGGCGGGTTGCCGCCGGGTGCCCTCATCCTCCTCGGGGGCGACCCCGGTGTGGGCAAGTCCACGCTGCTGCTCCAGGTGGCCGGCCGCCTGGGGGTGTCCGGTCCGGTCTTGTACGCCAGCGGTGAGGAGTCTGCCGCGCAGATCAAGGCCCGCGCGCACCGTCTGGATGCGCTTTCCCCCGGCCTGCACGCCGCCGCGGTCTGGGACACCGCCAGCGTGGAGGCGATGTGCGCCCGCCTCCAACCTCGCCTGTTGATCGTGGACTCGGCGCAGACGATGCGCCACCCGGACTGTCCGCTGGCCGCGGGTAGCCCCGTGCAACTGCGCGAGGTGTCTGGCGCGCTGCTGCGCATGGCCAAGGTGCGCGGCCTGCCGGTGATCCTCGTCGGTCACGTGACCAAGGCGGGGCTGTTGGCTGGCCCCCGGCTGCTGGAGCACACCGTCGACGCCGTGCTGCTCTTCGAGGGGGAGCGGTATTCCCCGTTCCGCCTGCTGCGGGCGCTCAAGAACCGCTTCGGATCCACCCAGGAGTTGGGGGTGTTCCAGATGGCGGCGGACGGACTCCGGGAGGTCCCCAACCCCTCGGCCCTGCTGCTGGCCGAACGCGCGCGCGGCGTCGCCGGCAGCGTCGTCACGGTCGCCATGGAGGGCAGCCGGCCCATCCTCTGCGAGGTGCAGGCCCTGCTGTGCACCCCCGCCTTCGGCAGCCCCCGCCGCACCGCGCACGGGGTCGACGGTGCCCGCCTGGCGCTGCTGCTGGCGGTGCTGGAGCGCCGCTGCGCCCTCCCCTGCGGGCAGATGGACGCTTATGTGAAGGTGGCCGGCGGGGTCCGGTTGGAGGAGCCGGCGGCGGACCTGGCGTTGGCCCTGGCGCTGGCCTCGGCCTTCACCGACCGCCCGGTCCCACCCGAGGCCGTCGCCTTCGGCGAGATCGGGCTGGGCGGAGAGGTGCGCGGGGTACCCCGCACGGACGAGCGGTTGGGCGAGGCGGCCCGCCTGGGGTTCACCCGGGCGCTGCTACCCGCCACCGGGGATCGGTTCCCCGTCCCAGGGATGGTGCTGGATCCCGCCGACCACCTGCGCGTCGCCCTGGCCACCGGACTGGGCGCGCCCGGGCTTGAGACGGACGCTGGCGCGGCCCCAGCCGCCACGGGGCGTTCGGCCCGGTGAGCACGCCCTTCAGCCGCGACCGCGCGCTTGCCGAGTTGGCTCCCGGTACGCTGCTGCGTCAGGCCGTGGAGAGCGTGCTGTCCGCCGGGCTGGGGGCGCTCATCGTGGTGGGCGCCGAGGCGCAGATCCAGCCGCTGATCGACGGGGGCTTCCACCTGGACTGCCCCTTCTCGGTGGCGCGCCTGTACGAACTCTGCAAAATGGACGGTGCGGTGCTGGTCTCCAACGGCATCACGCATATCCGCCACGCCAACGTCCAACTCCAGCCCGATGCCAGCCTGCCCACGACCGAGACGGGGACGCGCCACCGGACGGCCGAGCGGGTCGCCCGCCAGACCGGGGCCCTGGTTGTCGCCGTAAGCCAGCGGCGCCGCTCTATCTCCGTGTTTGCCGGCGAGTGGCGCCACACGTTGCACGATCCGGTCATGCTGCTGGCCCGCGCCAACCAGGCGCTCACCACGCTGGGAGAGCAGCGCGGCCGTCTGGACGACGCGCTCCACCTCCTGTCCGCGCTGGAGTTTCGCGACAAGGCCACTGGGACCGACGCCGTCCGCGTGCTGCAGCGGTTCGGCCTGATGGCGCGGGTCGCCGCCGAAATCACGCAGGTCGCGGCCGAACTTGGAGCGGAGGGCGGCCTGGTCGGGATCCAGTTGGCGCACCACACCGAGAGCGTGGCCGAGAGCGAGCTCCTGGTCATCCGCGACTATCTGCGCACCGCGGACGGTTCGCTGCCCACGTGGAACGACGCGCTGCAGGTTGCCGAGCACCTGGCGCAACGCGCGAGCGAGAACCGGCTCGATGCCGTGGAGGCCGGGCGCCTGGTGGGGTTGGGCAACATCGCCTCCGACCTGGAGGCTCCGGTGCAGGCGCGCGGCCTCCGCCAGATGGACCGCGTACCGCGCCTGCCCACCACCGTCGCCGAGCGCCTGGTGCTGCGCTTTGGCACGCTCTCCCGCCTGATGGACGCCGACATCCCGGATTTGGACGCCGTGGAGGGTGTCGGGGAGAGCCGGGCGCGCAACATCAAGCAGGCCCTGGCCCGCCTGCGCGCCACAGCCACCGGAAGACGGCACGCCCCGTGAGCACGGGGCGCCACCCGCGGCGCGGTGCCGCAGCAGGACAATCCATCAGGACAGGTGGTAGACCCCGAGCGCCGCGAGCTTCTTGTTCTCTTTGATGAGAATGTCGTAGATGTTGACATCGAGCAGGTTGGCGAGTGCGGCCGTGTAGAAGAGCACCCGGCCGATCTCCTCTTCCACCACCTCACGGCAATTGGGGCACAATTCACCCTCCAGGTGGTCGTGCATATAACCCTTGATCTCTTCCATGGACAGGTTGGAACCCTCAGGGAATTGGTTCTTCTGCGCGTTAATGCGGACGCATCCACATGTGGTGACCGACTTGACCAGTGCCCGTGAAACCCGGACGCTGGCCTCCTGGAATTTGGAGACAACATCCAGAATGCTCCGGTGGCGGACCAAGCCTTGTTGCACAGCATCCTGAAAATTATCCCACAGCAGGTCTTTCACGCACCTGCACCCCTTTCCGGCACGGCCGGTTGGGTCAGCCGCCGAGGTGGACAAATGCCGGGGTTGAACGCGGCCCCCCGATAGTCGCCAGTGTGCTGCGACGCGCTGTGATTATACGGACGGTCGCTTTGGACTGTCAACGGACGGCATGCTCCGCGGACGGGTACGGTCGGGCCGTCCAGACGGCAATGCGGGCTCGCCCGGGTGCCGACGGGCTCGCCTGCCCGGGCTGTCAGGCGGTGGTATAATGGCCGGGACACATGCTCCGCAGTTGCCGTCCCGGAGGGGGTGGGGACGTTGTTCAGCATCGGCGACCGCGTCGTGTATCCCATGCACGGGGCCGGGATCATCGAGGCCATCGAGGAACGCGAGATCCTCGGCCAGCGGAAGCAGTACTACATCATGAAGATGCCCATCGGCGACATGCAGGTGATGATCCCGGTCGACGGCGTGGACGGGATCGGCCTGCGGCAGGTCATCGCGGAAGACGACCTGGCCCGCGTGCTGGACGTCCTCCGTGGCGAGCGCACCAAGATGTCCACAAACTGGAACCGGCGATATCGGGCGAATGCGGAGAAGCTCCGCAGCGGCAATATCTTTGAGGTGGCGGAGGTTGTCCGCAACCTGACGCTCCGGGAACAGGAGAAGGGTCTGTCGACCGGGGAGCGCAAGATGCTGGAGAACGCCAGGCAGATCCTGGTGAGCGAAGTAGTGCTGTCCAGCGACATGCCCGAGGCCGATGCCAACACGCTGCTCAACGCGGCCATGGGGCAGTAGGGCG
Source organism: Bacillota bacterium (assembly GCA_021846605.1). The sequence goes on along the minus strand of JAJZWQ010000003.1, from coordinate 28,073 downwards.
GCCTTCGACGCAGGCGTGCCCCGCAAGGGGGGAGGAGCCAGCCAGATGACCGAGCGGGGTGTGCGGTGGTCGCTTGCCGCGCTGGGCACGATCATCGGCTTTTACATCGCCATCATCTGGCTCGGCATTCTGAGCCGTACGTACCCGCTGCCGCTGACCGCCGCCCAGGCCACTGCGGTGGCGGTCGCCGGGGCCGTGCTTGGCGCGCTCGCGGGTCACAGGGGTGGACCGGCCGCGGTGCGTGCGGGCGTCTGGCTCGTGCGGGCCATCGAGCAGCGCTTGGTGCGGGCGCCCGCCGTGGACATCCTGGCGGGGGCCGCAGGCGCGGTGCTGGCGTTGGTGCTGTCCTTCCTTTCCGGCCCGGCGCTGGCACAGCTCCCGTGGTGGGTCCGCGGGGTGCTGACGGTGGTGCTTGTCTACCTGGGCGTGGCGGTCTTTGTGCGCAAGCGGGAGGACTGGGTCCGGCTCTGGCGCGGCCCCGCGCCCGGCGCTGGCGTGGGCGGGCCCGGCGAGGTGGCCACCGCGTTGGGCAGCCGGCCCAAGGTCCTGGACACCAGCGTGATCATCGACGGGCGCGTGTCGGACCTCTACGCCACCGGATTCCTGGAGGGGCCCCTGATCGTCTCGCACAGTGTGCTGGACGAATTGCGGCATCTGGCGGACAGCGGCGACGAACTCCGGCGCCAACGCGGGCGGCACGGCTTGGACGTGCTGGCCGAACTGCAGAAGAACAACGCGCCCGTGGTGTTCGACCCGCGCGATCCAGGGCCCGGCCTCGAGGTGGACGTCAAGCTGGTGCGGTTGGCACATGAGTTATCCGGGCACGTGGTCACGACCGACTACAATCTCAACAAGGTCGCGCAACTGCAGGGCGTTCCCGTGCTCAACCTGAACGAGTTGGCCAGCGCCCTGCGCCCGCGCTTTCTGCCGGGCGAGGCGATGACCGTGCGCGTCGTCGCCAGCGGCAAGCTGCCCGGCCAGGGGCTGGCGTATCTGGAGGACGGGACGATGGTGCTCGTGGAGAACGGGCGGCGCTTCCAGGGCGAGGAGGTGGAGATCGTCGTGACCAACACGCTCCAGAACGCGCAGGGCCGGATGATCTTCGGCCGCCCGCGGGGTCTGGCGTCCGCCCGGTGAGCAGATGGGTCGCCGTCGTGCCGGCCGCGGGGAGTTCGCAGCGTCTGGGCCGGGACAAGACGCTGTTCGTCCGGGGCGGCTCACCCGTGCTCACCACGGTCGTGCGCACGCTGAGGACGGCGGGGATCGTGGACGTCGTGATCGGGGTCCGTCCAGGGGCGGCTGACCGGGTGCGCGCGGCCGCCCTCACCCCGTACGCCCTCACGGCGACCCTGGTGGATGGCGGGGCCAGCCGGTCCGCCACGGTGGCCGCGTGCCTGGCCGCCATCCCCGCGGACGCCAGTCACATCCTCGTCCAGGACGCGGCGCGGCCGGACTGCTCGCCCGCCCTGGTGCGGCGCGTGATGGCGGCGGCCGAGGCCGCGGGTGCCGCGGCCGCCGGCCTTCCCTTGGTAGACACGGTCCACGAGGTGGACGGGCTGAGACGAGTCGTCGCGACCCCGGCACGCGAGCGTCTGTGGCGGGCACAGACGCCCCAGGGCTTTGCCGTCGATATCCTGCGTGCGGCGCACGCCGCAGGCGGACCAGCCACGGACGACGCCGGGCTCGTCGCCCGGCAGGGGGTGCGAGTCCAGATGGTGGAGGGCGAGCGCGGCAACCAGAAGCTGACCTACCCCGAGGATTTGGCGTTGCCCGCCCTTGAGCAGCCATGGTCGGTGGGGTTGGGGCAGGACGTCCACCGGCTGGTGCCGGACCGGCCGCTGATCCTGGGCGGGGTGCGCGTGCCCTTTTCGCTGGGGCTGCTGGGGCACTCCGACGCCGACGCCCTCTGCCACGCGCTGTGCGACGCCACGCTCGGCGCGGCGGGCCTGGGGGACATCGGGCGGCACTTTCCGGACACCGACCCGGCCTGGGCCGGCGCCGACGGCCTGGACCTGTTGCGGCGCAGTGCCGTCCTGGCGGCCGCAGCCGGGTGGCGGGTGTGCCGCGGCGACTGCCTGGTGGTGGCCGAGCGGCCGCGCCTGGCCCCCCACATCGCGCAGATGGCTGCCAACCTGGCCGCGGCACTGGGCGTGCCGCCAGGCGCGATCAACGTCAAGGCTGGCACGAACGAGGGGCTGGGCCACCTCGGTCGCGGCGAGGGCATCGCGGCCTGGGCGACGGTGCTGGCGACGCGCAGGCACTACAACGGCACCAGTTTCGACGATCTGGTCAATGGCTCCGGACGTTGACAATGGGAGCAAGGCTGCGTCCGGAGGAGCACGGTCGAGCATAAGCCAGAACCTTGAGAGAGGGCTCCGCAAGTCGGCCGGCGCGCGTCTCAAATAGCGTGGTCAGGACTGCCGATGTTCGCTCTCAGTTCGCGTGGTCGGTAGCTGCGTATCCAGTCGATTCCTCCCAGACCCTTACCGGTATCCGGCTCCCCGGCATGTTGCAGCTGCAGAATGGCTCGCTCCCCACGGTCCACGTGGTGGCTCTCACCCTGCAAACTGGCGTAGGCGTGCGGTCGCTTAGACTGGCAAACGGGTGCGCGAGGAGGGTCGGGGAATGGGAAGGAGAGGCACGTATGCGCGCGCTCTTGGGCTACGCCGCTGTGGTGGGCGGCACGGCCATCCTCGCTGGCGGGTGCGGACGCCGTTTGGTCCCGTCCGCCTCCCTGCCGGAACCGGCGCTTACCCACTACCGGCTACCCTACGGGTCCGTGTCGCTCCCCGTCAACAACGCGCAGCCCGTCCGCGCTTACGACGAACTGGCCCTGCTCGTCGCCCTTCAGGGGATGTGAACCGCGATGCGCCACGGTTGTACCTGTTGAGCGGACTCACCGGCCCAACGGGGGACCAGCCTCGACGAGTTCTGGTGGGCAAAGATGGGTGAACTTGGTTGGGACGTGGCCAAACAGGCCCGTACGACGCCACCAGCTTGCAGGACATCCTCGCCTGCTGCGGGCACCGCACCAGGGGCCTGGTCGTCTGGGACCCGCGCGTCCCCGCCACGTCGAACGTGGCCGCCACCCTGGCGGGTGTGCTCGATTTGCTGCCGGTGGCCTACCGCCCCACGCCGCCGGCACAAGCGCTCGCTCCCCGCAAGCAGTTGCGGTCACCCGGACGCCGGGCCGGAAACGGACTGGATGACGGCGGGCCAGCCTGCCCCTGGGACGACGCGGTTGTACCACAGCGACAGGTCGGTGACTCCCAGCGTTGCCGCCGGCCCTGCGATAAACCGCAAGTAGATAAACGCACTCGGTACCATCGTAGACAGGTCCGCGCGCACCAACCGGCCGCCCTGGCCGAGAGAATAGGGCGTGGGCCCGGTTGGCGCGTTCGCCGCCCCGCCTCCACCGCTCTGGTTCCCCGTGGCGACAGCCCCGATCATGGCCACACTCCGCCAGTGGATGCCGTCGGCAGACGCCTGGATCGAACCGCTGCCCTGCACCTCAATGGTCGCGCTCAGCGATCGGCAGGTTGCCACATTGAAACCGTAGGTCCAGCCCGCTCCATCGCTGGCCGTTCGCTCCCACACGTCGGTGGCGCCTCGGGCGTACGCCAAGGAGACGGATGTCTCTGCCCCCGCAGTTAAGAAAAAGCCGTCGGCAACACGCTGCGTCGCAGGGGTCGCCAAGGGCGCGGAGCGCATGAGTCCCTTCGCCCAAGCCTCTCGCATCAGATCCATCATTTGGCCCGGTAAGACGAAACGGACGGGTGCCGGGTAACTGGCCTGCGCCACCCCCATGATATCGGCATAGTCTGTTCCGTCGCCCATGCCCACCCCCAGGAACAGGGGCCGATGACTGACGGCCCGGATCGTTCCGGAGAGCGCGTCGACCGCTTGCTGTAATTGCGCCTGCGCGCTGCCGTTTCCCGGACTCCCCCCGTATCCCCCCAAGGCGATGATCGGCCGGCCGTCGACCCAAAGAGGCTCGCCAGCTGGATAACCATGGTTTGCAGTGTATCCGAGAAGCCAGCCGTCCGGTCCGCCACCCAGCAAGTCCAGGAGCCCCGAAGCCTTGGGGCCGAGAACCTTGTGCTCTGTCGTCTGAGAGGTGCGCACCGGCAATAGGCTCTGCCCGACACGGAACCCGGCGTCGCGCATCGCTGCCTGCGCCGAGGCGACGTATCCCGGCCAGACTGCACTCTGCATCAGCAAGGACGGATCAGGCAGACCGAACGGAAGCCAGGATACGAACTCGTCGTTGGGGGTCATCGAGTCGAAGTAATGGCGCGCGATCCCAGGGATCCATTGGGGCGCCATGCCTTGCAGGGACCACCCCACCGGCACGCTGCCCCGTTTCGGATCCAGCCACCGTCCCTCATGGAATGCCAGCAGCATCCCGGGGTTGTCCCCATCGGTCACCGAGATCGTCGCGTAGATGCCCTGGGGATCCAAGACCGGAGCTGCGGGACGCTGCGATTGGCGCGCGGCCACCCGGACTGCGGTGTGCACACTCAGGTTCTCCCCCGGAAGGCCCGGCGTATCCACCGCAATGTCGTTCAGCCCGTACCGGCCGGTCGTCAGCAACTGCCCCTCGCCGTTCGCTGAGCCGAAGAGCGTCGCGGGGCGTCCCGCGACGCTCTTGACCACCTCCAGGTCGACGCCGGTCACGGTTCCGTCCGTCGCCGCCGGATAGTGGGTCTCCCAGGTGAATGCCCGAGCAGCGACCGCGTAGTCCCGTGCCGTCCAGCGAACAACTCCCTCCATGGTGCTCCCCGGAATGTCCCCGACGGCTACCAACGCCAGGCTCTCCGGTCGCGTGTGTCCGAGTTGCTGCAGCGCCCAAGCGTATGCCGCCGTGGCATCCGTGAAGTGCAGTGTTCTCAGATCCCACATTTGCCGGAAGCCATGACTGGAGATCGCCATGCCTCCGGCAATGGCCGCCGCAGCGTCCGCCAGGGGCGAGGCGACGTCTTCCGGCGCCACCGCCGCGGCGCCGTGCAGCCAGGCCAGGGTGTTGGCTACGTTGATCGTCGCCGGGACGGAGGGGTCCCACACCACAAACCGGTCGATACCACGCCCGCGGGCCAGCGCCAGCGCGTCAGCGATCGAACCCTGGCGCAGCTTCCATCCGAATCGCGCCGCATAGATCTCCGCCCACCGGCGATCATATGCGGACCCGCCACCGAGGACCGCCGGGGTGAGTAGATACAGGGCCTCCTGGCCGGTCCCGGCGCGCAGGTTCACCAATCCCTGTAGGATAGCCATGGCGGCTTGCGTGTGCGTTGGCAGACCATTGAGGTCGACTTGGAGCAGCCCGCCCGGCTGCGCGGCTGGTGGGGGCAACCAGCCCAAGACACCCGCCCGGACTGCTCGGGCGCGGACCTCCCGTCGTACCAGCCACCCGACGCCGCCCAGGGCCGCCAGCCCGCCGACGATGCGCAGCATGTCCCGACGCTTCATCCCAAAACCCCCGTTACATCGCGCCGAACCTCAGAGCATTTTCAGACATTCATTGAGATTGCAAGTTCTGGGGCATCTTTCTGAGATCCTGCGCAAGTGAGGATGCGAAATTGGAAGTACTGCGGCCACAGGTGCCGCCCCTGACCGCTGTGCAGGCTGGCGCTACAGCGCTGGAAGTGTGGCTGGCACCAGGCCTCCAGGTGCAGAAGGTCCCGGATCTGGGCGGCGAGTGCGGCGTCCCAGTTGTGCAGCGCCAACCAGAACCGCCGCCTAGCATGCTGGATCAGGCCCACGCCCGTTGACTGCGCGGCAGCGGTCAGGTAAGGGGTGGAGTCGATGGTCGGGGGGGCGGCCTGGTCGACGAGGCCCGCATGGGCGAGAAACAGCTGTTGCTGCCGGAAGGCAAGCATGTGTGGGCCGGTTGCCAGCAGTCGGCGACGGAAGTCCACGATGGCGGACCGCTTGGGGCGCTTGCCGTGTGCCGGCAAGCCAACGAGCAGGCGCACCCGCTGGTTGAGACACCGAGACCGGTCACCTGGGCCTGCCCAGGCCCGGGACAAACAAGTCCCGTAGGACAGATCGATCATCTGATCCAACAGGGTGCGGCGTGCGATGAACTCCATGCTCCGCAGGTATTTGTTGGCACTGAAGCTAAGGCCGTCATTCTCGCCGACATCGTTGGCTCGCAGGCGCTTGCGGGAACGGCGTCACGTCGTGGCGTATGTCTGTCCCCCGGTCCGGTGAGGCCGGTCGCGGCCTGCGGCCAGCCTGTCCGCCGTTGGTGCGCCAGAAGGGCCAGCGCGGCGTCGGGCGATGGAGTTGCGCGCCGACGTCCCCCGCCTGGCGGGCCTTGTGCCCGCAGGCCCCGCACGAGAAAGACGCCATCCTGGACGATGGAGGCCTTCAATTGACAGTCCTCGACCGCGCGGCTACGATGGGCTTGCGCGGGCAGGGTACGTCCGACGCGCCCGGTGCAGAGAGGGACGGTCACGGGCTGGGAGCCGTCCTCCGGGGAAGCGGACCGAGTGCACCCGCGAAAAAGACCGGCGTCGTCGGCGGTCGCCCCCGATATCGGGCGTGAGAGGCACGGATACGTGCCCGAAGCAGAGTGGAACCGCGGGTATCGTCCGCCTCTGGGCGGAGATACCCGCGCTTTTGTTTTATGCGCGTTGCGGGGGGGAGAACAGTGTTCCGGACATGGCGCGCTGATCTCAACGCGGTGCTCGAGCGCGATCCGGCCTGCCGCTCGCGGCTGGAGGCCTGGCTCTGCTACCCTGGCCTGCACGCCCTCGCGTTGCATCGGGTGGCCCATACCCTGCACCGCTGGGGCCTGCGCCTGCCGGCGCGGCTTCTCTCGGAGTACACGCGCTGGCTGACGGGCATCGAGATCCACCCCGGGGCCCGCATCGGATCGGGCGTCTTTATCGACCACGGCACAGGCGTGGTGATCGGGGAGACCGCCGAGGTGGGCGATAATGTGACCATGTACCAGGGGGTGACCCTGGGAGGGACCGGGAAGGAACGCGGCAAGCGCCATCCGACCCTGGGCCGGGACGTCATGGTGAGCGCCGGGGCCAAGATCCTGGGGGATATCACCATCGGTGACCGTTGCAAGATCGGTGCCGGGGCCGTCGTCATCCACTCGGTTCCGGCCGATTGCACCGTCGTGGGCGTGCCCGGGCGGATCGTCCGCCACCGCGGCCTACGTGTGACCGGGGCGGGCGCGGACCTGGAGCATGCGGACCTGCCCGACCCGGTGGAGGAGCAACTGCGGGCGTTCAGCGCCCGCTGCGCCCTCCTGGAGCAGCAGGTCGCCGAGTTGCGGGCGCAGTTGGGCGAGCAGCGTCAGCGTTGCGCCCGTTGATCCGGGGGCAGAGGGAGGCTTCCATGCGGCTGCACGATACGCTGTCGGGAGAACTCAAGGAATTGGTGCCGGCCGAGCCAGGCCTGGTGCGCATGTACACGTGCGGGCCGACCGTGTACAACTCCACCCACATCGGCCACCTGCGTCCCGCTCTGGTGGCCGATGTGTTGGCGCGCCATCTGCGCGACCAGGGGCTGCGCGTGCTGTGGGTCAGCAACTTCACCGACGTGGACGACCGCATCATCGCCCGGGCGGCGGATGAGGGGATCCCGCCGACCGAACTCTCCGCGCGGTACATCGACGACTACATGCGGAACATGGAGGCGCTGGGCGTCCGCGTCGACCTGTTCGCCCGCGTGACCCAGCATATCCCGGACATCGTGCAGATGATCTCCGTGCTGGTCGACAAGGGCTTCGCCTATCCCGTGGACGGCGACGTCTACTTCGCGGTCGAATCCAAGCCGGACTACGGCAAGCTTGCGGGCCGCACGCTGGGGGAGATGCGGGCGGGGGCGCGCGTGGCGGTCGACGAGCGCAAACGCCACCCGATGGACTTCGCGCTCTGGAAGGCGGCCAAGCTCGGCGAACCGTCCTGGCCCAGCCCGTGGGGGCCCGGCCGCCCCGGGTGGCACATCGAATGCTCCGCGATGAGCCTCCGTTACCTGGGCAACGGCTTCGACATCCACGGGGGCGGCGGCGACCTGATCTTCCCGCACCACGAAAACGAAATCGCCCAGTCCGAGGCATACACCGGCGAGGATCCATTCGTCGGCATCTGGCTGCACAACGCGATGGTCGAGATCGACCGCGAGAAAATGAGCAAGTCCCTGGGCAACTTCGTGCCGCTCACCGACCTGGTGCTGCGGTGGCCGGCCGGTGCGCTCCGCTATTTCGTGCTGTCGACGCACTACCGCAAGCGTCTGCAGTTCTCCCAGGCCGCCCTGGAAGACGCCCGCCGCGGCTGGCTGCGGATCTGGGAAGCGCGCCGCACGTGGAGGGCGGTCGTCGCCCACGCGCCCCAGGACGTAGCTAGGGCGGAGTCCGCCGGACTGGGCGCGGCGGCGGCCCAAGCCCGGCGTGCTTTCGACGCCGCCCTCGATGATGACCTCAACACGGCCGGCGCGCTTGGCCACATCTTTGAGTTGGTCAGGGCCGGCAACGCGGCCGTGCATGCCGGGAACGACCCCGCGGGCGTGCGCGCCGCGCTGGAGGCGCTGGAGGCCTCGGGCGAGATCCTCGGCCTCTGGGAGGGACGGGCGGACACCGCCGCCGGAGGCGACGAGCGAGCCCCTGGGCTGATCGAACTGTTGGTGGAGTTGCGCAGCGAGGCACGCGCCTACCGCGATTGGGCGCTGGCCGACCGGATCCGCGACCGCCTGGCGGCCCAGGGCATCGTGCTGGAGGATACCCCGCAGGGCACGCGCTGGTCCCTGGAGGACTCGGTGCCCCAGATGGTGGAGCCTTGAAGCCCGGGCCCCGGGACCGGCCACCGCGGGCCGCTGCTCGCGCAGCCGTATGGCTCACCGGCCGCCATGCCGTGTCTTCCGCCCTGGAGGGCGGCCGCGTGCGGCGGCTCGCGATCCTGGAGGACGGACGGGGCATGGACCCGCTGGCCCGGGCCGCCGCCGCGCGCGGGCTGGCGGTGGAGCGGCTCCCTCGCGGGGCGCTCGACACGTTGGTCGGAGGAGATGCCCAGGGGTGCGCCGCCCTGGTCGACCCGCTGCGCCCATTCTCCCTCGAAGAGCTGCTGACCGGGTTGTCGCAGCGGCGCCGGGCGCTGCTCGTGGCCCTGGATCACATCCAGGACCCCCACAACCTGGGGGCGGTCGCACGGAGCGCCGATGCGGCCGGGGCGGCCGGCCTCGTGCTCCCGGAACGCCGCGCCGCGGGGGTGACCGGGGCGGCGGAACGTGCCTCGGCGGGGGCTTTGCAATGCCTTCCGCTGGCGGAGGTGCATAACCTGGTGTTGGCGCTGGAGCGATGCCAGAAGGCCGGCTTCTGGGTGTACGGTTCCGCGCCGGACGGGGAGGTGGAGTATACCCGGGCAGACTTCGCGGCCCGCAGTGTGCTGGTCATCGGCGCCGAGGAGCGCGGTCTGTCGGCCCTGGTGCGCCGACGGTGCGATCGTGTGCTGCGCCTGCCGATGTATGGGCAGGTTCAGAGTCTCAACGCGTCGGTTGCGGCCGCCCTGCTGATGTACGAATGGGCGCGAAGCGTGCCGCCGGACCCGCCTGTGCATTGACTTCACAATCCCTTTACGGTTAGAATGGCGCCGCGTCTTGACAAGCCTCCGCCCTTGGAGAACGCGACGGTGCAGGCTGCCGCCAGCAGGTGGCATGGGCGCGGACAGGGGTTTGGACGGGGCGAAAGCCGCTGAGGGGGCGTTCTGCGGTGAGCGTCAGTCCGCGCCCGGAGGCCGAAGATGTAGACGGCTATGATCAGATGGGCGACGAAGAGATCGTGGAGCTGGCGCAGAATGGGTGCTCTTCCGCGCTGGATTACCTGCTGATCAAGTATAAGAACTTCGTCAGGGCCAAGGCGCGATCCTACTTCCTCATTGGCGCGGAGCGCGAGGACATCATCCAGGAAGGCATGCTCGGACTCTACAAGGCCACGCGCGACTTCCGCAGCGAGAAGCTCTCCTCGTTCCGGGCCTTCGCCGAACTGTGTATCACGCGGCAGATCATCACGGCGATCAAGACGGCCACCCGACAGAAGCACATTCCACTCAATTCCTATGTTTCGCTGAATAAGCCGATTTACGATGAAGACTCAGACCGCACACTTCTGGATGTCATTTCAGGCACAAGGGTGTCGGATCCAGAGGATCTCGTCATCAGCCGTGAAGAGTTCGGGGATATCGAGCAGAAGATGGGGGAAATTCTCAGCGAGCTTGAGTGGCAGGTGCTGATGGCTTACCTGGACGGGCGCTCCTATCAGGAGATCGCCGACAGCTTGGACCGCCACGTCAAGTCCATCGACAACGCCCTCCAGCGCGTGAAGCGTAAGCTGGAGCGGTACCTGGAGGATCGGAAGAACAGCGAACTGGTGCGATAATGTAGCCGTCGAGGCTTGCGAGCGGGCGGGTGCCGTGGTATCATGCCCCAGGTTCGCTGGCGTAGCTCAGTGGCAGAGCGCCTGCCTTGTAAGCAGGGGGCCGACGGTTCGAACCCGTCCGCCAGCTCCATCGGTAGGGAGGGGTACCGAAGCGGCCAAACGGGGCAGACTGTAAATCTGTTGGCTAACGCCTACGAAGGTTCGAATCCTTCCCCCTCCACCAATTGGCGTGATCGCGGGGTAGAGCAGCCAGGTAGCTCGTCGGGCTCATAACCCGGAGGTCGTAGGTTCAAATCCTACCCCCGCAACCAATTTTCCGCTGGTGTAGCTCAGTCGGCAGAGCGAGTCCATGGTAAGGACTAGGTCGCCGGTTCGATTCCGGCCACCAGCTCCAGCAACGGTGAGTCCGGTGCCCCCGGGGGATGCCCCCGGGGGCATCGTGCATTTGCATTGGGTGCGCGCGTCGGTCCAGCGGCGCAGTGGGAGGCGATGCCGGTGCGGCCTCCACGCCTGACGGCGGCGGAGATCGAGCGGGCCATGGGCCGGTTGCCGGGGTGGGTGCATCGGGACGGCGTGATCGTCCGCACCTTCTCCTTTTCGAGCTTTCCGGCGGCGGTGGCCTTTGTCGGAAGGCTGGTGGCGCCGGCGGAGGCGGCCGACCACCACCCCGACCTGGAGATTCGCTACGACCGTGTCACCGTGTTCTGCACCACGCATAGCGCGGGCGGGCTGACCGCACTGGACTTCGCCCTGGCCGCGGAGACCGAGCGTGCCGCGAAGGAGCACGCGGGGGATTGAGAACCGACGGCGGATTTTCGGGACGAGCCCGTGCGCGTTTTGACACGGTTTTCGACCACCTGCGCCTACACTCGCGGCGGGGGTGGTCCTCGGCGTGCCCCGCCCAGAGCCGTCCGAGCCGCCCGCGGTGCCGCGTTCCCCGCTTCGTGGCCTGCCGGCTGGCGTGATTTCCGTGGGCGTCTGGCTGGTGTTGGGCTTCGCCTTTGGGCGGGCCGCGGCGCTGACCGGCATCCTTGCGCTCGGCCTGGGGATTCCCCTGGCGGCCGGGCTCCAGCGAGAGCGTCCGGGCTGGCGCCCCTGGTGCGCGGCGGCGGGTGCCGCCCTGGGCGTGGCCACGGTGGTACCCGCCGCTGTGGCTACGCGCTTTCCTCTGGCCATGGCCGTGGTGGCGGCCGCCACCCTGGTGCGGCCGCGCCCGGACTGGTATGCCCCCGCCGTCTTGGCGGTTGTCGCTGGCGGGGCCGCCGTCCTGTTGCACCCTGCCGGCCCTTGGCTGGGCCTGGCCCTCGCCGCCGCCCTCCAGGGTGCCGTCGGACTCCTGGCGGGCGCGCTGGTGGTCTGGTGCACGGCGGGCGCACGGGCGCTCGGTGCCTGGCCGCCTCTGCCCGCTGCGTTTGCCGCCGGGGCGCTGGGCGCCGCCTGCGGTCGTCTGCCCGGTGGGATCGCCCTGTCGGCAGTGCTCGTTGCCGGGTACGTGGCCCTGGGTCCGGGAAGGTCCGGGCGCGGGGTGACGATGGCGGCCGTCGCGGCTGGGCTCCTGCCGGCGGCGGTCTTCGGGCCGCTGGCGCTGGCGGCGACGGCGACCGGCGGGATCGTGGCCGAGACCAGCGGCCGAACGCCGCCCGCGCTGGCCGTGGCGGCGGGCAACGTCGGGGTGTCCCTGGCCGCCATGCGCACCGGATGGGCATGGGGGCTCGGCGCGTTGGTGGGGGCGGCCCTGGCCGTCGGCATCATGCGGCTGGCGGTGTGGAGCCAGCGCACGGGAGTCGCGATGCCCGCGGCGCCGGACCGCCCCCGTTCCGGGGCGACCGTCTGGGCGGGCCGGCTCCAGGCCGTCGCCAGCGAGTGCCTGGCTCTCTCACGCCATCTGTCCGCGACTCCCGCGCCAGCTCCGCAGCCCGTGCGCGGCGCCATGCGCTTGGCCGAGGACGTCTGCCCGGGGTGTCCCGCGCTGGCCGCCTGCTGGGAACGCCGCCTCCCCCGCGTGCAGCGCATGGTGCGCGACCTCTATGCGGCCGCCGGCCGGTCGAAGGTGACCTGGAAGCAGGTCGGAGGGCCGGACACGATTCTGTGTCTGCGCCCGCGGGAGATGGCCGAGGCCGCGAACCGCATCGCCCTGCTGGAACGGCAGCAGGAGGAATTCACGCGCGTGGCCGCCGATCAGCGGTTCGGGGCCGTCCCCGCGCTGATCAGCATTGGGCGCGAACTGGGGGAGTTGGCGGCGGAGGTGGCGGTCGCCCGCGAAGGGCTGGGCACGCCGGGCCAACCGGTGCTGTCCCCGGCGCGCCGCTGGGCGCTGCCGCCGGACCGGCAGCGTTGGGGCTACCGCGCCAGCGGGCTGTCCGTACCGCGTCAAGGTCAAGCGGTCAGTGGCGATGCCCTCCGCTGCCGGTCGCTGTCCGGGGACAGGGTCGCGCTGGCGCTGGCGGACGGTATGGGGTCGGGCCCAGAGGCGGCGGTGCTCGCCACGGCCACGGTGGAGCACGTCCTGGCCTGCCTGGCGGCCGGCCGGTCGGCCAGCGACGCCCTGCGGCAGGCCAACGCCCAACTCCTGGGCGCGGACGGGGCGGACGCGTTCTCCACCCTGGATTTGGCGGTGCTCCACCTGCGCGGAGGCGTTCTGGAGTGGTACAAGATGGGGGCACCCGCCTCGCTGCTCCTGCGTGCGGGCGGGGTGCGCCAGTTAAGCGGCGGGGGATTGCCCGCGGGCATCCTGACCGCCCCGGCGATCCGCTCCGGACGCCTGCGCCTAGTGCCCGGCGACCGCCTGGTGTTGGTGAGCGACGGAGTCCTGGACGGCCTGGCCGGCAGTCCGCGTGGCGTGGGGCAGGCGCGGCCGGCGTGGAGCACCGAGCGGCTGGGGCGGCGGTGGGCGTCCCTGGCGACGCCGGAAATCCTGGCGACCGGACTGGTGGACGCCGTGCTCGCCCATGGGGACGCGGGCCGGCACGACGACTTGGCCGTGCTGGTCTGCCGGCTGGAGGCGGCCCCGGGGGAGGAGGGGGACCGAGGTGGCCCAACGGCTCCCTGAACTGGTGCTCCGCGCCGTGGCCGCCTTCGGCATGTGGCGCGGCGGCGACCCGGTGGTGTGCGGCGTCTCCGGCGGTCCGGACTCCACCGCCCTCCTGGCGGCGATCTGCGCTCTGCCGCCCGCGTGGCGTCCGCGCGTGGTCGTCGCGCACCTGGACCACGGCATGCGGGACGGTTCGGGTGCCGAGGCCCGGGCGGTGGCGGCTCTGGCGGACGGCCTCGGCCTGCCGGCCGTGCTGGGCCGCGCGGACGTGCCCGCGCACGCCCGGCGTTCCGGGCGGTCCCCGGAGGATGCGGCCCGCCAGGCGCGCTATCGCTTCCTGGCCCGGGTCGCCGCCGGTGCGGGCGCGCGCGCCGTGGCGGTGGGCCACCACGGTGACGACCAGGTGGAGACCGTGCTGCTCAACCTGGCGCGCGGCGCGGGCTCCCGCGGGCTGTCTGGGATGCGGCCGCGCCGGGCGCTCGCGGTGGAGGGGTTCAACGGCGACTTGGTGCGCCCGCTCTGGTTCGCTGACCGGGCCGAGATCCTTTCCTTTCTTGAAGCCGAGCAACTGCCCTTCCTGGAGGACGTCACCAACGCCGATCCCGCCCGTCGGCGCAATGCCTTGCGGCACAGCGTGATCCCCGCCCTGCAGGCCGCCGTGGGGCCAGGCGTGCGCGCCGCGCTGCTGCGGAGCGCTCAAAACCTGGCCGAAGAGGCGGCGGCCCTGGATGCCTGGGCGGAGGGGGCGGCGGCCACCCGGGTCGCGGGCCCGCGTCTGCTCTGGGGGGACGGCTGGTCCCGCCTGCCCGACGCCATCCGCCACCGCGTCGTGGAACGCTGGTGGGAGGCCGAGACCGGATGCCCGCCCCTTGGGCGCCGGCAGGTGCAGGCCCTGATGGAGGGGCGGACGGGCATCCTCCACCTCCCGAACCGCTGGTTGGCGGATGTCGGGCCGTGCGGGGCCGTCCTCCTCCCGGCCGATCCGCGGGAGATCCCGACCCGCACCCTGCCGGTGCCGGGTACGCTGACGCTCCCGCCGATCGGTGTGCTCACCGCCGCCTGGGTGGGGTGGCCCGCCGAAGGCCTGCCCGCCGACGCCGAGGCGTGCGCGGTCGGTGATGCGGACGACGTGGTGGCTCCGCTGATGGTCCGCGCTCCGCTGCCGGGGGAGCGCATCCGCCCCCTCGGATGCGCTGGCCCGCGTCCCGTCCGGGAATTGCTGCGCGAGGCGGGGGTGCCGCCCTCGAGGCGGCGTTGGCCGTGGGTGGTCTCCGACGGCGCGGGCCGCGTCCTGTGGGTCGTGGGAGCACGCGCCGCGTGCGAGTTCCGCGTCTCCGGCGCCACGCGGCGCGCGCTCGTCGTGGCGCTGCGATCCGTGGGCCCGTCTTCATTGTCTTGACCGAGGTCCTGTGCTACACTCGCCTGAGCTTACTGGGCTGTCCCGCGGGGGGACTGCTGTTGCGATTTAGTGCGTTCCGTACACTGTTCTTCTGGGCCATAGTCTTCCTGCTCGTCGTCGTTGTGGCGTCGCTGCTGAATGGCCGCGGCCGAAACGTGACAACGCTCTCGTATTCCGCGTTCATCGCGGACATCAATAATGGTTCGGTCAAGACGGCCTCACAGGCCAACGACGGCCAGACGGTCACCGGTACCCTCACGACCAACAACGCCGAATACCGGACGACCGTCCCACGTACGGACTCCGGCTGGACGACGTTGGCCACACAGCACGGCGTCGACGTCACGATCTCTCGGACCGGGAGTCCCTGGTACGCCTCGCTCCTGCAGACGATCATCATGATCGCGCTCGTCGTGGGCGCCATGATCTTCATCATGCAGCAGACGCAGGGGGGCGGCAGCCGCGTGATGCAGTTCGGACGCAGCCGCGCCCGCCTGCACAGCGACGACCCCAAGCAGCGCATCACCTTTGAGGATGTCGCCGGCATCGACGAGGTGACCGAGGAGCTTGAGGAGATCGTCGACTTCCTCAAGCACCCCAAGCGCTACATTGCGCTGGGCGCGCGCATCCCCAAGGGCGTCCTCCTCTATGGCGAGCCGGGCACCGGCAAGACCCTGGTGGCCAAGGCCGTGGCCGGGGAGGCCGGGGTGCCCTTCTTCAGCATCAGCGGGTCCGACTTCGTCGAGATGTTCGTCGGGGTCGGGGCCTCGCGGGTCCGCGACCTGTTCGAACAGGCGAAGAAGAACTCGCCCTGCATCGTCTTCATCGACGAGATCGACGCCGTGGGTCGCCAGCGCGGTGCCGGGTACGGTGGAGGACACGACGAGCGCGAGCAGACGCTCAACCAGCTGCTGGTGGAGATGGATGGTTTCTCGCCGAACGAGGGCATCATCATCATGGCCGCCACCAACCGGCCGGACATCCTCGATCCGGCGTTGCTGCGGCCCGGCCGCTTCGACCGCCAGATCAGCATCGACCGGCCGGACCTGGCCGGACGCGAGGCGATTCTCAATGTGCACACGCGCGGCAAGCCCCTGGACGAGACGGTGGACGTCCGTCTGGTCGCCCGTCGCACCCCAGGCTTCACCGGGGCGGACCTGGAGAACCTCATCAACGAGGGGGCCCTGCTGGCCGCCCGCCGGCGCAAGAAGCGGATCGGCATCGAGGAGCTGGAGGAGGCCATCGACCGCATCATCGGCGGCGGGCCCCAGAAGAAGAGCCGCGTGATCAGCGAGAAGGAGAAGCCGGTCGTCGCCTATCACGAGGCGGGGCATGCCCTGTTGGGTAAACTGCTCAAGCATACGGACCCGCCGCACAAGGTGACGATCATCCCGCAGGGACCGGCCTTGGGCGTCACCATCTCGTTGCCGACCGAAGACCGCTACCTCATCACCCGCCAGGAGATCCTGGACCGCGTGGTGCAGGCGCTGGGCGGTCGGGCGGCCGAAGAGTTGATCTTCGGGGAGATCACCTCGGGGGCCAGCAACGACCTGGAGCAGGTCACCAAGATGGTCCGGCGCATGATCACCGAGTTCGGCATGAGCGATCTGGGCCCCATGACCTTTGGCAACCGCCTCGACAACCCGTTCCTCGGCCGGGACCTCTCTCGGGACCGTTCCTTTAGTGAGGAGGTCGCCTCGAACATCGACCGGGAGATCCACAAGGTCGTGTTCGACAGCTATCAGCGGGCGCTGACCATACTGCGTGAACATCGCAGCCAGCTGGAGGACATCGCGCACGCCCTTTTGGACCGGGAGACCGTGAGTTCCGAAGAGTTGACGCAGATCGTGGAGGGCAAGCCGGCGGCGGTCTGACCGCCCCGGCGGCCTGCAGGGGGGGCGATGCCGTGGCGGGCGTGCGTGGCTGGGTACGCGGCGCGGGGAGCGGTGCGCGGTGACCGTCGCACCGGATGTCTACGCGGCCCGGCGGCAGAGATTGGCCGAGCGCGTGACCCGCCGCAATCTGGATGCGTGGCTGCTGGTCCCCGGACCCAACTTCCGTTATTTCACCGGGTTGGACGTTGAACCGAGCGAGCGCGTCTGCCTCCTGGCCTTGGGCCTGCAGGGGCACGATGTCGTCGTGGTTCCGTACTTCGAGGTGGAGCGCATCCGTGCCGCCCTTCCCGGCGTCCGCACGGTGACCTACCGGGACGAGACCGGACCCGAGGCGGCCGTGGCCCGCGCCTTCGGGGCCCTGGGTGTTCGGCCGCTGCACCTCGGCGCGGAGTTCGAGGCGATGCGCCTGATGGAGCGCGCCGCCGTGGAGGGGAGCGTGCCCCGGGCGCGGTGGCACCCGATCGACGCCGATGCGGCGGTGTTGCGCCAAATCAAGGACGGCGCGGAGGCCGCGCGCATCCGGCGTGCCGCGAAGATTGCGCGCGCCGCCGTGGAGGCCGGGGTGGCGGCCATCGCCCCCGGCGTCCGGGAGTGCGACGTGGCTGCGCGCTGCCAGGGGGTGCTGCAGGAGGCTGGAACGGTGTCTCCGTTCGGCGTGCAGGTGGCATCCGGCAAGCGTAGCGCCGATCCGCACGCCCAGACGACCGACCGCGCGCTCGCGGCTGGCGATGTGGTCTGGATCGACCTGGGGGCGCTGATCGATGGTTACTGCGCTGACGTCACACGCACGGTGGCGGTGGGCGAGCCCGGCGAGGAGTTGCGGCGGGCCCTGGACGTGGTCACGGCGGCGCAGGCGCGGGCCATCGCCGTCGCCGGGCCTGGGGTGACGGCCGAGGCGGTCGACGCCGCCGCGCGCACCAGCATCGCTGGCGCGGGAATGGGCGAATACTTCACGCATCGCACCGGGCATGGCCTCGGTCTGGCGGTGCACGAGCCGCCCTATATCGTGGACGGGAACGGCGAGCCGCTCCAACCGGGCATGGTGTTCACCGTGGAGCCAGGGGTCTACCTGCCGGGGCGGGGCGGCGTACGCGTGGAGGACGATGTCCTGGTGACGCCATCCGGTGTCGAGGTGCTGACAGGGCCGGACGGGGGGGGACCGTGAGCATGGGCGGCGTGCCGGCCGCGGCGGAGTGGGAGACCGTGCGCCTGGGACCCCGCCTGCGCTTCTACCAGGCGCGCGGCGACAAGTTCAAGACGTGCGCGCTGCGGGTCTGCTTGCATATGCCCCTGGAGGCGTCGACGGTCACCGCGACCGCATTGGTGCCGCACCTCCTGGGACGGGGCTGCCGGGGATATCCGGACCTGACGGCGATCGGACGCCGGCTGGAGGAACTGTACGGGGCGGGCGTGGGGGCGGGCGTGCTCAAGATCGGCGAGGTGCAGACCCTCTTCCTCGGGCTGGACGTCGTGGACGAGCGGTACCTGCCCGAAGGCGCGCGGGTCCTGGGCGGCGCGGTGGACCTGCTCTCCAGGATGTGCCTGGAACCGGCCCTGGACGCGGCGGGGGTCTTTCCGGCGGCGGTCGTCGCCCAGGAGAAGGAGAACCTGGCCCACCGCATCCTGGGCATCCTCAACGACAAGGCCAGCTACGCGGCGATGCGCTGCGTGGAGGAGATGTGCCGGGGCGAGGCGTACGCCCTCCCCGCCCAGGGGCGCCTGGACGACGTGGAGTCGCTGGAGACCGGTACTCTCACGCGGCGATGGCGGGACGTGCTGGCGGGCGCCTCCGTGGACGTGTTCGCCGTCGGCGGCGGCCCGACCTTGGCCGACGGTGTGGCCCGGGCCCTGGAGCCCCTGACCCAGGGGACGGGCCAGCCCGTGCGCTCGCGTCCGGGGGAGGCGCCCGCCCGGCCTCGGGTGGTGCGCGAACGGGAGCGGGTGCAGCAGGGCAAGCTGTGCCTCGGCTACCGCACCGCGATCACCCGGCGGGATCCCCAGCACCCCGCGATGCGCATCTACAGCGGAATCCTCGGGGGCTTCCCGCACAGCAAGCTGTTCCGCAACGTCCGCGAGCGGGCCAGCCTGGCGTACAGCGCCAGCAGCGACTGGGACGGGCACAAGGGGATCCTGATGGTCCACGCGGGCATCGAACCCGCGGCCTATGCGCAGGCGGTGGAGATCATCGGACGCCAGGTCGAGGACATGGCGTCCGGGCGGATCGACGACGACGAACTGGAATTCACGCGCCGCGGGCTGATGAACCACATCCGGGCGAGCGCCGATTCGACCTACGGGCTGCTGAACACCGCGCTGGGCCAGGCGCTGGTCGACGACGTGCGCACGGTGCCCGAGCGCTTGGCGCAGATCGCGGCCGTGCGTCGGGAGGACGTCGTCGCGGCGGCGCAGGGCGTCCGTCTGGATACCATCTACTTCCTCAGTTCCGAGGAAGGGGGCGACGCCGGTGCCGAACCGCTGGCATGACCAGGAGGACGCGCAACTCGCCGAGCGGTTGCGCGTGACGGAGTTGCCGGGTGGCCCCGTGATCTACGTGGCGCCCCGGCCGGGCTTCCAGAAGAAGTACGCGACGTTTGCCGTACACTACGGGTCGATCGACGACTGCTTCCGACTGCCGGGCGAGGAGCAACCGCGGCGCGTGCCCGACGGCATCGCGCATTTCCTGGAACACCAGATGTTCGCGCAGGAGGACGGGGACGCGTTCGACCGTTTCTCCGCCCTTGGCGTCTCGGCCAATGCGCACACGTCGTACACCGCCACCACCTATCTGTTCTCGGGCACGGAGAACTTCGATCCCGCCTTTCGCCAGTTGCTCGATTTCGTCCAGCAACCGTACTTCACCGATGCCGGCACCCTCAAGGAACGCGGCATCATCCAGCAGGAGATCCGCATGTATGACGACGAGCCGGACTGGCGCCTGGCCCAGCACCTGCATGCCAACCTGTATCAGCGCCACCCCTTCCGCCTCGACATCGCCGGCACGGTCGAATCCGTGGGGCAGATTACGACCGATCTCCTCTGCCAGTGCTACGCGGCCTTCTATCACCCGGCCAACACCGTGATCGGGGTCGTTGGCGACATCGACCCCCAGCGCGTCCTGGAGGAGGTCCAGGCCTCCCTGGAGCGCCACCCGCGGCCGGCCTGGGCGCCCCCCGAGCGGATCCTGCCCATCGAACCGCGGGAGGCGACACGCGCCTTCAGCGAGGACCGCATGGCGGTCGCCCGACCCCTGGTGGCCGTCGGCTTCAAGGAGCAGGAGGTGCCGCTCCGCGGGGAGGCGCAACTGCGCCGCGACATCCTCACCGATATCGGCATCAGCGCCGCCTTCGGCCGCAGCAGCGACCGCTATCGGCGCTGGTATGAGGACGGACTGATCGACCGCAGCTTCCATGCCGGCTATTACGGGGAGGAGACCTTCGGGATCAGCGAGTTCTCGGCGGAGACGGACCGGCCCGACGAACTGGCGTCCCAGTTGGAGGCCGCATTCCGCGAGGTCCGGGTCCAGGGGGTGGACGCCGCCGCCTGCGAACGCCTGCGGCGCGCCCGCCTGGGAGATTTCGTCCGGCTCTTCGATTCCCCCGAGGCGCTGGGCAACCTCCTGGGCGACCTGCACTTCAATGGGGTGCAACTCTTCACGTTCCGCGACGCGCTGGCCGGCGTGCACCCCGACGACGTCTCCGCGCGCCTGGCCGCCCACCTGGACCCGACTTGCGCCTCACGGGTCGCGATCCTCCCCGAGCGGGCTTGAGACCGCCCTCCGCGCATAGCCTTGCGCGGGGTGGGTGCCGATGCGCGGGCGCTGCGGGCGGTGGTTGGCGACGGCGGTGCTGGGCACGTTCCTGGCGGTGGTCGCCGGCTGTGGTCCCGCACCCTCCGCCCCTGCCTGGAGCGCCGTCCTCACGTGGAATACGGATCTGACGGCGGCTGGCGGCGACTCCGCCCAGACCGGCCCGCTGGCCGTGGCGGCCGGCGACCGCACGCTCGTGCTCGCCGACAGCTTCGGGCACCGCCTGCTGCTCTGGAGCGCCCCGAACGACCGCTGGACGGGGCCGCGGCGGGTGGCGCTGCCCACGTCCGCTCCGGTGGTCGCGCTGGCGGTGAGTCCGGCGCCGACAGACCCGGCGATCTACGCGGCCACGGCGGACGGCGGGGTGTGGGCCGTGGTCCGCGCCGGGGGCCCCAAGCGCATCGCGGACTTCGCGTCTGGGCCCGGGGACCTGCGACGGGTGGTGGGGATGGCCGTGGGGCGCCAGGGCCTCTGGGTCGACGTGGTGTCCGTGCGTGTGGACGCCTCCACCCGCGAGTTGGTGTCTGTCGGGTCGGGGACCACGCGGGTGCTGCAACAGGCGGTGCTTGCCGTGCCGGGGCCTACCGTGGCGGCGGCACCGCCGGCCTGGCTGCTCTCGCCCGCGGGGGTGCGGGCCGCCCTGGCCACCGGTCCAGGCGGTGTCCCCTGGTTGGTGGGCCGCGATAAGCGGGGTGGCCCCGCGCTCCTGCGGCTCGGCACGGACGCCCGCCCCGAGGGAACGCGCCGTTGGCCGCAGGGGGCCACGCGCACCGACTTCCTGGGCGTGGCGCCCACGGGCCTGGCCTATGCCCTGGTGGCCGCCGGTCGTTCCGAGCAGCGCCTGGAGGGCATCGGCGCCGCCGGAACGGTCCGCCGCAGCCGGGCCCTGCCGGTGGGGGAAGGGCCGCAGGTGCCGCACCCCGTGGCCATGGCACCGGACGGCGCCGTTGCGGTGCTGGTCTCCACGCCGACCGAGCTGGACATCCACTGGTATCCCCCCGACCAGGTGTGGGCGGCCGGAGGAGGCGCCCCCCCGCGGAACCGGTGAGGGGTGCCTGCGGCGCACCGCCCCTGGATGCTGCGCTATACTCCGTCCCAGGTGATGCGCTATGGCGACGCCCGACCGCTGGCGCCGGTGGTGGGCCGGCACCAGCCCGCGGGTCATGGGCGTCGTCAAGGCCACCGACGATTCGCTCTGGGAGGGCAGCCGCTTCCCGGATCCGGCGGCGGCCGCGGCAGCCGCTGCCGCGATGGTGCGGGCCGGGGCCGCCTGGATCGATGTGGGCGGGGCCTCCAGCCGGCCTGGGGCCGAGGCGGTGGCGCCGGAGACCGAACTTGCCCGGCTGCTGCCCCTCCTGCGCGCCGTGCGCGCCGCGGTGGACGTTCCCGTCAGCGTGGACACCGGGGATGCCGGCGTCGTGCGCGCCGCGGTCGCCGCCGGGGCGGACGCCGTGAACGCCGGCGGGGGACTGGACGGTCCCGGGATGCTTGCGGCCCTGGGGGAGTGCCGGGTACCGGTGGTGCTCGTGGCGACCCGTCCCGTGCCGCCCGAGGCGGGGGTGCTGGCCGCGGTCGCCGCGGAGTTGGAGGGCGCGGCCGCCCGCCTGCGCGCCGTCGGCCTGCCGCGGAACATGCTCCTCGCCGACCCCGGCTTCGGTTTCGGCAAGACGGTCGAGGAGAACTTGCGCCTGATCAGCGGGGTGCCCTGGCTGCGCGCGCGTCTGGACATGCCGGTGTGCATCGGACCGTCCCGCAGGAGGACCACCGGGCGCCGGTTGGGCGGCCAGCCGCTGGAGGGACGCCCGGCGGGCACCTTGGCCCTGGTGGCGCTGTCCGCCGCCTATGGGGCGGACCTGGTCCGGGTGCACGACGTGGAAGCGGCGGTGGACGCCGCGCGGGTCGCCTCGGCGTGTGGGGTGCCGCGGCCACCGGCCGCACCCGGCACGATCACCCTGCGCGGGCTTGAACTCTCGGGCCGGCACGGGGTCCTGCAGGAGGAGCGGGTGGACGCCCAGCCCTTCATCATCGACCTGGAACTGGTGGTCGATCTGGCGCCCGCCGCGCGCTCGGACCGCCTGGAGGACACCGTGGATTACGGGCGTGCGGCGCAGGTCGCCGCCGCGGTGGTCGACGGTCCCCATCACGATCTTGTGGAGAGCATCGCCGGGGACATCGCCCGTGCGCTGGTCCGCGAGTTCCCGGGGCTCAGCGGGGGGGCGGTCACCGTGCACAAGCCGGCGGCCCCCGTCGGCCTGTCCTGCGCGGACGTTCTGGTACGGCTGCCCTTCGACGCCGCGGGCAATCCCGTTCCAGATTGAGGGGGCTGGCCCTGTGCGGGCCTTCGTATCTTTGGGCGCCAACATCGGCCGGCCGGCCCTGCAGCTGCTGGAGGCCACGGGCCGGTTGACCGCCGCCGGACTCGGACCGGTGGGGGTCTCCCGGGTATATGAAACGGAGCCCCAGGGCGGTCGCCCCCAGCCATGGTTCGTCAACGCGGTCCTGGCGCTGGAGACGGAGATCGGGCCGGAGGCGCTGCTGGGCGAACTGCTGGCCGTCGAGGCGGCCATGGGACGCCTCCGCGATGTCCGCTGGGGCCCCCGGGCCATCGACCTGGACCTGTTGCTCTACGGGGACCAACGGCGGAACGGCCCCGATCTGATCCTGCCCCACCCCCGTCTGCACGAGCGCGCCTTCGCGCTCGTGCCGCTCGCCGAGGTGGCCCCCCCCGGACTGGTGGTGCCCGGCCACGGACCGCTGGCCCAACTGGCGCGGAAGACCGCCGCCCAGCAGGTCGTCCGGCCGCTGGGCATGTTCCCCGGCTACCCGCCGCCGCTGCCCGGGCCGCGCGGCCACCTGCTGGCTCTCCTGGAGGCGTCGCGCGGCTCCCCGCTATCCGGACAGGCGCTGGCCTCCGCCCTGGGGACCAGCCGCGCGGCGGTGTGGAAGCACATGCAGCGACTGCGGGCGGACGGCCACGGTGTGGTGGGGCAGCCCGGGACGGGGTATATGCTCCCGGCCGAAGAGACCGTGGCGCCGCTGCCCCCCACCGGCGTGGGGGCGCTGTCTGTGGGGTGCGTGGGGCGGATCCTCCACGTCCTGCCCCGGGTCGATTCCACCAACCGCCTGGCGCGCGATCTGGGCCTGCAGGGCGCGTGCGAGGGCACGGTGGTGTTGGCGGCCGAACAGACGTCGGGCCGAGGACGGCGCGGGCGCAGCTTTGCCTCGCCGACCGGCGGGGTCTACCTCTCGGCGGTGTTGCGCCCGCCGGTGCCGCCCGCCGAGGCCGGACGCTGCACCCTGCTGGCCGCCTTGGCGGTCTGCGAGGCCCTGGAGGGCTTTGGCGCGCAGTTGGCGATCAAGTGGCCCAACGACGTGCTGTTGCCAGGCGGGAAGGTCTGCGGCATCCTCCTGGAGATGGTGGCGCGGGAGGACCAGGTGGACTTCCTGGTGCTGGGGATGGGGATCAACGTGTGCACCGCCCCCGAGGGCGTGGGCGCCGCGGCGCTGTGGGACGGAGACCGCCATCCCGCCCGCGCCGAGGTGGCCCGGGCCGTCCTCGCACGCCTGGACGCCGCCTACGCCGCCCTGCGCGCGGGCCGCTGGCCCCAGATGCTCGACGGCTGGCGACGGCGCGCCACCACTCTGGGACGGCGCGTCCGCGTCGACATGGCCGGGGGCCGGGTGCTGGAGGGGGTCGCGCGCGATGTGCAGAACGACGGGGCCCTGCTGCTCGACGCCGATGGCGCCACGGAGGTGATCTATGCCGGGGATGTGACCCACCTGCACCCGAACTGAAAGGGGGAGGGCCCGTGCTCCTGGCCGTGGACGTGGGGAACTCGCATACCGTGCTCGCCGTCTTCGTCGGTGAGCGGATCCAGCACTGTTGGCGGCTCACCACCGGCCGGGAGGCCACCGGCGACGAACTGGCCATGACCCTGACCGACCTGGCTGGGTATCGCGGGCTACCGCTGAAGGCCATCGACGGCCTCGTCGTCGCTTCGGTCGTTCCGCCCCTGGGGGAGGTGTGGGGGGAGATCGCCCAAACCTATCTCGAATGCGACCACGTAGCGGTTGGCCCCGAGACGACCTGCGGCCTGACGCTGGCCGTGGACCGCCCGCAGGACCTGGGGGCAGATCGCATCGCCGACGCCGTGGCGGCATGGCGCTGCCATGGCGTGCCGGCCATCGTGGTGGATCTCGGCACGGCGACGACCGTGGACGCCGTGGGGGCTGGGGGCCGGTATCTGGGCGGGGCGATCGCCCCGGGGGTGGGCGTGTCCACGGAAGCGCTGTACGGGCGCGCCGCGCTCCTGCATCGCGTCCCGATGGAGGTACCGGAGGGCGCATTGGGCAAAGATACGGCGGCACAGGTGCAGGCCGGTGTCGCATATGGGTTTGCCGGGCAGGTGGATGCTCTGGTGTCCCGGATCCGCGCCGAGATGGGCGGCGCGGACCGCGTGATCGCCACCGGTGGCTGGGCGGACATGATCGCGCGGGTGAGTGCGACGGTCACGACGGTGGATCCCTGGCTGACGGTGCAGGGTCTGCGGCTCATCTACGAGCACCGTGCCGGCTGATCGTCCGCGCAGGCAGGAGCCGCGCCCGGCCGGACGAACGAAGCGGCGGTGCCGGTTGCCCACCATGGTGGGGGGAAGGCCCATGGTCCAACTCGATGTCCTCAGCGTCACCAAGTATCAGTCGACCGAGGACTACGTCCTCGTGCTCCGGGAGCATGACGGCCAGCGCCTGCTGCCGATCGTGATCGGCGAGCCGGAGGCGCACGCCATCGCACGGGCGGCGAACGGCGTCTACGCGCCCCGCCCCTCCACCCATGATCTGCTGGCGAACGTGATCCAGCGTCTCGGCGCGCACCTGGAGCGCATCCTCATCCACGACCTGCGCGACGAGACGTTTTTCTGCCAGCTCGAACTGATGGGCGAGCACGGCCTGCTGGAGATCGACTGTCGCACCAGCGATGCCGTGGCCGTGGCGCTGCGCACCACCAGCCCCATCTACGCCACCGACGAGGTCGTGGTGCAGGCCGCGGTCCTGCCGGAGTCCGGACCGCCGGACGGGGACGGAGAGGCGTGACCGACCTTTCGTGCTTGTCGGCGGGACTCCGGCGTACATTGCCTGCGAGCGGGCTGTGCGCGCGGACGTGCGCGGGCGGAGGGAACGGCGTTGACACCAGATGAAGGGGGTTCCTATAATGAATCTCCATCGCGCTGGTCGCATCGGCGCGTGGGTCGACGCAAGAAGAGGGTGTCCCCACCGTCGCCGCCCAGTGGCCGTCCGGCCATTGAGGGCGGCGATGCTGCACAGGAGACTGCAGCCCCGAACCACCGTGGGCTGAAACAGGAGGGCGCCAGGCCTGCCATGGTAGAAAGCGGACGCGAGGTGCTGCTGACCGCCGACGGCGTACACAAGTTGGAGCAAGAGCTGGAAGAGCTCAAGAGTGTGAAGCGCCGTGAAGTCGCCGAGCGGATCAAGGTGGCGCGCGAGTTCGGTGATCTTTCGGAGAACTCCGAGTACGAGGCGGCCAAGAACGAGCAGGCGTTCGTCGAAGGCCGCATCCTGGAATTGGAGAACCTCCTCCGGAACGCCCGCATCGTGCAGGACAGGGATGTCGATCCGCAGCGCGTCAATTTGGGCACCATGGTTACCCTGCGCGATCTGGAGACCGAGGAAATCGAGGAGTACACGATTGTCGGCAGCAGCGAGGCCGACCCGCTGCAGAGCCGCATCTCCTACGAGTGTCCGATCGGTAAGGCGGTCTTTGGCCAGGTGACGGGCAGCGTCGTCGAGGTCAAACTCCCGGGTGGGACGGCGCGATACAAGATCGTGTCCTTGGCCCGGTAGGGCGCGACCGGAACCGGCGAGGCGGGCGTGCCGAGCGGCGGTGGAGGCTGGGGGGCAAAGCCCTCCAGCCTTTGTGCGGTGGGAGGGTGGCATGTGACCGACGCGGGCGCCGGGCAAGAGGGGGACGAGCTCGCCGCGCGGCGGGCGAAGTTGGAGGAGTGGCGCAGCCGTGGGGTGGATCCCTTCGGCGGACGGTGGGAGGTGACCCACCACGCGCAGGATGTCCGCGACGGGTTCGAGGCGCTTCAGGGCGGGACCGTGCGGATGGCCGGGCGCGTGTTGGCCCTGCGCCGGCAGGGACGGGTCGCGTTCTGCGACCTGCAGGACCGTTCGGGGCGCCTCCAGTTGTTTGTGCGGAGCGGAACCATGGGCGAGGCCGCTTACGCGGACTTCCTGCGGTTGGATCTGGGCGACATCGTCGGGATCAGCGGCACGGTGATGCGCACGCGGGCCGGGGAGGTCAGCGTCGAGCTCGACGGCTGGACGCTCCTGAGCAAGTCGCTGCGGCCCCTGCCCGACAAGTGGCACGGTCTGCGCGAGACCGAGACGCGCTACCGGCGCCGCTATCTGGACCTCATCGCCAACGAGGACGTGCGCGCGGCGTTTGTGGCGCGCTCGCGCATGATCCGCAGCGTCCGCCAGACCCTGGACGCCCGCGGCTTCCTGGAGGTGGAGACGCCGGTCCTGCACCAGGTGGCCTCCGGCGCCGCCGCTCGCCCGTTCCGCACGTACCACAACGCCCTGGACCTCGAGTTGCACCTGCGGATCGCCCTGGAACTGCACCTTAAACGGCTCCTGGTGGGCGGCCTGGAACGGGTGTACGAGATCGGGCGCGTCTTCCGCAACGAGGGCCTGTCCACGCGCCACAATCCCGAGTTCACGATGCTGGAGGCGTACCAGGCGTACGGCGACTACGAGGACATGATGTCTCTGACGGAGGACATCGTCTCCGCCGCTGCCCGCGAGGTGTGCGGAACGACCCGCGTCACCTGGCAGGGGCAGGAGATCGATCTCACGCCTCCCTGGCGGCGGCTCACCATGGTGGACGCGGTCGCCGAGCGCGGCGTCGATGTGCTCGCGCTGCCCGCCGCCGAGGCCCGGGCCGCGGCGCGCGCGCTGGGCGTGGAGGTGCCGGAGACCGCCGGCAGCGGGCATGTCCTGCAGACGCTGGTCGAGGAGTTGGTCCAGCCGGACCTGGTGCAACCCACCTTCCTGCTCGACCACCCCGTGGAGACCTCGCCGCTGGCGCGGCGCAAGCCGGAGGACCCGCGCCTCACCTGCCGTTTCGAGGCGGTCGTGGGGCGGATGGAACTGGCCAACGCCTTCAGCGAACTGAACGACCCGGACGAGCAGCGGAGGCGCTTTGCGCAACAGGCGGCCGAGCGCGCCGCCGGAAACGACGAGGCGCAGCCCATCGACGAGGACTTCGTGCTCGCGCTGGAGCACGCCATGCCGCCCGCCGGAGGTCTGGGCATCGGTCTGGACCGGATGGCGATGCTCCTGACCGACCGGCCCAGCATCCGCGACGTGGTCCTCTTTCCTCAACTGCGCCCCGAACGCTGACGGGTCTTCGGGGCCTGTGGGCGGGAGGGGGGTGAAAAGGGCGGAAGGTGGCTTGACGCGGAGTGAGATGGCGAGTAGACTGACTCCTCGCCGGGCGGGACGACCGAACGGAGCGCACCTTGGCAATCGAA